>JBKHDM010000024.1:0-37753 GCA_046541355.1 Spirochaetaceae bacterium
CGGCGCCGGGGGCGGATCGGTCAGTTCGTCTGCCGCGATCGTCACGCTCTTTGCGCTGACCAGGTGGTCGTAGATTTGCACCGCCTCGTAGACGGCGGGATAATCAACGCTGTTGTTGCTCAGCACCACCTCGAGGTAGTAGAGCCCAGAGGGCAGAGCGGTGTTGATCACAAGATCGCCGGAGGCGATGTCGACGGTATAGTCGGTGCCTGACATGAGGCCGATGTCGGTTCCGTTACCGAGAGGGGATGTGGGGTCGGTTATCTGGCCGAAGAGAATAACCTGTGCAGAGTCTACCTCCGCCGCAGGCCAGGAGAGGTTGTACTGAAAGCGGCCACTCGCTCCGCTCTGGACGGCAGAGAGCGCAACAGCCACAGATGCCCCCGTCCCGGTAACCGTAACCTCCGTCGGTGCGGACCTGCCGATAAGCTGGTCCGAGCTATTGTAAGCGCGCACCGTCAGGTTCCAGGTTGTCGCGGGAACGCCCGGGAAGGTGTATGGAAATGCTCCTGAGGGGACGTTCGTATCGCTTATGTCTCCGAAGTTTGCCGCCGGGTCCTCGAGGAGGATCGAGTAGTAGGCGGTGTTTGCCGCAAGGGCGCCGGCCCCGGGGGAGACGGTGCTCGCACCGATGCCGCCGAGGGAGACGGTGAGGCTGCCGGTCGGGCTGCTCTGGGGAGCGGTCGTGGCGCCTCCACCGGAGGAGTCCGAACCCCCGCCTAAGGGGTTGATACACGCCGAGAGAAGCAGGACCAGGCCAACCGCCCCGGCGAGGAGGGCGCCCCGGGGCGCCCCTTTAGTTGGTGACATCAAAGTACAACTCCGCTGAATAGAGCTGAGGGTTACCCGCCCCGTCCAATACAGTGTAGAAGAGCTGCAGCCGGTAGGTTCCCGCGAGGAGTGGTGGATCCAGATCCGCCGGTGTAAAGGAGATGTCGTTGTCGGTGCCCCGGGAGACGCCGTCCACGTACCAGTTGTAACTCTCCACCGTAAAGGCCGGGGCTACCGAGGCGTTGAAGGTACCGGTCGTCCGATCCACCGAGGTGTCTCCGGTGAGGTTGATAACCAGATCCTCCGGCTCATCGAGGGTGATGGAGATATCCAGGTCTCCCCCGGGGACGACCTCGGTCCCGCCGGCGAGGATTCCGTCGAAGGACTCGTATCCGTACTTGTCGATAGCCCGTACCGTTACCGTGTAGGGAGTCGCTTCCCCGGTCGGAAGGTCCGCCGAGGGGGTAAAGCTCGTCCCGGTTACCACTGTGTCGATCCCGGCGAAGCCCACCGGCCCATCACCGATCAGCACGCGGTAGCTGCCCTCACCGGCGGTTGTGTTGGTCCAGCTCCAGGTCGGAGTCTGGTCCGCGGTAACCGAAGGTCCGGAGACCGTGGGAGCGCCGATGTCCTGAGCAACTCTAACTCCGGTAGGTCCAAAGCTCGTGTTCCCCGCAGCGTCCCGTTCCCCGGCGCTGAGCCCGCTCAAGGTGGGAAGTTCGCTTAAGCCGGCGAGGGTGACGTCGGTGCCGGCGAGAACGCCGGGATTGAGGTCACCCCCGCCGTACTCCCAGTCGGTTACGCCGCTTCCGCCCCCGCCCAGGACGCTTCTCATCTGAAACTCCAGGAAATTGCTATGTGTAATGACCTCCCCTGTCTCCTGAATGTAGCTTCCCCCGGTGGTTCGGAAAAAGATGTCAGGTATCGGCGGCGGCACGGTGTCGATCTGTACAACGTGGGAGCCCGCGGCGGTCCACCCCCCAAGGACCTGCTCCTGCTGCACATAGAGCGTGTAGGTCCCGTCTTCGAGGGGCGCGGGGGTGTAGATTTGCCCCGTCGTCTCAGTCCAGTTCGACTGGTCGAAGCTGTAGCGCCAGTTCGCGAGGACGTCGTCGGTTCCTATGTCGGTCCAATCCCAACCTGGAGTCGTGTCGTTTACGGGGGTTCCGGAGAAAATTGCTGTAGGGGTCCCGTTTACTATCGCCTCGGCGGTGACAACCGGCGCCGGGGGAAGGTCGATAACGATACGAAAGGTCGTAGAGGCGGATGCGGACCAGTTGCCGGCGATGTCCCGCTCCTGCACCTCAAAACGGTACTCCCCGAGGGAGTCTACCTCGTTGAGATAGAGCGGTGGCGGGGTGACGGTGGTTGTCCAGGGGCCGCCGTTGATCCTCCAGCGAAAGACCCCGGTCCCGCCGTTTCCCCCGCTCGACCAGTTCATGATGGGAGGAAGGTCTGTGTCGATGTCGAGATAGAGAGCCCCTCCAACCGACGGATCTCCGGGCGGCTCGAGGTCGAAGCTCTCCGAAACTGACGGTGCAACATCGGTCGGGGCGGTTACAAGCTGCTCGCAGCTTGCCAGGAGGAGTGTGACGGAGAGAATCCCCAAAAAAAATACGCCTTTTGCCATACGTCTGCACCCTCGCGTGATCGTTCTGCCAAAGAGCCGGCGTTCTGGCTTGACCGTAGAAGAAGACCAATGCCGCTATTCCTGAATCTTACCGTATAACTAACCATTTTTCACGCGTCGGGAAAGAGAAAAAGGAAAAAAGGACTTGAACTGCCGTCTGCGAGGGCGGATAGTTTTATCCGGAGGAGATGGATGTATGAGTGATCCTGTCGATTTTCCGGGCGGAGAGAGTGCGGGTATCTCAGAGGTGGATCAGCGGGAGATCCGGGCGGAGATAGAACGGGTTGCCGCGGAGAATCGGATCAAGATCTCTCCGGAGCTCCTCAGCTACTCCCCGGAGCGAAACGGTGCTCTCTTCCCTCTGCTTATAAACCTCGCCGGGGTTCTTCTTCTTGCAGGAGGGCTCGCAGCCCTCTTCTTTCTCTTCCAGAGCGACGAGGAGACGATCAGGAGCGCCGAGCAGTCGGTAACCGCTACGGAGAGCCGCCTTATCCAGGAGATCCGTCGGGAGACTGAGGCGCGCCTGGGGGAGAAGGAGGCGGAGATCGAGCAGATTGTCGCCCGCCTCGAGTCGATCGACCAGGAGCGCCTCGCCCTCGCTCAGGACATGGAGGGCCAGATTTCCCGACGCATTGACGAGCTCGAGCGTCAGTTCGAGGCGGAGCTCGAGTCCGAGCGCCGACGCCTTGAGGCGCTCAACCTCTCGGAGGCGGAGGTCGAGGCGAGACTCGCGGAGTTCGAGGCGGAGAAGCGTCAGGAGTACAACGAGCGGATCGCCCAGTTCCGGGAGCGGATGGTCGCAGAGCGGCAGCGCCTCGAAGAGGATCTCGACGTCCTCGAGCGGCAGTTCAGCCGGACCCTCGCGCAGGCGAACCAGGAGCGTCAGGCGATACTCCAGGAGAGCGAGGCACGGATCGGCGAGATCCAGAACGAGTTCGAGGCGCGCCTCGCCCTCTCGGAGGCGGAGCTCACCGAGGCGCAGCGGGAGCTCACCCGACTCTCCCAGTCCCGGGAGCGGGAAAGCCTCGTCCGGGGACAGGTAACCGGCCTGTACGCCTCGGTCTCCGAGGACATCCAGAACAACGAGTACGAGAGTGCCCTCAGCCGACTCGACACCCTCGAAGCGCTCCTCAATGAGGCTTCAACCATCCAGGTCGAGGCGCTCCGGGAGGAGCGGGGTGCGAATCTCTTTCTCCTGCGGACCTTGCGGGACTACATTGAAACCATCCAGCAGACGACCAACCCCGAGACCATTGCGCGACTCGGCGAAGCTAACCTCCTCCGGGAGGTCGAGTCACTCAACCTCGAGGCTGAACAGGCTCTCGCCGCGGGGGATGAGCAGCTCGCGGCAAACCTCTACCGCCAGGCGGTTGAGACGATTCCCGCTGTCGCCGAAAGCTACGGTTTTATCGAGGCTCGCCGCCTGGGAGCCGGCGAGGGTGCCCTCGCCGCGGATGAACAAGCCGCCGAGGCGCTCATCGTCGAGGCCGAAGCCGCCCTTGAAGCGGACGAGCCGAGCCAGGCTATCGACGCCTACACCCTGCTTTTGCAGCTCTATCCAACCTCCCGGTTCCGGGGGGACGCGGTATCAGGACTGCGTTCTACCCTCGAGAGGGTAGAGGAGGATCTGGAGGCGGAGATCCTCGCCCTCACCGTCGAGCAGGGGGCGCTCGAGGCGGCGCTCGAGGAATCCGGCGGGGCCGAAACTGAGCAGATCGCCTCCTTGAGGGAGGAGGTTTCGAGTCTTGATACCCGGAACCAGCAGCTCGAGCGGCAGGTCGCCACACTCACCGCCCAGCGAGAGAGCCTCGAGACCCAGCGGGAGAGTCTCCGGGGGCAGATCGCCACCTTGCAGGAGCAGCGGGACCAGCGGCAGGGACGTATTGTGGAGCTCCAGGAGCAGGTCGATACCCTCGACAGTGAGATCAGCCGGCTCGAGGCATCGATTACCGAGCGGGACGAGGCGCTCGCCGAGAGTCGGCGGAGCGAGGCGAGGTTGCGGGGGCAGCTTGCGGCGGTTCAAGCCGGAGAGGGTGGGGACGCCGTGGACCCGACGCTCCTCGCTGAGCTCGACCGACTCCGGGAGGTGGAGGAGCAGCTCGACCAGGCTGAAAACCTCTACGCCTCCTACCAGAGCGTTGCTGCGACCCTTCCCGCCCAGCCCCAGGACGTTGATCTGCTCGAGTCCCGGCTCCGGCTCGACGAGTTTCTCGGTTCAACAGCCGTAGCACGCTTTTTCCCGGACCTCCTTGATGAGGTGCGGCGGTATGAGGAGGCGTACCAGCGCAGCGGACGGGAGAACGCCATGGTTGAGATGGCGGACCTGGTCTATGAGCTTTCCCTCCTCGGCGACTCGACGGAGCGGCTCGCACGGATTCGCAGCGAGCGGGCCACGGCGGACCAGGAGCTGCTGCGGGACTTTCTCGACGAACTCGAGCTCCTGCTCGCGGAGGGATAGAACGCCGCCGGTACCGACGGCTCCTACCAGGCGTAGAGGGTGGCCGTGGCGCTCGGGTCGGGGATGCCGGAGGCAGTGCCCACGGCGGTGAGGAGTTCCACCACCGAGCTCCCCGACCAGTATCTGCCGATGGCGCGGACGCTTCCCGCGTTCCAACGGTTGATCTCGCCCCCATCGCTGTCGTACTCGATGAGCTCACTGCCGGCCCGGGCGATGAGGGTCCCGTTGATCCTGACGTACTGCGCCGCCCCTGCGAGGGTGATCGTCGCGAGGGTTGCGGGCGGGTCCGAGGTGGACCAGCGGTAGGTGATCAGGTTCTCATCATCCTGTACGGTAAAGTAGGTGAGCCCGTTATCCGGGTCTACCACGAGGGACCCGTTGTAGATGAGGATGTCGTCGGTGAGGTTCGGGAGGTTAAAGATCCCACCCGCCGGATAGGTGGGAGCGGATACGGTTCCGTTGCCGTTCAGTGTAAATCTAGCCTCCTTGAAGCTCGAGGCGTCGTTCCGGCGGGCAAGGACCCCCATGACGTCGGTGCCGTCGGGCTCAGACCAGAAGTGGAGCCCCACGATGTTCGGATCCTCTCCGCCGAACTCCGCCGAAAGCAGGGGCGGAAGCGCTGTCTCGTTTACCAGACCCGTGGGATCCCAGGCTGACAGGTTGTTGAAATACTGGTTTGCCTCGGCGACGAAGAGCGGTGGGGTCGCTCCCACACTGCCCGTACCGACTGCCCAGGCGGCGTAGGGATCAACGGTCTGCTCAGTCTCGAAGTTCGTCGATAGGATCTGTTCGGCCCCGGAAGCGGTAAAGTGATAGATCGAGAGGGTGTCCCCCGAAACCTGCGTCATGTAGCCGCCGGAGCCAAAGCCGAGATAGGGAAAGAACTCTCCCGTGGGAGGTTCATCCTCCGCAAACTCGATTCCCCCGGGGCCGACCACGGCGAGTTCGGTGAGCTCCCGGGCGAGGAGGGCACCGGCCACCGCGTCTTCGTCGTAGGGAACCAGGTAACAGCCGATGAGCAACGGCAGCAGCCCGATAAGCAGTAATTGTTGCAGGGCGGCGCCGAGGCGCCGGGCAGGTCGCTCGCGTGTTCTCATAGGGCGAACCTCCCGCCGAGGTAGAGGAGTGCCGGGTTCCATAGAATCGGTGTTGCGCCGAAGCGGTAGTGGAACGGGTAACCTGCGAGGAAACTCTCCGCCGCTATGAAGTAAAAACGGCTCTCTATACGGCTTGAGAGATAGAACCGCTCGGACAGCTCGAGCTGTCCTCCGCCACGCAGGGCAAATGAAGCGGGGAGGACCGGATCAAAGCCGAACTGTTCCTCCCCGTGGTGGAACCGGCCGGTAAGCTGCCCTCCGAGGTAAGGGCGCAACAGCGTGTCCCGCCCCCGGAGGTAGAGATCCCCGGCGGCGCTTAACTCACTGACAGGAGTGTTGGAAAAGAGCCTCCAGTCATCGTCATAGGCGAGGTTTGTTCCCCGCAAGGGGGTGAAGGTTACTAATCGGGTGTTGATCTCCCCGCTCAGGTAGAGCTGCGTATCCCGAACAAACCTCCCGGCGCCGATCACCGGAGATGAGAGGCCGATCACGCCGAGCTCCACCATCCAGACAGGATACCGTTGGAGGTCGATCGTGACCTCAAGAGGTTCCCGCCGGAGAAACACCGTGGTCTCCTCGCTCCGATACCCCTCCCGACTCGATCGAAGCTCGTAGTTGCGCATGTTACGGAGTTCCGCCTCCAGGATTCCTCGGCTGTCGGCCGCACCGAGGAGCTGGGCTCCAAAGCTGACCGTCGCCCCCGGTTCGGTGCGCACCGTAAGGATCGAAAAAGGTCGAAACCGTTGGATCGGTCCGGAGAGCTCGGCGACCAGCTCCTCCCAGCTCCGGGAGCGTAGATACCGGCCGAGTCGTTCTACGACCACCTGCTGCTCCAGGGAGGCGATCTGCTGCCTCCCCCGCACATCGTAGAGCTCGGCGGTGATGAGGTTTCCCTCCTCGTCGGCGCCGGAGGTCCGGACCCTGAGGTGAAGGAGGAGATCGAGGATCTGCGCTTCCGCCCGCTCCAGATCAGGCTCGCCTTCCACCAGCAACCCTCGAGCGTCTACAAAGAGCGCCTCCGGGTGGCTTGAAGCAAGAATATTAACAGCGCTCCCGAGGAGCCTCCGCAGTAACTGTTGATCCTCCTCGCTGGTACCGAGGACGCCGACCCGGGTGCGTTCATCCGGTGGCGCCTGGGCTGCGACCGTAGGGGGGACGGCGGACAGGAGCAAAAGGAGCAAAAAAAGCAGGGAGAAAGCCTTTACCACCACGGGGCAACCTCGTAGATGCGGCGCCGCTCCCGGTCAAGGAGGAGATAACTCCTGCCGGTAACAAAGAAAGCGGGGCGGTAGCGCTCGAGAAACTCCTGGTCCTGGAATCTGCCGGGGTCGAAATGGTCGAGTTTATCCCCGGTGGCGGAATCAAATCGGGTGAACCGGGAGGTTTCCTCATCCCAGGAGATAATCCCCTCCCAGGTTTTGATCGCCGTCTCAGCTCGGCCGCCGGATATGCGAACCGTGGGAAACGCCGAGGCCCCAGGGTCGGTGTCGTTAAAAAGCGGTCCTGAGAGCGTCGGAAGCTCGCTCACCGGAATTTCGGTTACATAGCGGCCCGCCTCGAAGTTACCGGTTATGACCACGATATACCGCGCTCCCTCCTCGTCGAGGTAGTCGTGGACAAAGACCTCACCTGTTTGGAAAACCGTACCCGAGGCGAGGGTAACATCGTTGGTTGTAAGGGAGATGAAGCTGTTGTTGAACTCCTCTATCTGTATCGAGTTTTCCACGCCCCCTGACTGGACCACGTAGTAGTTGCCCCCGATCTGAGTACCGGTAAAGTAGGTCGCGTCGGGGGCGGTGGTGTTGGTGATCGAAGCGGTATCGGGATTGTACAGCAGATTGCCGAGAATCAGCTCGCCGCTCTCGGTTACCAGGCCACCGAGAGGGAGGCGTACCGGAAACTCGTCGTTTCGCTCCAGCCGCAAGGAGAGTCCGTCATCGATCAGCAGCAGCTCATCGTTGTCCGCCCGGCGCTGGGCGCGGGCAAACAGAGCGAGGTAGCCGACCCCATCCTCGGTGAGGACGCGGACTTCAACCTCTTTGAGGGGGTCGGGAATCCTTCCGTCGACGTCGAGTTCCCCCAGAGTGTAGCTCAGGTACGCCTCCACCGGGGTCGTCTGGACGATCTCACAGGAGAGTAGCAGCAGCGTAAGCAGCCCAGAAAGCAGCAGGCGTAGCCGCCGGCGCGGGGGTGCCTGAGCCGTCTGCCTTACCATACGTAGCGCACCCCCAGGGAGAGAGCCTGGCTGAAGTACGGGTCGCTTACCCCCTCGGGAACCAGATTAAAGTTCCCCGGGAGGACGTAATTGGCGCCGAGTCGGAGAAACGGCACAAAGCGGCGCAGCTTGTACTCGAGGGTCAGGTTTACCAGATTGAGATAGGGGTCGACAAAGGAGGTGATCTCCGGGCCCGGGAGGGAGACCATGACGCCCGCACCGGTCCCGAGAGAGTAGCGGAACCTTCGGCTCGCCGAACCCGGTCTGACGCCGATGAGGAAGCGGTTGTCGAGGTGGAGTATCGTCTGGGGCATACCGTAGCCCGACAGAAAGATGTCGCTCTCAGCGGAGATATAGAACCGGTCCGGCACCGGATACCAGCGCCCGCCGACGCCGACGCCGACCATCCGTCCAAAAGAGTAGCGCAGCGAAGCCGCGAACCGTTCGAGTTCCGGCAGATCGGGAATGACGATCGGCTCGGAAAGGTCGGTTACGACCACCGTCTCCTGGAGTTCCTCGGAGAAGGGCGCAGAAAAGGCGATCGGAAGCGTTGTGCCCAGGGCGACGGTGAGCTCCTCGCTCAACGCCTCGGGCTCCTCCGTCGCAAGCAGCTGCTCCCCGGTATTGAGGTAGACGAGTATCGGACGGTTATCCTGGTTTACGAACCTGAGCTCCCGGGTCTCGGGAATCGGGACGTACGGGTTGCCTGACTCGAGATAGCCTGCATAGCGGGATAGCTCCTCCTCGAGGACCGACAGGAGTGCGTCCACCGAGTTGAGGAGGGTCACGTTGGTCCGTCCCGAGCCGTTGACCCCGGCAACCAGGCTTCCCGAGGCGGCGTCGAAGGCGGAGATGGACAGATGGAGCCTCGGCGGGTAGGCAGCGGACTCGATGCGTACATCCAGGTCCGCCTCCGCCTCTACCGTCTCAAAGCCGAACTGCCGCAGGGAGAGCGCGACGGCGTCGGCGACCACCCGGTTGTACCGCTGCTCGAGGAGATCCTCGACCTCCGGCACCGAGACCCGGGCGGTGAGGGTCTCGGCGATTGCGACCTCTATCGAGAGGACCGAGGTGATCAGTGAAAGTAGCAGCAGAGCCCTCAGCCGATGCACCCTCACTTCTCCGTCATGATCTCGACACCGTCCCACTGCTCCGGTGGCGGAGTACCGATGTACCGGCGACTTCGCTCGGCCATGGTGGCGGCTCCCCGGTCCCCCGGGAGCGCCTCTGCGGCCCGGTCAAAGAGCGTCGCGGCCTCGTCAAACCGACGGTTGTAGTAGAGGCTCATCCCCTCGTTGTGGAGCCTCCACGCCTCGGAAGTCGCTTCGTCGAGGCTCCGGCGGACGGTATAGATCCGCACACCCCGGGTCTTCCCCTTGACCGCCACCGTATCGAGGAGCCGCCAGGGCAGCTCATCCTTGATGTGGTCAAAGAGGCTCTCAGCGATGATGAGCTGTTCGCCGTACTTTTTGGTCAACCCCTCGAGGCGACTGGCGAGGTTGACCATGTCGCCGATAACCGTGTAATCCATCTTGCGCTCGGTTCCGATGTTTCCGACCGTTACCGTTCCGTAGTTAATGCCCACACCGATCTTGAACTCAGGCTTTCCGAGCTCCCGCTGCTTCTCGTTGAACTTGTGCAAGCCCTCGGTCATTTCGACGCCGGCGAGCACGGACTGGAGTGGGTCGTCCTCGTGGCTTACCGGAGCACCGAAGAACGCCATGATCGCGTCACCAATATACTTATCGATCACCCCGTTGCGGCTCATGATGATGTCGACCATTACCGAAAAGTACCGGTTGAGTGAGTCCACCAGGTCGTCCGGCTCCATCGCTTCGGAGATCGAGGTAAAGCTCCGGATATCCGAGAAAAGCACTGAGAGCTCCCGGTTTTCCCCGACGAGCATCCCTTCGGGATTCTCGAAGAAACGGTCGATGAGCTCCTGGGGGACGTACTTCTGAAAGATGTTTCGGATCTTGTACTCTTTTTTCTGGGAGAGGACCGCCTTGAAGGCGTAGTTCTTGATCTGGGCGTACGCCTTGTCGAGTTCGCCGATCATGATGTTAAAGGTGTGGGCGAGCTCTCCGGTCTCGTCCTTGTACTCCACCGGCACCCGGGACCCCATGTCGCTGCTCTCGATGATGGTGCGCATGGTGCCGACTATGCGGCCGATCGGGTTGGTAAGCTGTTGGGAGAGCAGAAACAGCAGGGCTATGGAAGCTGTGAGGGCGATCACCAGGATTACCCCGCTCTCCCGGATTATCCGCTCCACGTCGCGGTAAAAGGCGGCCCGCTCGTCGGTAACAAGGTAGAAGTAGTCAAAGGGCTCAAAGAGAAAACCTGTGGCGACCCGTTCGACACCGCCGATCGTGATATCAACCATCCCCGGCGGCTCCTCGGCGTAGAGCTGCGAGAGCCGCGCGCGTTCCTGTTCTGAGAGCTCGAGTCGGGGCAAGGTGGAGCCGACCAGGCGACCGTTTGCATCGGTTGCGATGATAAGCTCGGACTCGTTACGCATAAGACTCGCGGCGAAGGAGATGATCCCCGACTGAGTCGCGGCAACCATGTCCTCCCGCTCGGTAAAGCCGTTTTCTACAAGGAGCGCCCACTGGCTGTTTGCATGTTTCTGGAGTTCCGTCGCTTTAAAGCCGAGAAACTCCTGGGCTATCCGCGTTATGCCACGAGTTGACGAAAAAACCGCCGAGGCCCCGGTGAGTACTATGGTTACCGCCAGCAGCGGGAGGACTACCGCAACAATTTTCCACCTTACTTTCACCTTTTGCCCCGGCACACCTTTAGTAAGGAGATATGGTAAAGATCATACTGATCCGGGAGCAGGCGATGACGCTGCCGCACTAGCTCCCACCAGGATGGACTATAATCGAACCCTCGGCGATTTGCACGAGTTTTTTACACTTTTTTACCCAACAGCACCTCTCTTCGCCCCGTGCTCCGACTGCCCGCACCCGGAGACCGCCTTGACTGGTCCCCGCAGGCGCGGGGATGAACCGCTCCGACTGCCCGCACCCGGAGACCGCCTGCGAGGGGGTCTGTCCCTTCCGACGGTTCCGTGGTAGCTTTTTGGGTACAGGCTGGCATTGTTGCTCTCTAAAGGAAGTCAAATGAAGCGTCTTGGAAGTATTGTGCTGCTGTGCGGCGTGGTGGGCCTCGTCGTCGGCTATCTAATATTCGGCCGGATGGGAAACAGCTACGTTGCGATTTCGACCCTCATTACCGGAAGCGAGAATATTCTCCAGCGGGCGGCGCGGCGGGTTACGGGGATCGACGAAATGCGAAGAAACATCCTGCTCATGGGAGCGGGAGGGGCGGTTCTCGGTCTGGTTGCCTCGGGCTTTGCCCCGGGGGGCCGGCGCCGACGCTGAAAGTAACCAGTGTTCGAGCGATTCGTTAACGCCCTGATCAGGGGTGTTCTCAAGCTTCTGTTCCGCATCGATGGGGATGAGCTCGCCAAGCTGCCCCCGGAAGGCCCGGCAATCCTCGTCTCGAATCACACAACCAACCTCGAGGGGCCGATCTACTACGTCCTGATCCAACCTCGCAGAGCAACCGGCCTTGCGAAACGGGAGCTCTGGGAGAACCCGGCAACCCGGTTTTTCATGCAGCTGTGGCAGATGATCCCGGTTACCCGGGGCAGGCCGGACCCGCGGGCGATCCGCCGGGCGCTGCGCGCCCTCGACCGAGGGATGTTTCTCGGTATCGCTCCGGAAGGAACCCGGAGCAAGGGAGGGGGGCTCCAACGCGGTCTTCCCGGCACGGCGCTCCTCGCCACGGCGAAGCAGGTGCCGATCTACCCTATGGTCCAGTGGGGGATAACCGACTTTTCGAGAAACATCCGCCGGCTCCGGCGAACGCCGATAACCTTTCGGGTCGGGCCACCTTTTTTCCTGCCGAAACGGGGGGAGCGAAGGGCGAGTATGGGGGAGCTCCGGCAGATGACCGATGAAATCATGTACCAGCTCGCCCTCCTCCTCCCCGAGGAGCACCGCGGCTACTACGCGGAGGTCTCACAGAGGACCGCTCGGTATCTCACCTTTCTCTAAGGTCAGCCGAGCAGCTCCTCGAGGCGCTCAGCCTCCGGTAGCACGGCCACGCCCGCGTCGCAGCGCAGGATCGGGGTTTTGAGCAGCCGCGGCTCCTCGAGAAGCTCCTCACGACTATCGTAGACCATGTAGCCCATCTTTCGCTGTTTGAACGCCTTCGACTCGGTATCGATGAGCTCGTCGTGTCCACCCACCGCCGCGGCCACCTCGTCGAGCTCCCGGGGAGCAAGGGATCGCTCCTTCAGATCGACGAACTGATAGGCGATCCCCCGCTCCTTGAGGTATCGTTCCACTTTCCGGGTCTCCGCGGACTTTTTCGTACCGATAAGCTGCGGTATCACGCCTTTCCCTGAAAAAAGAGGGTGGCACTGCTGTCGAGGATCCGGTAGGTAAAGGACTCGGTAAAGTAGAGCCTCACCCGATCTTTATCGTGAGAGCTGTAGCCGATGGCGATATCCTGACCGATCACCAGCTCCAGGTCGCCTCCCCGCATCGAGACGAGGTAGCAGCTCTCGGTAAAGGTGCTCAGCAGCACCGGGCCTTGGAGGATGTACTCCAGGTGGTGGCGCAGCGGCCGGCCCTGGACGGAGCTCGAGAGATAGGACCACATCGGCTTGTCCACCACGAGGGCGTAGGGCCCCTCTACCGCCGAGGCGCGAAGCTGGGTTACCCCCTCGGCGACGGCCTTGAGAAAGGAAGCGGGATTCTGGTCATACGCCACCGACGGCTGTGAGGAAGCTTCGGCGATGCCGGGAATGTCGGCCTCCCGGGAGCCCGCGTAGAGAATCCCCTCCTCGAAGGCGGCAATCTTTGTAGCCGCCTCCTCCAGGTTGGACAGATCGATGTCGTCCGCTCCCCGGGCGGCGTTGTCGAGCTCCCAGATATCGAGGTCAAAGGGAATCCGCACCTCCAGGAGCGGGTGGACCTTGTGAACGCCGTAGTCGGGGATTGCTTTGCCGGAGCCCTTCACGATATCGAGGCGTCCGGCGGGGACCGCCCCAAACTGCGGTCCGTAGGGTCCGAGGATGTCGGCGAACTTCCGCGCCGTCAGCAGGCTGCGAAGGACCCGGGTAGCTTGCCGGTCTATCTCCTCCCAGGCGACGTCGGTAATTGGGGCGAGGTCACGTTTCAGCAGATCCATCATCTATCTCCTCTCAAGCTTCCTATACCGAGGCCTCCGCCGGAGGCCTCGCCTCGTCCCTGTCCACCCTGGTGGCCGTGGCCCTCGGCCTCCTCCTCGAGGGCTGTTATGTCTCCCTCGCTGAAAAGGTAGGTCCTCAACGTCTCGTCCCACCCCTCCATGTTGCGACGGAGGTACTCGAGGGCCATGCTCGCGTGCTCCATCTCCTCCATCTGGTTGTGCCGGAGAATGCTTCGGACCTGGTCGTCCGAGGCGAGTTCGATGCGCTGGTTGTACCAGTCGATCGCTTCGATCTCCTCTTTGAGACTCACCAGGATCCGGGTCAGGTCCCGGATTCGGGGCGAGAGTTCTTCAGGCGGTTCGTGATACTGACTAGACATGGTGTGCTCCTCTTATCCCCACAGCATACATCATTCGCTGTCTCGATATCGCCGGTTTGGCGCTACGAGTCCAGCGTGGGTAGGTTGAATGTATGAAAGACGCGCTACGTGTGGCAATTGAACTGACAGACAGAAAGGTAGATGAACTATCCCGGTACCGCGGTGCCCCTGCATTAACCATCTATATGCCCCTCCAGACCCCGACGGCAAAGGCGTCGGGGAAGCAGGAGAACATGATTCGCTTCAAGAACCTCATCCGACGAGGAGAGGGGTGCATCGAAAGCTACCGGGGTGAGCAGCAACAGCAGCTCGGTACGATGCGAGAGATGCTCGGCGCGCTCAGCTCCTCCATCGAGGGAGGCGAGCGTCTCTGGGATCCCCAGGCAGCCGCGATTGCGATCTTTCTCGCCCCGGAACAGGTCGACGTTGTACCGCTATCCGTAGATGTGGAGGAGGAGGTCCTTATCGGCGAGCGCTTCCACCTCAAGCCGCTGTTCTCCGACCGATCCAGCTCGGAGCCTTACTTTCTCCTCGCCCTAGACCTCCACGATGTTCGCCTCTACCGGGGTAACAGACGTAATCTCGAGGAGGTGCCTCTCACTCCCGCCCCGAGGCCGTTACCGGAAATTCTCGAGGGCTTTGACTTCGAACGCTCCCTGAACAAGGCGCCCGGGGGATCGACGGTCTATGTAGGCCACCAGGGGGGTGAGGAGAATCTCACACCCCACATCATCGAGTTCCTCCAGGAGGTGGACCGCTGCCTGCGGCAGACGATCGGAGAGGGCGACAGCCCGGTCCTCCTCGCCGGCACGGAGAACGTGGTTGGTCACTTTCGACATCATAGCAGCGTTGCCCGCCTCCACGAGAACCATCTGAAGGGCAGTCCCCGCTCCTTTACCGTTGAGGAGCTCCACCGGCGCAGCCGGGATATGGTACGGCAAGCCGCTCAGGCGCGAGTCGATCGTGAGATCGAGGCGGTGGAGGAGTATCTCGACTCCCGGCAGGGTGCCCGGGAGTTAGAGGAGATCTGCTCGGCGGCCTTCGAGGGACGGCTGCAGCTGCTCCTTGTCGCCTCGGACACAGCGGTTCACGGTCTGTTTGACGAGACCTCCGAGCGCCTCGAGCTCGACGAGAGGGGCGAGGACCTCCTCGACCTCGCCGCCGGCCACGCCTGGAGCAGGGGAACCCGGGTCTATGCGGTGCCCCGGAGCCGGATTCCCCGGGGGCTGCCGGCGGCGGGGCTCGTCCACGCGACAGCGTGAGACGCACAGCCGTACCGCTCCCGGAAAACCGGAGAAAGCCCGGGGGGGATGAGCAACTGCAGGGCGCTCACAATAGCTGTTACACTGAAAGAATGAGTGTATCACCGAGGGACAGCTCTCCCCGCCTCGATAGAGAGGCAACAGAACAGCTCGTCGAACGTTTTCGGCTCCTCGAGGAGGGCGAGCCCTTCTCCCGCTCCCGCCGGATCGCCTCCCTCCTCGGCGGCGCCTGTCTCGGCGACAACCGCGGCCGCTTTGTTTTCTGGACGCCGGAGCTCGAAGAACGGTTTGTCGCGCCCGAGGCGGTCTACCTCGAGCTGCTTCTCCCTCCGGAGGATCTCGACCTGACCCTCCCGGAACAGCAGGTGCCCTTTACCCGACGGCTCATACCGACCGCCCGGGTTGCAGGGTGCACCGTGGCAGTTGTGGACGGCGTGACCGGGGGGAGCCGGGAGAAAATCGGTACCTTCTACGCCCTGAGCTATCTCGATGAGGGGGGCCGTCGGCAGCGCATCGTGGACCCCCTCGCCGCCTCGGTTCCCTTCGGTGCCGCGGCCCCGGCGGAGCTCTATGATATGGACGCGTTGCAGCGGGGGCGGGGTGACCGGGAGTACTTCCGTTCTCTCCTCACCGAGGCCGACCCCGATGGTACGCCCCGGGTGGCAGCGCCTTCAAACATGCTCGAGATTCACGTGGCAACGGCGACCGAGGAGGGGAGTCTCCGCGCCCTTGCCGCGCGATACCGACAGATCGGCGGGAAGCTCGAGGCGGGGCAGCCCCTCACCCCCGGAGAGCGGTCCTACGTCGGCTACGACGCGGTGCAACTCATGCCGGTGGAACCGACAATCCCCTACGAGGCGGGGCCGCTTTTCTGGGAGGAGCTTGAACAGGGATCCTTTGATAGAGAAGGGGCGCATCCGGTCACCCTGAGGCGACCTGACACGAGTAACTGGGGATACGACGTCATAACCGTCGCCTCTCCCGCTGCGAATCCGACGCTTCTGGCTACAGGCAGGCCGGATGAGCTCCTCGATCTCGTCACGACCCTCCATACCCTCCCGGGGCAGCCTGTAAAGGTGGTTCTCGATATCGTCTACGGGCACGCCGACAACCAGGCCCTCAGCCTGCTCAATCACCACTACTTTGCCGGATCGAACATGTACGGCCAGAACCTCAACTATCAGAACCCGATGGTTCGCTCGATCCTCCTGGAGATGCAGTGGCGCAAGAGTCAGTATGGTGTCGACGGGATCAGGGTCGACGGAGCGCAGGACTTCAAGTACTGGGTGGCGGATGAGGACAAGCTCTACCACGACGACGAGTATCTCGGGCTGATGAACGACCTGGTGCAGGAGGTCGCGGGGGTGCGCTACCGGCCGTGGATGGTCTTCGAGGACGGAAGACCGTGGCCTCGGGACGACTGGGAGCTCTCCTCCACCTATCGGGAGGTGACAAAGCAGTTTCCCAACGTCGTGCAGTGGGGGCCGCTCACCTTTGCCCACAACACGCCGTTTCTCTTTACCTTCTGGATAAGCAAATGGTGGAGAATCGAGGAGATCGCCCGGTACGGCAGCCACTGGATCACCGGCACATCCAACCATGACACCCTCCGTCGGGGTACCCAGGTCGACCCGCAGGCGCGGATCAACACCTACCTCGGTGAGACTCTCCCGGAGATCTTCAAGGAGGCGTACGACAGCCCGGGGACGCGGCTGTTCGATCTGGCGATGCCTGGTATACCGATGGATTTTCTCAACGCGAACAGTCGCGCTCCCTGGAGCTTCTTTCGTAACAGCGACGACACGTACGGGGTCAAGGTGATGAGCGAGGAGGCGCTTTTTCTCGACTGGGCGGTGGAGGACAGCCGGTTCGACCACGCCGAGGCTTTCGAGCGGACCAAGGCGTGGGGCTTTACCAGTCGCGCCGGCCTCAAGCGGTTTGTCCGAGCCCTCGACAGCGCGGTGCGCAGTACAGACTACGATCTGCCGGGGGTGGCGGCGATACTGAACGCCTACCAGCCGCCCCTGAGCGACTCCCACGCTTTTACTCCGGAGACCCTCAAGCGGATCGCCCGAGGGTGGATGGATGACGTGCGGGACTACTGCAAGGTTCCCCGGTACGAGTCGCAGCTCGATGAGGAGCGCAGCGCCTTCTCCCTTGAACTGCGGCGCTTCCGCCGGCGCCGGAGCTGGCTCACCGATGATCTCGGAGAGGGGGAGTTTCTCGGCCGTCTCCCGGAGGCTGCGGGAAGTGTTATCTTCTATCTGTTGCGCAGAAGCCCCGACGGCGGGGAGGAGCTGCTGTTCGTGGAAAACATGGAGGGGGCGCCCTACACCGTCACCCCCAGGGATCTACCGATTCCGGGACTGAAGCGTGAGGGGTGGAAACCGGCCCTGGTGGTCCCGGGGGTGCGGGATCCCGAGGCGGGCCGACCCCTCAAGCTTCGAAACGGCCAGGGAGTGCTGTTCTCCCGAAGGGGTGGATAATGAGTGGCGTCAACACACCGGTTACCGACATAGACTCCCGGAGGCCCGCCGGAGGCAGGAGAGTCTACTTTCTCTACCCGCCGAGCGTGGTCGAGGATTCCATGATCCAGTTTCTCATTACCGCCCAGTATGAGGCGGCGATAATCAAGGACCATCGGGCGGTGGTCCCGGTGATACGAAAGAATCCGAACTCCATCATCTACTGCAACCTCGACGCGAAGGGTAACGCCCAGGAGATCGAGCGACTTATCCGCCACCTGGTGGAGACCAAGGAGGAGCACGGCTGCGACGTTGGCGTGCTCTCCTACAATAAGGATCCCTCCCTGGTGGAAAAGTACCTCATGGATATCGGCGTAACCGCCGGTTATGTCACCCTCAAGATCGGATTCGAGGAGAGCGCGAAGATAATTATCAGGACCCTCGAGGCGGCGGAGGCGCGGGGGAGGCGACAGTTCGTCCGGGTCAAAGTCCCCCAGGGAAAGGGAAGCCTTTCGGTTCAGCTCGAGCGGAAAAAGATCGAGGGAGAGCTCCTCGACGTGAGCGTCGCGGGTATCGCCTGCCGACTCCCGGAGGAGTTTCCGGCGGGCACCTACCTCGAGGATATCCAGCTGCGTCTCTGGGGTACCCTGGTGGGGCTCAGCGGCAAGATCGCCGGCAGTCGCCAGGCAGGAGGGCGGCCGATCTATGTCGTTTTGTTCGAGGAGCCCGTCTCATCCCTCGTCCGGGGGCGTATCTACGGGTTTGTCCGTAAAGTTCTCCAGGCCGAGACCGACGTCCATCTGCCCCGGAGGTAGACTGTCGCGGCCAGGTCCCACGCCCCGCTGATCCCACGCCCCGCTGATCGGGGTTCCGGTGGAGCTGAGGCGTCCCATTGGTCCGCCGCAAGAGGCAGTCGTTGACACCCTCGGCGGGGAGAACTACTCTTTTGCCCAAGCGCCGCGTTATGCCCGATACATTTGAGTTCATCGTAAACCAGTCGAGAGATTTCATAACTCTGATAGACCGCCACTATCGCTATGTTTTTGTCAACGAAGCGTACGCGAGGACGGTCGGGCTTCCGCGTAAGGAGATCGTGGACCGGACGGTTCCGGAGATCTGGGGTGAGGATCGTTTCGAGGAGACGATAAAGGCTCAGATCGACCGCTGCCTTTCGGGAGAGGAGGTTCACTACGTGGAGAACTTCCGCTTCGGAACGCAGAAGAAGAGCATGCACGTTTCCTTTTACCCCTACGGAGAGGAGGCGGGAGAGGTCACCCACGTCCTCGTTTTTTCCCACGACATTACCCGCCTCGCGGAGGTGGAAAACCGCCTCCAGGACTTTGAGTACCGCGACGCCCTTACGGGACTCTACAATCGGCGCAGCCTCGAGGAGCTCCTCGCCACCGAGCTCCAGCGGGCGAGACGCTCCACCAGCGACCGGCTCCGGGGTGTTGTTTTTCTCAGTCTCAAGAACTTCAAGGAGATAAACCGTGCCTACGGCCACCACATCGGCGATCTGCTCCTCGAACACAGCGCCAACCGACTGCGGGACGTGGTTCGCTCCAGTGATCTTCTTTTTCGATTCGACGGGGCGAACCTCGTTGTTCTACTGACCCAGATATCCCGGGAGACGGATGTTGCGATGGTCGCCCAGAAACTGTTTGACGCCGTCGCCGTACCCTACGACTTCAGAGGGGAGGTAATCCACGTCTACGCCTACCTCGGCGTCTCAATCTACCCCCAGGACGGCGAGGACGTAACGACACTGATCCAGCGGGCCAACTCCGCGAGTGTGGAGGCTGAGGTCCAGGGCAAGCCCTTTGTGATCTATAACGCCGAGCTCCACAGTTCCGCGGTCCGGCGGATGACGATGGTAAGTGAGCTGCAGCGCGCCTTCGAGGAGGGGCAGCTCGAGCTGTACTTTCAGCCGATCATGCGTGTTCGCCCGCAAGGGGCACAGATGGTCGGCGCGGAGGCGTTGATCCGCTGGAACCATCCGAGTCAGGGGCGGTTGAACCCGGCTGCCTTTATCGAGCTCGCCGAGCAGTCCGGGCTGGTGGCGCTGATCGACAAATGGGCACTCTACCGGATCATCCACTACCTCCGGGAGTGGGGGACGCAGCCTCCCTTCTTTATATCGATGAACATCAGCGCCGAGGAGATGGCCGACGAGTTTCTCCTCGAGGTCGTGCAGGCCGCCCTCAAGGAGGAGGAGGGGGTCGACCCGAGTATGCTCAAGCTGGAGCTTACCGAGTCGATGAGTATGCGAAACCCGGATACCGCGATCCGGCAGATGGAGTTGCTGCAGGAGGCGGGCATCGACGTCTGGATAGATGACTTCGGCACCGGCCACTCCTCCCTCGGCTACCTCAAACAGCTGCCGAGCAAGGTCCTCAAGCTCGACCGATTTTTTGTCGCGGATATCGAGCACAACAGTGGTGAGCGGGAGTACCTCGAGAGCGTGCTTCGAACCGTCACATCCCGGGGGAAAGAGGCGATAATGGAGGGGGTGACCACGGCGGAACAGGTGAACCTGCTTCTGGAGATGGGCTGCTCCCTGATGCAGGGCTACTACTTCTCCCTTCCAATGCCGGCCCGGGAGCTCCGGGAGCTTCTTGAGGATGGCGGGACGGGCGGATGAGCTCAGCGACCCCGCCTCCGGGGAGGGGGCGTCTCCGCCTCCTTCTGGTTCTGGTGGTTCTGCCGCTTTTTCCGGTATCCGTGATTGCCAATGGTGTGGCCCTCGACTGGGAGTACCGGTGGAGCGAACAGGAGCAGTGGCGGCGGACCTCGGAGCCGAGCAATCCTCCCGGGCGGTCGGGTTCTTCCCTCCTCTGGCTCCGCAGCCGTCTGCCGGAGGAGCCGGTGGCGGACCCGACTCTCTTTGTCTTCAGCATCGATACCGCCGCGATCTTTTACCTCGACGGTGAGGAGATCTACTCCTTTCCGGAGCACACGCCGGGAGAGGCGGTAGCTTTTGCGGGCTGGCCCTGGCACATGGTCCGGTTTCCCGAGGGTAGCGCCGGCAGTGAGCTCACCGTCCGGGTCTACTCCGACTATCGGGATATCGGGCTGTGGGGCAACGTCATCTACGGAAACCGGGGGGATCTCACCGTCTATCTGTTCGGCAGAGATCTGCCGCGGTTCCTCTCAGCCACGGTGCTTCTTGCCGTGGGGGTGATGTCTCTCATCGCCTTCGCCTCCGGGCCGGGCCGATGGAACTACCTCCTTCTCTTTTCGATCGTTTCTGTAATGACGGTCTGGACTGTTACCAGCAGCTTTTCAAAGCAGTTCATCGGCGGAAGCATCTGGTGGTGGGACCTCGCGGATGCGAGTTTGCTGATGGTGATCTTTGCCCTCTTCTCCCGGCTCTTGATGCGTTATCTCGCCGGGCCGTATAAGAGAGTGTTTGCGCTATTCTTCTGGGCTTACACCCTCTTCGGGATACTGACATTTCTCCTTCCCGTCACCGGCGCGGTGCCGCTCCACGCCGTCTACGCGCCCCAGGACCTCCTCTACCTCGTCTTCTGGCTTGCCACATTTGTCGCTTCCCTCCGGACCGCCCGAAGTGGGGACCCGGAGGGAACGATCCTGACGGTCACCTCCGTTCTCGCGGGCCTCTCGGGAGCCTACTCGGTCCTCGTGGCCCACAGCGTCGTCGCCTGGACGGACAACTTCCACCATTTTACCCTTCTCATCCTGGCGGTGGGACTCTCGATCCTTGTGGGTCGCCGGTTCAGTAAGGTCTACAGTGATCTGCGGGTGCGAACTTCCGATCTCGAGAGCCTCAATGAGAACCTGGAGTCCATCGTGGAGCAGCGCACCCGGGAGCTCCAGAAGGAGAAGGAGAAGTTGCAGGAACTCTCCTCCATCGATTTTCTCACCGGCCTGTACAACCGGCGGCAGTTTACAGAGCTCCTCGAAAAGGCGATGTCCAACGCCCGCCGTCGCGGCGGGAGGCTTCTGTTCATGATTTTCGATGTCGACAGGTTCAAGGAGCTTAACGACACCCACGGCCATCTCGTCGGCGACGTCGTCTTGAGAAACGTAGCGGCGGTGATTTCCACCCACCTGCGCCTCGGCGATGTCGCCGGCCGGTTCGGGGGAGACGAGTTTGTGGCGCTCCTCACCGATGTGGATCCGGAGACCCTCGGGGCGACGGTGGAGCGGGTGCGGGACTCGGTCCGGCAGCACGACTGGTTTGAAGAGACCTACCAGGTTACCGTGAGCAGCGGTGCCGCCTTGTATGACGCCGAGCGCCACGGGGAGAACGTCGATCTGCTGATCGGGGAAGCGGACCACGCGCTCTACGAGGCGAAGCGGGGGGGCAGGGACCAGAGCAGGATCGCTATCGCTCCCGGGCCGCTCTGAGGAAAATCGGCGCCTGGGACGCCGGTATCGGCTACTCGAGACCTTTTGGGGGCCCGAGGATCTCTTTCAGGAGGATCCCTCGCTGGAGGGGGGGATAGGCGTTGAGGCGCTCGAGGGGGTCGGCCCGGTGCGGCTTTGCCGTCTCTTTCTCTGCAGCCTCTGTTCGCCAGTCGCGCTCATCCGGCCCTCCGGCCCGCCGCCTCTCGGGTCTCGGATAGTCGGGGCGTGGTGGGGCAAAGCTCTCCACGCCCGGAGGGACCCGCTCATCTCCCTCCTGCCCGCCCCGCTGGTCGCTGTCGGAGCGCCGGGTAAAGAGTGCGGCAAGGCTCTCCAAAATCTTCGGCGCCGGACGCTTCCCGCGCCCCTGAGCATCCTGGGTGTCCCGGTCCGCCGCCCTCTCGGCCTCCCGAGGCTCTGACGACGGCCGCCCACCCTGCCGGCCGGCTCGCCGGCGTCCGAATATCCCGCGCCCCCTCCCGGAACGGCTCTCGCCGCCGGAGGCGGTCCGTCCGGCGCGGGTCCTGCGACGCCTCCTGAGGATCGCCAGGAGGATCGGGGTGGAGGCAATCGCGATCGCGACGATCAACTCGAGAAGGGTGTTTGCCATCTCTACTACTCCTTGTCACCCTCGTCGCGGCCGGAGCGGTCCTCCTCACCACCGATGGCGTTACGCATCTGGGTGTCGGCCTGTACGTTTCGCAGACGGTAGTAATCCATCACCCCGAGGTTCCCGCTGCGGAACGCCTCGGCGATCGCCTTCGGAATCTCCGCTTCCGCGAGGACAACCTTGGCCCGGTTCTCCTGCACCTCCGCTATCATCTCCTGTTCCTTCGCCGTCGCCGCCGCCCGGCGCTTCTCAGCCTCCGCCTGGAACCGACGCTTGTCCGCCTCCGCCTGGTCCGCCTGGAGTTTGGCGCCGAGGTTCTGGCCGACGTCGATATCGGCTATATCGATGGAGAGAATCTCAAAGGCGGTGCCGGCGTCGAGCCCCTTTTCAAGGACTCTCCGGGATATGAGGTCGGGGTTCTCCAGGACCGCCTTGTAGGTCTCCGAGGAGCCTATGGTAGTGACGATGCCCTCACCAACCCGGGCGATGATCGTCTCCTCCGTGGCGCCGCCGACGAGACGCTCGATGTTGGCCCTGACGGTAACCCTCGCCTTTACCTTGAGCTGGATGCCGTCCTTCGCCACCGCCTCGATCGCCTCCTTTCCCTTCGTCGGGTCCGGGCAGTCGATCACCTTCGGATTGACACTCGTCTTTACCGCCTCGAGGACGTCCCGACCGGCGAGGTCGATCGCCGCGGCCCGGCGAAAGTCGAGGGGGATGTTCGCCTTGTTGGCCGCAACGAGGGACTGGCTCACCCGGCGGACGTCTCCCCGGGCGAGATGGTGGGTTTCCAGGGGCTCGGGGTCCATCGGAATCCCCGCCTTGACCAGGATAATCCGGCTGTCGACGATTACCGCCGGGTCCACCTTTCTGAGCCACATCCCGATAATCCGGGTTATCGGCACCGCCGCCCCGGAGAGGAGCGCCCGGAACCAGAGTCCGAAGAACCTGACGAAAACAAAAATGAGCCCCAGGGCGACGAGCCCCAGAACGGCATAGAGTACAACGAGTTCAATCTCCATCGCTCTTCCTCCTTACAACGATCCTTGCGCCTTCCACGGCAACAACCTCAACAGGTGTTCCCCGGTCGATGTACTCACCGCCGGTGACCACGCTCTTACGCTCCCGGTCAAACAGGGCTACCCCCGAGGGATGAAGATCGGTCACAGCCTCACCCAGGTCTCCCTGCACGACGCCGGAGCTCTCCACCTCCGTGGCCTCATCGCTGGTTAGGATCAGCCGCCGGCCGAAAAAGCTCTTCGGGAACCGTTTGAACCCGCCGATCAACACGCTCGGGGTTACCAGTAACGCGGTGATGAGCAACAGGAAGCCCCAGGGCTCGCTGTGCCCGGCAAATCCGAGGATCACCGAGACGACAACCGTGATCAGCCCCGCGATACCGACCATGCCGAGGGCGGGGATAAAGAACTCCACCAGTATCGCGAGGGACCCGACAAGAATAAGGGCGAAATGAACCCACAGCGGCATCGGTTCACAGCTCCCGTACGACGACCCGGTTACCGTCGACCCTGACAACCTTGACCCGCCTGCCGGAGTCGACGTAGCCGCCCTCGCTTTCGGCAGCCAGAACCTCCTGTCCGAGGCGCACCTTACCCGCCGGGCGCAAAGGGGTCTCGGTCACACCCTCCCGGGCGACGTAACCCTCGCTTGCGGCGTGCTCCTGGACGGTGTATCCCGCCGTCGCCTCCTGGGTCGTGGTAAGGGTTAATCGGGAGAACAGACGGGTCTGCTTTGCGGTTATCGCGAGTAAGGCAGCTATAAGGAGTGCGCCCACAACACTCGAGAAAACCACCAGGAGATTTCGCCCGAGGATGTCCCACTGGTAGTCGAACTCAGGCAGGATAAAGCGCTGGAGAGAGAGGATGAGGGCGACGGTAATGGAGAAGAGCCCGGAGATCCCGGCGACTCCGAACCCGGGGATCACGAAGATCTCAAAAATGAGCAGGCCGAGACCGAGAACGAAGAGAATGATCTCCAGCGACCCCGCCCGCCCGAGCATCATGTTCGAGGCAAAAAGAGCGCTGAAGGCGGTAAGGGCGATCGCTCCGGGAAGCCCGAAACCGGGGCTTGTAATCTCGATGAACAGCGCCACAAGCCCGACGAGGATAAGCAGCGAGGTAAATCCGGGACCCGTCAAGAGGGCGACGAGACGGTCGGTGCCGGAGGGGGTAATCGTGTTGAACCCCGATACCCCGAGGAGGGAGGCGAGCTCCTGCCGGTTGACCGGACTCCCCTTGCTGATACCGTACCGCTCCATCTCTCCGGCGGTAAGGGTGAGGAGCTTGCCCGCCTCGGAAATCACCTCGGTCGAGCCGATCTCCCGCTCCCCCTCGCTCTCGATCGCCTCGAGCTCCTGCCTCGTGATAAGCCGGCGCTCTCCCTCGACCTCCGCGGAAAGGAGCTCCACGGCGGGGTCTACCATCGCCCGGGCAACCGCCGGCGGGTGTCCGTTGCGCTCGGCTAACGCGGCCATCTGGCCTCTGACGGCGCTCACCGTCTTCTCGCTCGCCGTCTGCTCCCCCTCAGGTCCCTGGATCACCGGGGTGGCGGCGCCGATTGATGTGCCCGGGGCGAGGTATATCTCGTTGGAGGCGAGGGCAATGAGGGCGCCTGCGGACCAGCTTACTCCCCGGCCCTCCGGGGAGGCGCCGACGTAGGTGACCGTTTTAACCGAATCGGCGCTCCCGAGGGCGTTTGCTATCTCGAGGGCCGAGTCTACCCGGCCTCCGAAGGTATCGATATCAATGACGAGGACCGATGTGCCGGCCTCCCGCGCCGCCTCGACGGCGCGCTGGACCTGGATCGCCTGGAACCGGTCGATAGGGCCGTAGAGCTCGAGGAGATAGGCGCTCTCCTGGGCGTAAAGGATCGGAGGGAGAGAGAGAGTGAGAAGGAACAAGAGGATGCCCTTCACCTTTACCAACCCCACGTTCCCGCCCCCCCTTTAAAGGGCCCTTCGACCTCGGAGGTTATCCAGCCGCCGTAGAAGCTCCCCTCCTGGGGATCCACAAGTTCCTCACCGACGTAACACTCATCCATGGAAGCGGCGTAAAAGGCGAGATGGTCCTTGAGAGCCTCGTAGCCTCGCCGGGGGCTCGGGTACTCCCACGCCGCCGCCTCCGCGGGCGGTCCGGAACCGGTCACCGTATAGTAGTGCGCCTCACCTTTGAACTCGCAGTAGGTCCGTTTCGGGTGCGACTCCAGGCGGTCGGTGAGAATGTCGGATCTCGGAATGTAGTAGGTCGGGGGATGAGAGGTTTCGAGAACCCGAAGGGTCGCAGTGGAGTCTGCAAGCAGGATTCCGTCGAAGTAGATGCGTATCCGCTTTCCTGAAGGTTCTACCCGCGGAGGGCGAGGGTAGTCCCAGACCGATTCCTTCATTGGTCTAAGATCGTTTTTTCCCGGCCAAAGGTGAAGCCTTTAATCGGGATCAGACCTCAACAATCTGGAAGCTGGTTCGGTAGTTGCCGTTGTCGAAGATGTGGGTAAACAGATGGTGGTCGATCTCGTTGCAGGTAAAAAAGCGCCGTTTCGTTCGGGAGATCTCCCTGAGCGCCTCAATCGCCTCGGCATACGCCTTGTTGGACTGAGCCTCCAGATACGCGGGGTTCCCAAAGCAGATACGCAACGGTAACGACTCGATAGGAAGCAGCCGCATCACGGCTCCTATCTGTTCCTCGGGAGCGTCGATGGCGTAGCGCAGGTCCAGGGGAACCTTGCAACCGAGGGCGCGACATCTGATCAGAAGCGGGAGGGTGAGACCCTCCCTGCTCTTTCCCCAGTCGGCGAGCGCCTTTTCCACCCCCGCCGAGATAGCCGGCAGGATCTGCGATTCCCAGTCGAGGGTGGGAAACTGCTCGAGAGCGTGAGGTCGGACATCCTCACTGTCGTAGAGCCGGACTGTTCCGTAGCTGCCGATATACGGCCAGCTGCGCTCCACAAGCCCTTTGTCGAATCCCGGATACTCTCCTTTGTACAGACCTCTATGGCTCATCGGACCCCCCTTAGCTGCGTACGAGAACGGCCAAGTCGATCTCCAAGGTAGCATGAAATCTATTTTATTAAAATATACTCTCAAGAGTTAAATAAAACTATTTAACTCAGGAATGGGCGCCGCCTTTCCGGAGAGTTTCGGGAGTAGTGGATTGCTTTGACCCGTCGAGGAGTGGGGACTATCATGGGGGGGCGTGTAAACCTGAAGGATATGTAAGGAGCGTCTATGTCGAAGGAGCTTTTCGATCTGTCCGGGAAGGTCGCCCTCATCACCGGGTCCCGCCGCGGCCTCGGCAGGGCGATAGCCGAGGGTCTCGCCGCCGCGGGGGCGACGGTGGCGATCAACGGCCGCGGGGCGGAGGCGGTGGAGCAGGCGGTGTCGCAGCTCACTTCCGCGGGGTTTTCCGCTATCCCCGCTCCCTTCGACGTGACCAACCCCGAGGAGGTCGATGCGGGGGTCAGCTCCCTGGAGTCCTCCGCGGGGAGGGTCGACATCCTCATTAACAACGCCGGTGTGATACGGCGCTCCCCCCTTCTGGAGCTCGAGGTCTCCGACTGGGAGGATGTGATTCGGACCAATCTCACCGGCGCCTTTATCCTCTCCCGCCGGGTCGCCCGGGGGATGATCGAGGCGGGGGGCGGTAAGGTGATCAACACCTGCTCGATACTCTCGACGGTTGCGCGGGAGACGGTAAGCGCCTACTCCTCGGCCAAGGCGGGGCTGCTGATGCTGACGCAGCAGATGGCCGCGGAGTGGGCAAAACACAATATCCAGGCGAACGCCATCGGTCCGGGGTTTTTTGCAACCGACATGACCGCCCCGCTTCAGGCGGATGAGGCGTTCGACAGCTGGCTCAGAGGACGGGTTCCCGCCGGGCGATGGGGCGAGCCTCGGGAGCTCGTCGGGCCCGCGCTCTTTTTATCCTCCCGGGCATCAGACTTTGTAAACGGTCAGATCATCTACGTCGACGGCGGGGTCCTCGCCCGGATGTAGCGGCGTTCGGTCAACCCCGGCTGAAATAGCGCTCATCGTCGGTCCATATACCGTGGAATCCGAGATGGGCGGCCACCGGCAGGGCGCCGCGGTAACGTTCCACGAGGCTCGCCGCCTCGAGAATGAGAAGCTCCGTTCGCCGCTTTTGGACGTTGAACAGAAGCATCAGCACCCACCCGTCGTCCTCCTCGGCGGCTCCCGGTTTCGCTACGAACAGCGGTTCTCCGGGAAAGTCGGGGAAAAAGCTGCGGTAGACGGCGGTTCCCCCGGTGAGGTCGAACTTCGCCACACCGTGGAGCGTGCCCTCCTCACTCACATGTTGCGGGTCCGCGGCGATCGACCAGGCGTAGCGGTACTGCCGTCCCCCACGGTCCGGATTGATCGTGGGCAGCTCCATCGGATGGGGAAAGAGCTGCCGCTTTTCTACCTCCCCGGAGGAAAGGTCAATGACGTAGCGGGTGAGGATACCGTAGATCGGGTTTTTCGGAACCTTGTCGTTGAGAAGCGCCTTGACGTCCTCCGCGGTAGGCCACTCGTCCATCCTGCACAGGTCGACCACGACGCTCTGCTCCTCCCGGTAGCCGTTTACCATATGAAAGAGGTAGCAGCTGTCGCTCTCGAGGCGATGGGTGATCTTCTCGTCGGTGACAACGAGGACCGTTGTCTTGCCCTCCCGGCTCTTGATCGAGCCGACGGGGGTCGAGAGCCCTGAGAAGGCGGCGGCGACGCCGAAGGAGACGGGCACGAGAAAGAAGACCCGTGTGCCGTCCTCGGTGGTGATGAAGTCGTGGACAAAGGAGAGGTGGGGCAGCTCGAGATCGATCGGGTCGGCAAGCTCCTTTTCGGGAGATATTTTGTGCAGTAGAAGGCGCTGTTTTATGCCCGGGGAGAGCCCGAAGCCGTAGATCTCACCGGTTGAGAGCTTGTGCCGGTAGTGTGCCGCGAACGGGCGTCCCACGCCCATCGCCTTTTCCCCGACGTACTTCGGCTCGAGTTTACCACCAAAGGTGTAGAACCCCCGGGTCTCGAGGGTTATCGGGTCTATCTCGTGGGGTGATCCTCCCTCCCAGAGGGCGAGGAGCCGGTCATCGAGGAGGAGGAGGTGCGTGTTGGCCGTATTCTTGAAGTGCATTCTGAAGGCGTTTTTCAGAAAGCCCCCGGGCAGGTTAGTCCCGAAGCTCCGGTACAGCGGCTTTCCCGCGGCTGCTTCGGCCTCGAAATCCTTGGTGCGTACGTAACGGTTGGTGTAGCGCACCTCACCATCTCTCACCTCGAAACGCTGCACCATGCCGTCACCATCAAAGAGATGGTCGTACCGGTAGCCGAAATTGATAAGCCGCCCTGGCCCGTTGCGGTACAGTACGCCTCGAACGCCCTCGGGGACCGCTCCGGCTACCGTTTCGATCGGGTGGTCCTGATACTCTTCAGTCACCTCAAGGGTCGCTTTGTTGTAGATCTCCAGGGGATGAAGCACCGTCGCCTCCTCCCTGTAAAGTAGCTCCCGCCAACGCGAGCAGGCAACAGCGATTAACCAGTTTGTTTACCTTGTCCGCGGCTCCCACGTATACTCACCTCCGTGATACTCCATGAAGCAGCCAGTCGTCCTGCGGTAGCCGAGTACGGTATTTCGATTCCGATCTACCCGAGTTCCGTCGCCCGAACCCTCGAGCATCTCCTTGCCGACCCTTTCCTCGGCCCGAGAAAGGATGAGTGGCTCTTCCCCGCGCCGGATAGCCCGGTGAGCCGGGAGCTCCTCGAACTGGTCCACGACCCCGCCTATCTCGACCGGCTTCTTGGAGACGGGGGAGAGGAGGAGGTCATCCGGACCTACGAGCTTGTCGACAGTCGCGGCCACTACCACCGCTACGACCCCCGCCACGGCAACCGTTCCCTGAGGGAGATGGTTACCTTCGCCCTCATTACCGCGGCGGGCTCCCTCGCCTGCGCGGAGGCGGCAGTTCGGGAGGGGAGCTGCTTTTTTCTCGGTGGGGGGATGCACCATGGAAAACGGGAGGGCGGTGACGGCTTCTGCCTGGTCAACGACCCGGTCATCGCCGCCCGGGGCGTGCAGAGCAAGGGAGTTGCCGGGACGGTCTGGATTATCGATCTCGACGTCCACAAGGGCGACGGCACCGCGGCGCTCACCGAAGGGGACCCGACGATTCGCACCTTGAGCATCCACATGGCCCGGGGCTGGCCTCTCGACCGGCCCGAGCGGCTGCCCGACGGCTCCCGTCATCCCTCCCACATACCAAGCGACCTCGATATTCCGATCGACCGGAACGAGGAGGACGCCTATCTGCCCCTTCTCGCCGACGGGCTTGAGAGCTTCGCAGACCAGGGGGGCGCGGACCTGGCGATCGTTCTCTACGGGGCGGACCCGTATGAGCGCGACGAGCTTCCCTCATCCGGGGGGATCAAGCTCACCCTCCCGCAGATGATGGAGCGGGACCAGCTGGTCTACCGCTTTCTCCGGGACCGGGGCATCCCCCGGGCTTATCTCAAGGCGGGGGGATACGGAAACCGGGCGTGGGAGCCGCTGACGCAGTTTTTATCCTGGTATCTCAGGGAGGAGCTCGCCCCGGGCTGAGAGAGTCCCGGCCTCGCCCCCCGACTCGCCCCGGGCTGAGAGAGTCCCGGCCTCGCCCCCCCGACTCGCCCCGGGCTGCCGGACTCCCGGCCTCGCCCCGGGCGACGCCGCCGCTTTCGAGCTGCCCCCGGGGGCGCGAGCCCGCGCCTGCTACTCCACCATGTAGTAGCGGCCCGAGAAGTTCCACAGAAGGTAGCCGTCGCTGCCTCCCGCCTCAGCCCCCTCGAGCTGCTCGATGAGGTAGCGCCGATAGGTGGGCTCATCCATTTCTAGCTCTCCGCCGATCAGAAACGCCTGGACGTAGGGGCGGATAATCGCCCGATCACCGGTAATGAGCCGACCCCGGCGGGAGCCGAGCTCGTGGATCGCCCGGGCCCAGTCGAGATAGCTCATGCCCGGGAGAAACTCCCGGGAGAAGTGGCTCGGGTACCACATCGGGCTTATCACGTCCACAAGGCCGGCGAGGAGCTTGATGTTCTGTCCGAGGTAGTCCATCTCGTAAAAGCCGTTGAAGCCGAAGACGTCCACACCGACAGGGACGGCGATTCTCTTTCGGGCGAGAGTGAGGAACGACTCGAGAGCGTCCTCCCGGCTCATCCCCTCCCGGTGATACGGATGGGCTATCCGTTCTGTCGGACCGTCCGAGGGGAAGCGGATGTAATCGAACTGGATTTCATCGACTCCCCGGGCCGCGAGCTCCTCCGCCAGGGCGACGTTGTACTCCCAGACCTCAGGGGAGTACTGATCTACCCAGTGCTCCCGCAGGTTCCCAGGGCGATCCTCTCCTCCCCGGCAACCGCGGTGAGGTAGGCGTGACGACCGAACTCCCGGCGGTCGACGAGAGCCTCCCAATCCCCCGGGGAGCCGCGATAGAGGTTCCCAGCCGTGGTGAGGAGGGTCGATCCCTGACCGACGGAGACGTCCGTCACTCGCCGGGGCAGGCTCGCGTCGAAGGGGTAGACCACCCGTCGCGGAAGTCCCTCCCCGCCGCTCTGCCAGCCGGACTCATCCCGAACCCAGAGCCCTCCCCCCTCGTCGACGTAGGCGGACCCGAGGGTGGGGCTCGAGCGTTCCTGGCCGTAGGCGGAGAGGGAAACAATGACCGAAAGCAACAGGACGCCGGAGGCCCGCAGGAGGGATCTCGATCTCATGACCCTTCTCTACCACGGCGCGGCGGAGGAGGTAAACCGAAGCTTCACGGTCGCAGGTATCGACCGATTACAGGGTGCTCCTTGAGCTTCCTGCGCTCCTGGTCGTCCGGTCGTTGCGGCCGGTCACGATCATTGTTGACCATGCAGAGAAAGCCGAGGTACTCATCCTCATCGGCCTGAAACTGGTGATAGGTCATCGGCGGAATGTAGATGCGGTCGTGGGCGGTGATGGTCCGCACCTCCTCTCCGAGGATGCAGCGTCCCCGGCCCCGGAGGATAAGGACGCCGTGGACGTGCTGGTGACGCTCGAAGGAGGAGTATCCCCCCGGCTCCACTTCAAAGTAGCGAAGGGCGCTGTCAAGCCCGTGCTCCCCGGAAAAGAGCACCTGTTTGGTCACCCCCTTGAAGATGTCGAGGCTGCCGCTGTAGCTCTCAACCGGGAGGTTCTCCCACCGGTAACCGCCGCCGGAGGCGTCGTGAGATGAAAACGTATCGTTCATGAGTGGCAGTATAACCCGGGGTAGAATCTTTTGCATGACGCCTCTCACGCCTGACGCCTCTCGCACGGCGGATTTCCCGCAGCGGTCGCCGACAGCGTGGCCGCCTCCCGCCTCACCGGGGTGTTGCCCTGAGAGCTCCTACCGACAGATGAGTATCTGGATGTCGCAGACGTTGGTGTTCGTCGCCCCGGTCCTGAGGTGAGCGCCGAGCTCTTCGAGGCAGCTGTAGGCGTCGTTGCGCCTCAGATGGTCGAAGAGCTTCCCCCGGTCCGCCGCAGCGAGGGTGCGGTAGTCGAACCAGCCGCCGGCGCTGTCGGTCGGCCCGTCGTTACCGTCGGTGGCGAGGGAGCAGAAGAGGGTCCCCTGAAAGAGCTCCGGCGCGGTGAGCGCCTCGGCAAGCCCGGACAACAGCAGCTCCTGGTTCCTCCCGCCGACCCCGTGGTCGGGCGCGAGGGTGACGGTGGTCTCCCCCCCTGCGAGGATGCAGAGGGGAGGCTGCAAGCTGCTTACCCCCTCGGCGACACCCCGGGCGAGGGAGGTAAAGAACTTCGCCACCTCCCGCGCCTCGCCGGTCAGGGTCGCTGTCAGCACAACGGTGTTGTAGCCGAGGCGCTCTGCCTGGTCTCCCGCGGCCGCGAGGGCCTGGGCGTTTGACCCGATTATGATGTTGTGGACCCGCTCGAAGACGGCGCTGCCCCGCTTCGGGGTCTCCTCCACCCTCCCTGCCGCGCCTGCCTCGAGGAGGCGGCGCACCCCCGGGGGGAGTCTTTCCCAGATGCCGTACCTCCCGGCGATCTCAACGGCGTCCTGGTAGGTTGTCGGGTCAGGAGAGGTGATCCCCGAGGCGATACTCGACAGGTCGTCCCCCACCACATCCGAGAGTATGAGGTTGATCGAGGTTGCCGGCGCGAGGCGGCGGGCGAGGCGACCGCCCTTGACTCCTGAGAGGTGCTTGCGCAGGCAGTTGATCTCCTGAATCGCCGCACCCGAGGCGAGGAGCAGCTCGGTGGTCTCCTGCATATCCTCGAGGCTGATCGTGTGGTCCCGGTCCTCGTAGGGTGAGACCAGAAGGGCGGATCCACCGCCGGATATCACCGAGATCACCAGGTCCCGCTCCCCGGCGCCGTCGGCGATCTCGGCGATTCGGGAGGTCGCCTCCACCCCGGCGGCGTCGGGGACCGGATGACCCGCCTCGAGGAGGCTGACCCGCTCGACCGGCTCACCGTGGCCCGTCTTGGTTACCACCGCCCCTGCGGTGATCGCCTCTCCGAGGAGCTCCTCCACCGCCCGGGCCATTCTTCCCGACGCCTTTCCCGCGCCGATGAGCAGCACCGACTCGTACTCCCTCAGGTCGAACTCCCGGGAGACGCCCTCGGTTTCAACCTTCAACCGGTCTCCGTCAACCTGGAGACAGCGTCGTATCATCTCCTGCGGATCTGCCCGGGTCAGGGCAGCGGTAATAATCTGGTTCAGATCCTGATCCCGTGTAAGCGCCTGCATAGCTCCACCCCTTTGCTACTCTCTCTCTGTTGCGCCGGTCGATCCGCCTCGATAGGGTGGTAGAACCAACCGCTAAGCGAGGCAGCACCATGGGAAGAGTCCCGATCTTCGACGGGCACAACGACATTCTATCGCGGATCTACGCAGACCGGGAGGTCGATTTCTTTACCGGAAACAAGGCAAAACACATTTCCGCCGGCGCCATGGCCCAGGGCAACCTAAAAGGGGGGCTTTTCGCCCTCTTCGTACCCCCGAGCAAGGAGGAGGAAGAGGCGGGGGAGGGTGAAGGCTCCCTCAGAATTCCCGGTCCCGTCTCCCGACATCGGGCGAGGGAGGTGACGGACCAGCAGTTTGCAACCCTCCTGCGCCTCGCCGAGAAAAGCGGCGGCTCCTTTCGTGTCGCCCGGAGCGTCGCGGATATCAAGGCGGCCTGGGAGGCGGGGGCGGTGGCGGCGGTCTGTCACCTCGAGGGGTGCGAGGCGATCGGCGAGGAGCTCCTGGAGCTGGAGATCTACTACGCCGCGGGTCTGCGCTCCCTCGGGCCGGTCTGGAGCCGCCACAACCTCTTCGGCTTCGGCGTGCCGATCTATAAGGAGGGCTCTCCGGATACCGGGGCTGGGCTGACCGAGGCGGGGCGGAGGCTGGTACACCGGTGTCGGGAGCTCGGCATTGTCGTCGACCTCTCCCACCTCACCGAAAAGGGGTTCTGGGACGTAAAGGATATCGGCGGCCCCCTGGTCGCCTCCCACTCCAACGCCTGGGAACTCTGCCGGAGTACCCGCAACCTCACCGATGCGCAGCTGCGGGCGATCGGCGAGTCCGGGGGGCTTGTGGGGCTCAACTTCGGCACCCTCTTTCTGCGAAGGGACGGCAAGATCGACGAGGATACCCCTGTCAGCCTGCTCGTCGAGCAGCTGCGCTATATGGTCGATCGCGCCGGGGCTGAGCACGTCGGCCTCGGCTCCGACTTCGACGGGACGGTGATCCCCGGGGAAATAGGTTCCGCCGCGGGGCTCGGGAAACTGATCGAGGCGATGGAGGGCTCAGGCTTCAGCTCCTCGGAGATCGAAGGGATCGCCTACCGCAACTGGTTACGGCTGCTCGAGGATCTCTGGGGAGCGTGAAGCCGGCTGCTCCGGGGCCTCGAGGTAGCGGCGGCGGAGATCGGGAAGCGCTACTCCTCGAGGAGGCCGAGGGTGAGGCGGCGCGCCCTCCAGGCGAGAACCAGAGCGTCCTCGGGCAGCCCGGGCCCGACGAGCTGGTACGCTCCCTCGCCCCGGTCGAGGAGCCGCACGGTCTCTGTCTGTCCCCCCTCGAGGCGAACCTCGATCCTCCCTGCCTCCTCGAGGCTTCCCCGGGGTTCCTGAAAGCCGTTTGCCCGCAGGGTCCGAAGCTCCTGAAAGAAGTTCTCCAGCTGAAACGGCTCCACCGACTCCTCGGATGCTCTCCAGGTCGCGTCGATCCTGTCCACCTCGTTCTCGAAGGCAGTCTCCGGCGGCGGCGCCTCGGGCCGCCTGGTTATCTCCACGGTGCGACCCGGGACAACCACGGTAACCGAGGTGATCGAGGACTCCGCGGTTCGCCGGACCACATCGTCCCGAAGGCCCTCCTCACCCGCCTCGAGGATCTCCCGAACCCTCCGTTCCAGGAGGAATACCTCCTCTCTCCCCTCGAGGCCCATGTAGACCTGGCTGCCGCTTGCCGAGGGGGCGCCGAGGCGCATCTGCTCTCCTTCGTAGGTGAGGGAGACCGCCTCCTCTCCGGCGAGGCCGAAGCGACCGGCACCACCGGCGGAGGCGACAAGGAGTCTGCGCTCTCCGGTGATCAAGGGGAGAAGCTCCTCGATCCGCTGCCCGTCGGCACGCTCCCCGAGGGGCTCGAGAATCCACTGCTCCCCGCTCCTTACGATGGAGTACGCTCCCCCGGGGGCGGAAACCTCGAAGCGCCGCGGCTCTTGCGGAAGGGTGACCCGGCGGCTGTTGCGGTCGCCCCCTGCGAGGGTAAGGATCAGGTAGGCTCCCAGGAGAACCGCCAGGAGGCCTGCGAGAATCGGCGTGTTTCGGTTTGTCATGATCGTCCCCCGTCGAACTCAGCCCGGAGCCTGCGCTGCTTGAGGGTCCTCCTCAGATAGAGCAGGAGTCCGACGGCGAGCAGAACGATCGGTGGGGCCGCGGTGTTGACGACCCTCACCAGGAACCGGGTGCTCCCGGGGTACGCCGGAAGCCGCGGCTCCGAGAGCCCCTTGCTTCTCAGAAGGGCAAATCCCGGGGCGCCGTAGAGGGTGTCTGCGCTGTTCTGCAGGAAAACCCGGTTCGCCAGCTTGTCCTGGGCCGCCAGGAGGGGGGGGGAGGTGATCGCGGAGGTGCCGACGGCGAGGATCGATCCGCCTTCAGGCTGCTCTACCTGGACCGCCAGGGGAAAGGATGCGAGTTGCGCCGTTGCCGGCACCTGCTCTATCCACGGGCCGATCCGGTTGAGGGCATCCGAGGCCCAGCTCACGGGAGAGGAACTCAAGAGAACGGTTGTATCCTCCTCATGGGTTGGGGCAATCTCGAGGCGGGCGGCGTTGAAGAGGATGATGTTCTCCAGCTCCCGGGTAATCGGAGATCGTCGATTGAGGCTCTCTCCGGTCAGCCGGGGCGCCTGAAAGAGGGGACGTCGTTCCTCCGCCCGCATGCCGACGTAGTTCTGTTCATCCAGGACGATCTCGTCGGTGATGATAATCCCCCGTTCAGCCAGGCGCTCCCGAAGCTCCACGCCGTTGGCCACCCAGGGGTCCCGCTCTTCGGGGTCCGATCCCTCGGGGATCGTCTGGGGGTCGAGAAAAAGCATCAGTGAGCCACCCCGGTCGAGAAACTCGTCGAGATGTTCGAGCGCCCTCGGGGGAAAGGGGCGGGTGGGACCGTTGATAACGAGGAGATCCACGTCCGGGTCCACCTCCCTTGCCTCGAGGTTCTGAGGAACAAAGCGGTAGCGTTCCGACAGAATCGCCTGGAAGAGCCCCGCTCCCTGCTCGGTGTCGGTGATGTCGCTCTCCCCCTGGCCGACGGAGTATCCCACAGGAGGAATGACGCCGAGGAGCGCGTTTATCGAGCGCTGAATCAGTCCCGGGAGCTGGTCGAGGCCGGCGACAACGTAGCCATCCTCGCTCCTGACGATCCGTATCGGCAACGCCTCGAAGCCCGACTCATCCTCGAACAGGAGCGCGAGTATTCCGAGGCGTTGTTCCCCCGCTTCGTTTACCCATCCGACCCGGGGGACCGCGTAGCGCTCTCTCAGGGCGTCGAGTTGGGCAACGCTCGAGGGTTCTACCCTGGTGTACTCATAGGAGAGGCCGGTGGTCTCCCCGAGTCGGGCGATGACACCCTGAATCAGCTCCTCGGTTGTGCCGATGTTCGCAAGATCGAGTTCCTCGAGAGATCGGGAGGCGTACAAGGTGACGGAGAGCTCATCGTTGCTCCCGGCGTACGCCGCCCGTTGTTGCTGAAGCCGGCTGATCGCCGCGGTGACCCGGTACTCCATCCCCTGCTCCCCCCGTAAGGGGGAGACAGTTTCCACCAGACCGCCGTACTCGACCACCAGGCCGAGATAGGCGCGCTGCTGGACCTGACGATCCGCCGAGAGGCGCTGGAGCTGCACCGGTTCGATACCGAGGCGGCGAGCCTCCTCCTGCCCCTCCTGAGTCGAGAGATCCACAGAGGAAAAGGAGAACAGATCGCTTTCCCGCTGGTAAGCCCGCATCAGATTCTCTGCGTACCGGGATATGGTGTCGTTCGGCGGAGGGAGAGCCTCGGAAAAAAAGAGGCGTACCCGGATTGTGTCGCTCAGGGTGGCGAGGCTCTCCTCGGAGGCGTCGGAGAGGGAGAACCGGTCACTCCGGGTCGTGTCCACCCGCAGGTCCGCCTCGGAGACGAGGAGGTTGACCGTCACGAGGATGAGCAGCACCAGGAGGGTGTTGATAAGCAGGGGGCGTCGCTCCATCATCCTACCTCCTTACCCGTGCGGTGTGTCGCGCCAGAGCGAGGGCACCGACGGCGACAGAGATCAGGTAGCTCACCGAGAGGGCGTCGATGACCCCCCGGGAGAACAGACCCACATGGTAGGTTACCGAGAGGATTCGCAACAGCGGGACGAGGGCCGGCGGGACGATCGGCACGATCGTCTCGAGGGAGGCGAGGACCATCGTCAGGGCCACGGCGACAAGAAGCGCTACAATCACCGACCGGCTCAGGGTAGCGGCGAACATCGATACCCCGGAGTAGGCCGCGGCGAGCAGAAGTGCGCCGAGATAGCCGGTCACGGCGGGGCCCGGGTCGAGGCGGCCGAGGAGTGCCACGGTCACCGCGAAAAGCAGGCTCGGCAGGAGCATGAGTATCGTGGCGAGCCATAACGCGATCGTCTTTCCAACGAGGATCTCCGTCTCCCCGACCGGAAGGGTGGTGAGGACCTCGTACATCCCTCCCCGCCGCTCGCTGACGTACTGTCTCATCCCGAGGGCGGGTATGAGTAAGGCGAGAAGCAGGGGGAGGAGCTCGAAGAATCGGGT
>JBKHDM010000025.1:0-36546 GCA_046541355.1 Spirochaetaceae bacterium
GCCCGGAGCTCCGGCGGCCGCGCCGGGAGCCCCGGCAGCCGCGCCCGGAACCCCGGCGGCCGCGGCGGGGCTACTTCTCCCTTCCCGGCGGCTTCAGGCCGCTTGCCCGGCCGAGGTGGATGTTGCCGAATCGCCGCTTGAGGGTGTGGACCGTCTCCTCGACTCGCCGCTCTTTTAAGCCGACCTCATCTGCGAAAAGCTCCCCCTGAGCATCCTGGTAGGGCGTGACGTTTGCCAGACCTACACCAAGAAGCCGCACCGGGGTGCCGGGCTTCCACCGTTTCAAAAAGAGCTTTCGCACTTCGGCAAAGAGCTCCCGGGAGGAGAGTATCGGTACCGAGAAGCTTCGACTCCCGGTTCTGGTGTTGAAGCTGCTGTCCCGGATCTTGAGGAGAACGGTTGTGCCGCTCACCCCCTCGTCGAGACACCGCTCCATCACCTCCTGTGAGAGTGACTGCAGCCTCTCCTCGAGGAGGGGCTGCTCGGTGAGGTCCTCCTCAAAGGTGCGCTCAGCGCTCACCGAGTGGGAGCCGGTCTCACCAGTGTAGATCCCAGGGTCGATCCCCCGGGAGACCTTGTAGAGATACTCCCCCGCGGCCGGGCCGAAAAGCCCCCGAAGGCGTTCTACCGGCGCCTGCCGAATCGACCTCGGGGTTGTGTAGCCGAGGGACTCGAGGCGGCGCCGGAGGACTTTACCCACCCCCCACAGCTTTGCCAGGGGGAGTTTGTCGATGAACTCGATCTCCTCCCCGGGACGTACCACGTAGAGCCCGTCAGGCTTGTCGAAATCACTCGCGATCTTCGCCAGGTAGCGGCTCCCGGCGACTCCCACAGATATGGTGAGACCGCTCTGTTCCTTTACCCGCCGCTTGAGCTCGGCGGCGCTCCCCTCTATCGGTCCGAAGAGCCGCTCGGTTCCGGTCATATCGAGAAACGCCTCGTCCACGGAGATCTGGCGCACCTCCGGAGTAAAGTCGCTGAACAGCCGCATAATCGACCGGGAGACCTCGCGGTAGCGTGCCATCCTCACCGGCAGAAAGACCGCCTCCGGACACCGTCGGTACGCCTCGCTGGTGGGCATTGCGGAGTGGACGCCAAAGGGGCGCGCCTCGTAGGAGCACGCCGCGACCACTCCCCGGCCTCCGGGACGTCCGCCGACGATCACCGGCTTTCCTTTGAGCTCCGGGTCGTCGAGCTGCTCCACCGAGGCGTAGAAGGCGTCCATATCGACGTGAAAGAACCAGCTCACTCCCTGCTCACCTCCAGGAGTTGCCGCACTCTCGCCGAGGCGTTGACGCTGACAGGCTCATCAGAGGTAATCCCGATCTGGGAGACCGTTCGCCTGAGCTTGGCGTCCAGCATCAGATCCGGCGCCTGGTTACCCTCGACGACGAGTTCCACCAGAAGTGGGTTAGGAGGGTTCGCTCCGACTATTAGAGTCGTTTCACCGTCGCCCTCGATCACCGGAAACCGAGACTCGAGAATAGTCAGCTCCGGAACCCCGGAAAGGGTGATAGTAACCGACTCGAGGCGATCGGGAGTGGTGATGGTGTAGCGTAGCTGGGTCCGCCGAAGGAACTCCCGCCGCTGCAGCTCCACCTCGAAGACCTCCGGAGCTCGGTCGAGGGGAAGCTCGAGGCTCCTTGTCCGCTCCTGCCACTCCGCGCGCTCCACCCCGGCGACCCGGACCCTGCCTCCCACGAGGGGACGGGGGGCGGTAATCGAAAGGGTGTGCTCCTCCGCGAGTTGTTCCTCGAGGCTCACCGGTACCGGTCTGTCGGCTCCAAAGGGATCGTAGAACAGCAGCACGCCCAGCCCGAGGGCGCCGAGAACGGCGGTCACCGTCCGGCGTGCGACGGTATGGGGCGCCATCCGCCTGCCCGGCACCGCCCGTCGCAGCAGGTCGAGGCGAAAGAGCATGAGCAGGTAGGGCAGCAGAAACAGGGCGATCAGGAAGGTCGCGTGGGTCGGCGAGTTTATGAGAGCTCCGGCCATTATCGTCTCTCCCGGGGCGAGGATCGAAAAAACGAAGGCGAGGGGCGGAAGAAGGGCGAGAAAGAAGATGAGCCGCTTGAGCCACGGGTAGCCGACAAAACCGAAGAGAAAGGTGAGCGTCAGGGTCCAGACAAAGTAAAAGCTCAGGGCGAGGTTCGAGACCAGGAGGACCAGCAGCGCCAGAAGCTGCAGAAACAGCGCCCACCCGGAGTAGAAGCTCGAGTTCCGGGAGAACAGAGCTTTGCGAAGCGCCTCATGGCTCAACCCGAAGAGGGTTATCGTTATCAGGAGCTTTGCTGAAAAGGTAATCGCCGGGGCGTAGGTGACCAGGGAGGGAAAGACCCGGGCAACGGCGATTGCCTCGATGAGGATCGTAGAGATGAGTAGGTAGACTGCCACCGCGCCGAACAGAAGGGGCAACTGCCAGAGGTTTTTTCCCATGATTCGGGCGTACCGTCTCACACGCCACGGTTTGAACGTCCCGTATAGGAGCATGGAAATGAGGGGGACTCCCCCGACCGCAAGAAGCGCCGTCTCTCCGAGGAGGAGGTAGACCGGGCCCGCCTGGAGGGCAACGTAATTGCGCTCCCACGGGCCCTGAGAGGGTAGTTCCTCCCGCAGTCCGATGAGCGCCTCCACCATCCTCTCAGGCGACACCGGGCGATCCTCCCCGAAGAGCCTCCTGGAGATCCAGCGGCTCACCCCCGGGTCGTCATTGTTGGTGAGCTGGACCGCCGGTACTCCCCGGCTTAAAAGCGCTCCCAGGGGTTCCTCGGGCATCGCGAGGCCGAGGCGGGCGAGCTGGAGCTTGTTGCCTGCCAGGGCAAATCGAAGCTCCCGGTCCGAGAGATCCCGCGCCGCCTGGAGCATATAGAAGGGCGCGACATCCCCGGCGGTTCCCGCCTCGACGAGCATCCCCCGTTCCAGGCGGCTGAAGTTGAGAATCGCCACCTGTTGGACCCCGGGAAGGCCGGATATCCTGCTCGAGAGCCAGGTTGGTCCAACCTCCTCCCGGTCGGCGCCGCCGAGAAAGATCACCGAGGGGCCCCGTTCAGCTACCGAGGGATGGGCCGCCAGGCGGGCTCCGAGGAGGATAGACTCCACCGGCGCGTCGAGGGGCACCACAACCACCAGGGAATCCAACGGAAGCGCCTCGGGGTGGGCAATCAGGTACTCCGCAAAGGTGTGGACCGTCGGGCCGGTGCTCACGTTTGCCCGCTCCAGGGGCACCTCGAGGGGCTCGAAAAACGCCGTGAGGGCGTCGATTCGCCCTTTCTCCTCCTCGGTGCCCTCCAGGGCGGGAGCGTTGCGCTCAAGGCTCTCTCTGAGCGTTGAGAGGGCTTGTTCTCCGGGAGACTGGGCGTCGAGGGGAGCTGAGGGGAGGAGATTGCACAGTAGAACGGTCAGGAGGAAAAGCAACGCTCTCGCCATCGGGCATCTTGAAGATAGGTTACCTTAGGTGTATGGTCAAGGTGGGAGAGAAGATGTCTCTGCTTGAAGAAATCAGACGGCGCTACAGTGTTCGAAAGTTCAGTGAGCAGCCGGTGGAGCGAGAGAAAATCGACACTATCCTCGACGCCGGGCGACTCTCTCCCTCCGCCAAGAACCGACAGGCGTGGCGGTTTATCGTCGTAACCGAGGAACAGCTGCGGAAAAACATCGAAAACGCCTGCTTCGGGCAGGACTGGGTCGGCACCGCCCCGTGTCAGATAGCCCTCTGCACCACCAACGTCGACTACAAGATGCCCAACGGCCAGCTCTCATATCCGGTCGACCTCGGGATCGCCGCCGGTTTCATGATGATTCAGGCGGTTCACGACGGACTGGGCACCTGCGCCATCACCACCTTTCGAGAGCAGGAGGTAAAGTCCCTGCTTACGGTTCCCTACTCGATGCGGGTCGTCATGATCCTCCTCGTCGGCTACCCCTCACCCGAGGAGGAGGAGGAGCGCAGTCGCCGCTTTCCCCTCGACCGGGTCTCATCCTACAACCATTGGTAACGTAGCCTGCCCCGGGCGGTGTGGCGCTCCTCGGCGAGGGCGATAAGCGTCGTAAGCAGCTGCCGGTAGGAAAGCCCCCCGTACTCGACCATCTTTGGAAACATGCTGATTCTGGTAAAGCCGGGGATGGTGTTGATCTCGTTGAGATAGATCTCGCCGCTGCGACGGTGGAGGAACAGGTCAACCCGGGCGAAGCCGTGGCAGTCGGCGACGCTGAAGGCGCGGGCCGCCACCTCCATGATCCGTCGCCGAACCCCCTCCTCGAGGCGTGCGGGGATCTCGAGGGAAGCTCCCTCGGGGTCGACGTACTTCGCCTCGTAGGAGTAGAACTCGCTTCGCACGATTACCTCTCCCGGCTCAAAGACCCGGGGCTCCTCGCCCCCGAGAACCGCGGTTTCGATCTCTCGGGCGTCCACCCCGGGCTCGACGATGATTCTGGTGTCCCAGCTGAACGCCTCCTCGATCGCAGCCCGAAGCTTTCCCGGCTCCGTCACCCGCGAGATACCGACGGAGGAGCCGGCTCTCGAGGGTTTGACAAAAAGGGGGTACTCCCACTTCTCGAGAATTGGAGCGACAAGCGCCTCCGGGCCACGACTCTCGAACTCCCGGCGGCTGAAACCGACAAAGGGGAGAACCGGCAGGCGGTGATACTCCCAGATCTCCTTTACCCGCTGCTTGTCCATACCGAGAGCGCTTCCGAGAACCCCCGCCCCAACGTAGGGGATCGAAGCGAGCTCGAGCAGTCCCTGGACGGTCCCGTCTTCACCGAAACTGCCGTGGAGGACCGGAAAGGCGACATCCACCCCCAGGCGCTCTCCGGAGACACTCACTCCCCGGGACGGCAGGACGGCCACTTCCATCCCGGGGTCGACGGCGACTCTCAGCGCCGTCTCCGGCTCGACAGCCGCCTCGGCGACCTCAGGGGGCTGGAGGTACCAGCGGCCGTCGCCGGTTATACCGATCAGGAGCGGCTCGAACTGCTCGCGATCGAGGTTGCGAAAGACCGAGGCTCCGGAGTTGAGGGATACTTCGTGCTCTCCCGAGCGGCCACCGTAGAGGATAGCGACCCGCTTCACCGTCGTACCTCTATCTTTGACTCCCCCAGCAGCTGTCGGCACACCTCCTCCTCGTTCCATGGCAACGGACCGTCGGCGTACTCTATTGTGGACTCGTGGCCCTTTCCGAGACAGAGGATGGTGTCTCCCTCCTCGGCGAGGTCAATCGCCCGGGCTATCGCCTCCCGTCGGTCCGGGATCAGCTCGAGGCGACCCGGGGATCCGGTGGAGTCCCACTGCTCCCGGACGCCGGAGGAGATCTCCTCGAGGATCGCCATGGGCGCTTCGAGTCTCGGGTCCTCATCGGTGAGAACCACGACTTCCGCGTAGCTGCCGGCAATCCTCCCCTGGAGTTTTCGTTTGAGGCGATCCCGCTCTCCGGCGGACCCGAAGACGGTGATCAGCCGGCCTCGGGTTGTATGCTTGACCATCGGCAGTACCCGCTCGAAGGCGCCAGGAGTGTGGGCGTAGTCGACGATCAGGGTGAAAGGAGCGGACTCTCCGGTAATGCGGCTCATCCTGCCCGGAAGCGGGCTGAGGCCGCGCACGTGGTCGGCAAGGTCGAGCGGGTCCTGCTCGAGCATCGTTGCCACCGTCAGCAGGGCGGCAAGGACGTTTTCGACGTTAAAGGCGCCGACCAGCGGGATGCGCACCCGTCTCGCCTCCTGGCCCCAGTGCAGGACGCAGCTGGTACCGTTCATGTCAGGCTCGATTGCCGTCGCCTTGAGGTCCGCCCCCTCAACGTCAGCACCGTAGGAGAGCACCTCCTGTCGCGTCGCCTGGCGGAAGTAGTAGGCGTTCGGGTCGGCGAGGTTGACCACTCCAAAGACCGGTAGCTCCTGGGCGATCTCCCGCTGATTGACGCTACGGTCGAGGGCGCGAAAGAGATTCGCTTTGTCGCTCCGGTACTGCTCGAAACTCCCATGAAACTCGAGGTGCTCATGGCTCAGGTTGGTAAAGACCGCAGCCTGGTAGGCGACATCCATGAGGCGGCCGGTCTTCTCGCTCAACCCGTGGGATGTGGACTCGAGTATGGCAAATCGCTTGCCGTGTTCGATCATTTCGAAGAGGGCCTCATGGATCTGGGGAGCCTCGGGGGTGGACTGCCGGTAAGGGTTCTTCTCGACTTCTATGTCGATCTTCCGCGCAACCGTGGAGAGAAAACCGCTCTCCTCGCCGAAGGCGCTAAAGAGCTGGTCGATGATGTAGACAGTGCTGCTCTTTCCGTCGGTACCGGTAACACCGATAACAGGCATTTTTCTGGACGGTTCATCGTAGAGGGCGGCAGAGACTCTCGAGAGGGCGTGCTGGGTGTTGGGAACCAGAGCGTAGGCGACCGAGTCACTCGCGCGTTCGGGCATTCGACTGCAGATGACCGCCCGGGCGCCTCGGCTCACTGCATCTGCGACATAGTCGTTACCATCCACGTGGATGCCCTCGAGGGCGACGAACAGGGAGCGCTCATCACACTCCCGGGAGTCGAACCTGATGTTTCCCACTGAAACCTCCAGGTTTCCCCGCCTCTCGGTTACAGGAAGATCCTTCAGGAGGGTGGAAAAGGACTTATCCGGCATGGTCGGCATCGTAGCAGCCCAAGGGGGGTAGCGCAAGGTTATCACGGTTGATGTGAGGTCAGGCGGGCATAAAGAGGGGCGCCGGGTCTCAAGCAGATCCGGCGCCCGTGTGCGACTGTAATGCTACTCCTACTGCCCCTGCTCGTCGTAGAGAAAGCGGAAGTAATCCATGTCCGTGGACAGAGTCTTTTGAAACCGCGGAAGCAACCCTTCATAGGACTGCACCGCCCTCCAGAACTCGAAAAACTCAGGGTCCGCCCCGTAGGCGTCGGAGTAGATTGACGCCGCCTCGGCGTCTGCGGCGCCACGAATCGTCTCCGCCTGCCGACGAGCCTCGGAGAGGATCTGCGCCCGTTCACGTTCCATCTCACCGGAGATCTCCTGCTTACGTCCCTCACCGTAGGATCGGTACGCCTGGGCGATCTGTCGCCGTTCGGAGACCATCCGGTCATAGACACTCTCGGTGAGGTCGTCGGAGTAACGGATCTGCCGGATAACGACGTCTATGAGCCTCACTCCGTAGTCCGGAGTTGTCTCTCCCGCCTGTTCGAGCATCTCGTTACTCAGGTCCCGGCGACCTCGGGAGATCTCCGGCTGGTTTTCCACAACGGTAATGAGATCCGCGATCTCCTGAAAGCGCTCGTCCTCCACCGCCTCCTCCGGCGCGTCTGTGGTCACCGGGGTCTCACGTTCGAGCCTGTTGATCAGGTTGGAGCTGCGCACCGCCTCCTCGAGACTGTTCCGGGAGATAACCGAACGGACCGAACTCTCGATAACGTCGTCGAGACGGGAGAAGGCTGCCTCCATGGTGGTTACCGATGCGTAGAACCGCTCGGGGTCCTCGATAGTCCAGCGTGCGGTGGTGTCGACCCAGATGAACTGGTTCTCCGCGGTTGGTACTCTTCTCGGATCCCCGTCCCAGGAGAGGATTTTGGCGGAGTACTTGACCACATTGTCAACCACCGGCGTCTTGAACTTGAGTCCCGCGCTCCTCTGGGTATCGACGATCTCCCCAAAACGGAGAACAACAGCCTGCTCACCCTCGTTTACCACGTAGAACGGACCGAGGGCGACAAAAATCACCAGCAGAATTGCTATGACCACAAGGGTCGTTACCAGGCGTCTCACTGCTGACCTCCCTGGGGCTGCTGAAGCGCGCCCTGTCCACCGCCGCTCTGTTCGAGGTTGAGGAGCGGAATAAAGTTGCTCAGGTTGCGGTCGATCAGCTGTACTCCCTCTTCGTCGGCAAAGACGTTCTCCATCATCTCGAAGTAGATACGAGTCCGGGTGGTTGTCGGAGCGAGCTGGTACTCACCGAGGACCGAGGTAAACCTCGCGGCGTCGCCCTCAGCGTCGTTTACCCGCTCGGCCGCGTAGCCCTCGGAAATCTGGATCATCTGCTGCGCTTGACCGCGAGCCCGGGGGATTTCCTGGTTGTACTCTTCCCGCCCCTCGTTGATAAGTCGGTTCATATCCTGGACTGACCGGTTGACGTCCTCGAAGGCGTCCTGAACCCGGCCCGCCGGGGGAACAATGTTCTGCAACCGCACCGCCGTCACGTCGATGCCGAGGTCGTAGCTGTCGAGGATTTCTTTCATGGTATCCTGCCCTTCGGTTTCCACCGCCGGGCGTTCGGAACCGAGGACATCGACGATTGCACGGTCACCGACGAGTTGGTTGATCACCGACTGGGAGATGTCGCGAATCGTCTTTTCCTGGTCATCGACGTTAAAGAGCCACGCCTGGGGATCGACGATCCGGTACTGGATAATCCACTCCACATCGACGATGTTGAGGTCGCCGGTAAGCATGATCGACTCCTCCGGGTAGTCCACATCGGAGCGGACCGAGGTGACCCCGGGCTGCGCCGTCCGGAAGCCGAAGGACATGTTCTGGATGACCTGGGTAGGCACGTTGAGATTCTGTTCGATCCCAAAGGGTAGCTTGAAATGCAGCCCCGGACCTGCGGTCCGGTTGTATCGACCGAAGAGCAGGACCACCGCCTGCTCGGTCTGGTCCACCACAAAAAAGCTACTCGCCCCGACGCCTATAAGCAGTACCACGACGATAACAATCGCGATGCTCTGCGGCTTGAGGCTGAACGGCAGTTTTGGTGGAGTGACGTCGCGCTCTGACATATCTCCTCCTGTATGAGACGTTCAGGGTAGTGACTACGGATAGCGACGTCAACTCCAGCTTCCGATGAGACAAGAGGAGGCCGGGGGTGGTAGCTTTGGGCCATGGATATGAGCAAGCCGATCGAGCAGGGGGTAAGCCGCAACGGCCACGCCTTTATTCGGATAGGAAACCACGGTTACCCGCTGTGCCTTATCGACGACCTCCACTTCCGTCCGAAACCGGTGGAGGGCCTGACCTTGCAAGGGATGCTCCAGGTATACGAGAAGTATCTCGAGCGCCACCAGCTGCTCTATCTGTTTCGTAACGTTCCTCCGGAACTGCTCGAACAGGAGGATGAGGAACAGGAGGACGAGCAGGAGTCGGGCTCAGGAACTCCCCCGGCCGAGGAGGCTGAAGCCGCCCGACGGGAGTCCGGGGAGTCCGGGGAGCCCGGGCAGGATATGGCGCCGCCGACAATAGAGAGCGAGGCGGAAAGCTACCTGAACGCTCTGTTCGACTTCGGGTTTCCACGAGTCCACCTCATGGGGGTTGGCTACGGCGGAATGGTTGCCCTGAAGGTCGCGGCCACCGCGCCCCAGCTGTTTCGCTCCCTGGTTCTCGTCGCCGCGGGCCCGAGGCTTCCGGAACCGATGGCCCGGGAGCTGCGCCGTCTCGCGGACCTCGCCCGAAGCGAGCAATGGAGAGAGCTCCACGCGGGCCTCGCCGCGGCCCTCCACGACCACTCCCGGTTCCGGCGCTTTTTTTCCACCGTCGCCTGGTCCCTCCCGAAACTCCTCGGTATCCCTGGAGACCCCGAACGGGTCGCCGGTATCCTCGAGGCGTACGCCGGGGCGGACCTCCGGGAGGAGCTGCCCCGCATAAAGACCCCGACGCTTTTTGTGGCCGGCGCGAAGGACCCGTACCTGGAGGAGGAGCAGCTGCGCCTGGCGGCAGAGACGATAGGCGAGGCGGACCTCGCCCTCTGGGAGGGGGAGGGCCACTCGATCCTGAGGGCGAAACCGGAGGAGGTTGAGGAGCGAATACTCTCGTTTCTCGCATCCCAAGAGTAGGGTTTACATCTGCCGCCATTCATGGTGGACTTGGAGGCCCGACCTGGGCGGTAGTATTTTCCAGAAAGAACGTCGGTACCACCGGTAAGGAGTTTGTATGAAATTGTCAGGACCCGCATCTTTTCCGATCCTCGCCTTCGCGTTAATCGTTTCGGTAGCTTTCTTCGGCTGCAGTTCGGCGCCGGAGCCGGAGGCAGGAGGCGAACCGGGCGAGAGCAGCTCGGCTGCCGAGGAGCCTCTCGGGGATTCGATTGAGCTCGACGGTGAGCCGGTCGCCCGGGTCAACGGCGTCCCGATTTTCGAGAGCGAGCTCGATCAGTACGTGGAACAGCAGCGCGCCCAGCTCGCCCAGCAGGGCCGGCGTCTCGACGAGGAGCAGCAACTGATCCTGCGGGAGCAGGTTCTCGGCGGCCTGATCAACCGGGAGGTGCTTTTACAGGAGGCGACGGAGCTCGGTCTCGAAGCGCAGCCCGCGGCGGTGGAGAGTCAGCTCGCCGATATCCGGAGCAACTTCGAGAGTGACCAGGCGTATGAGAGCGCCCTCGAGACGCAGGGGTTGCGGGAGGAGGAGCTTCGGGAGAACATCGAAGTGCAGCTTACCATTGACCGTCTCGTCCAGCGGGAGGTCTACAGCGAGGTCGAGGTGAGCGAGGAGGAGATGCGCGCCTTCTACGACGAGAACCCGCAGTTCTTCGAGCAGTCGGCGACGGTCGAGGCGAGCCACATTCTCATTCAGACTGAAGGGTTGAACGAACAACAGCGGGCGGAGGCGCTCGAGCGTGCCGAGGAAATCCGTGAGGAGGTTGCCGACGGCGCGGACTTCCACGAGGTCGCCCGGGAGGAGAGCGAGGGCCCGAGCGCCCCGGACGGCGGGCGTCTCGGCAGCTTCGAGCGGGGGCAGATGGTTGCGCCCTTCGAGGAGGCGGCGTTCAGTCTCGAGACTGGTGAGATCTCCGAGGTTGTGGAAACCCAGTTCGGCTATCACATCATCCTGGTCACCGACCGGAGTGAGGGAGGGACCCAGCCGTTCTCGGAGGCGGAGGAGCAGATACGCCAGTTTCTCATGCAGGAGCGGAACAACGAGGCCCTCGAGTCCTACGTCAACCGTCTCCGGGCTGACTCGGAGATCGAGATCCTCCGGGACGATCTGGAGGCTCCCGAGGCGGATTAACCGCGCCCCGCGAGGGTATGCGTGAGTCGGCGCGCCTCCCCCGGCGCGTCGACCGGCGCCCGGGGGGCGGGACTCCCGGGGGGCGGGGCGCCCGGCGCGTCGACCGGCGCCCGGGGAGGGTCGACCGGCACCCGGGGGGCGGGACTCCCGGGGAGGGTCGTTGATGAAGCGGCCCCGGGGCCGTATAGTGTCACCCTATGAAGAAGAGACTGGTCACCTCAGCGCTGCCCTACGTCAACAACATTCCCCACCTGGGAAATCTCATACAGGTGCTTTCCGCCGACGTTTTTGCCCGTTTCTGCCGCCAGAAGGGGTATGAAACGCTCTACATCTGTGGTACCGACGAGTACGGTACGGCGACGGAGACCCGAGCCCGGGAGGAGGGGATCTCTCCCCGGGATCTGTGCACCCGATACTACAAGCTTCACACCGAGATCTACGACTGGTTCAACATCGCCTTCGACAAGTGGGGTCGCACCTCGACGAGGGAACACACCGAGATTACCCAGGACATCTTTCTCAAGCTCTGGAACAACGGCTACATCCAGGAGCGCACCATCGAGCAGCTCTACTCCGAGGCGTCCGAGATGTACCTTGCGGACCGTTACGTCCGGGGAGAGTGTCCCAAGTGCGGCTACCAGGACGCCCGGGGAGATCAGTGCGAGAACTGCGGCTCTCTTCTCGATCCGACGGACCTCATAAACCCGCGTAGCATTATCGACAACACGACGCCGGTGGTTCGAGAAACCACCCACCTCTACATCGACCTGCCGGCGATCCTCGAGAAACTCGAGGAGTGGATGAAGGTCGCCTCAGTGGAGGGCAAGTGGTCTCGCAACGCGATACAGATGACCCAGGCGTGGATCAGAGACGGTTTGCGGGAGCGGGCGATCACCCGGGATCTCAAGTGGGGTATTCCGGTCCCCCTCGAGAAGTACAAGGACAAGGTCTTCTACGTCTGGTTCGACGCGCCGATCGGCTACATTTCGATCACCGCAACCCACACCGAGGAGTGGGAACGGTGGTGGAAAAACCCCGGGGAAGTCGAGCTCTTTCAGTTTATCGGTAAGGACAATATCCCCTTCCACACCGTTATTTTCCCCTCCTCTCTCCTCGGCTCCGGGGATAACTGGACCCTGCTCCATCACATGTCTTCGAGCGAGTATCTCAACTACGAGGGGGGACAGTTCTCCAAGAGTAAAGGCGTCGGTGTCTTCGGAAACGACGCGAAGGATACCGGCATCCCCGCCGATGTTTGGCGCTTCTACATCTTTTACAACCGGCCTGAGACCTCGGACTTCACCTTTACCTGGAAGGACTTTCAGGAAAAGGTTAACGGCGAGCTTATCGGCAACTTCAGTAACCTCGTAAACCGGACGCTTACCTTTCTCATAAAGCAGTTCGACGGCCACCTCGTCCCGGTTGACAGGAACGAGAGCTGGGCGAAGGAGTTTTGGGGCGAGATAGAGCGGCTGGAGAACGAAATTACAGAGGATCTCGAATGGGCCCACCTCCGGGACGGAGTGCGAAAGATTTTCGCCCTCTCGAGCTACGGCAACCGGACCTTTCAGGCAGCCGAGCCGTGGCGTACGAGGAGCGAAGACCCGGAGGGGACCCAACGGCTCCTGTCAAGCCTGGTCTACCTGATCCGGGACCTCGCAGTCCTCATCAGACCGTATCTGCCGCAGACCGCGGAGAAGATAGCGTCGTTTCTCGGTATCAGCGACTTTGGTTGGGAGCAGCTGCGGGTAACCGAGGGGCTCGAGCGGGTGCAGGGGGTTTCGATCCTTTTCAAGCAGCTCGAGGATGAGTATGTAGAGCAGCTGCACCGGCGCTTCAGCGGAAGCCAGGCGGAGCGGGCGGAACGGGAGAACAACGGCGCCGGCGAGGCAGGTCCCCCGGCGGAACAGAGCTTCAGGGAGAAGATCGAGCTCCGGGTCGCGAGAATTACCGAGGTCCGGCGACACCCCGAGGCGGACAAGCTCTACATCGAGGAGCTCGATGACGGCAGCGGCGAGGCGCGGCAGATCGTATCGGGCCTGGTCCCACACTACCAGGAGTCCGACCTCCTCGGTCGAAACATCATTCTTGTCGCCAACCTGAAGCCCGCCAAGCTCCGGGGAGTCAAGAGTAACGGGATGCTCCTCGCGGCGAGCGACAAGGATGGTGAGGGTAGGGAGCGGGTGGAGGTGATCTTTGCAGACCACGCCACTCCGGGAGATCGGGTCGTCCTCGAGGGGGATGACGAGGATGCGGCGAGTGTCGAACACCTCTCCCGCCTCAAGATCGATGAGTTCTTCGCTGTCCCCATTCGGTGCGAGGAGCATGAGATCAAGGTCGGTTCGAGGCGCCTGGTCTGTGGCGGCGAGCTTCTGCGGACCCGAGAGGTCGGTTCGGGCAGCGTAGGGTAGTGGCGCACGAGAGTGGCGAGCGGGGCGGGGCTAACCTCTTCCAGTCGCCCTTCTGGGCGGCTCACAAAGAGCGCTTCGGCTGGCGCCCGGTGATCGATTCCGGCGATCCCCCCCTGGTTCTACTTCTTCGATCCCTCGGGGGGCCGTTCTCCATCTGTTACCTGCCCTACGGCGGCGCCTTCGAGGCGGAGACCCACCACCGATGTCCGGACTCTTTTGACCTCCATCCCTTCCTCTCCCGGATAACTGCCGCCCTCGACCACGCCCGGGAGAGACCGACCTTTATCCGATGGGACATCCCCTTTCCCAAAGAGACCATTTCTGCCTCCCTCCTCGAGAAGGCGGGACTGCGCAAGGCTGCGGTGGACGTACAGCCTCCGGATACGGTTGTCCTCTCCCTCGACCCCTCGGAGGAGGAGCTTCTCTCCAACATGAAGCAGAAGACCCGCTACAATATAGGTCTCGCGGCGAAACGGGGCGTCGAGGTGCGCATCGAGGAGCCGGGGGTCGCTCTCGAGGCGTGGTATGAGCTCTACCGGGAGACAGCCGAACGGGACCGGATCGCGATACACCGTTTCGACTACTACCGCAGCCTCTTTGACCTCGCAGGAGAGAGTCGGCCGGAGCTGCTGCTCTACCACGCCTACCACCAACAGCAGCTGCTCGCCGGAATCGTGGTCGCCCGGTTCGGGCCGGCGGCGTACTATCTTTACGGAGCGTCGTCCAACGAAAAGCGAAATCTGATGCCCGCCTACGCCTTGCAGTGGCAGGCGATACGGGATGCTAAGGAGGCGGGCTGCAGAAGCTACGACTTTTTCGGTATTCCCCCGGCAGAGGATCCGGACCATCCGATGTACGGTCTGTACCGCTTCAAGGTCGGTTTCGGCGGACAGATACTCCGGCGCCCCGGGGCGTGGGATCTTCCGTTGAAACGCGCCTCATACGCCCTGTTCCGGCGGGCGGAGGGGGCGAGGGATTACTATTACAAGGTGATCAGAAAGCGCAGGAGGTGAAGATGGCAGGCACCCTCAGCCGGGCAGTCTCGCTGCTTGCCCTCATTCTCCTTTTTGCCGGCGGGTGTGCTACCGGCGGCGGAGAGGGTGGGGAAATCCGGGAGGCGGCGCCGACCCTCTCCCTCGAGGAGGGTTCCCCTGAGAATCCCCTCCCTGTGAGCAGTAACGCCTTGGAACTCTTCCTCTCCCCGCCGCCGGCGGAGCTCGGTGAGGTTTCCGTGGAGGTTGATATCGAGACGGTGGAAGCGAGAGAGCCGGCGGAAACCGGTGAACTCCTGTTGCCCCTGGATCTTTCCGAGGAGGGCCAACCCCTCCTGTCGATACCTCTTTCGGGGCTCTACGCCGGGGGGCGCTATCAGCTGCGTCTGCGCTACAGCTCCGAGACGGGGGTGTCGGCGTGGAGTGAGCCTCTCCTCTTCTCGATCGCGAGCCCGGAGGTGGAGGTCTCGCTTTTTCTCCGCGACCCGTTCCTGCGCCTGCCCCTCCACCAACAGCGCCCGGCAGAAAGCGCCGACCCCGCTCCGGCAATCGAGGCGGAGATCGACGGTTCCCCTCGGCCTGAGACCGCCACCCTCTCCCTCCTCGCCTCCGACGGCTCCACCGTCGGGGAGGGTAGCGTCCTCGATGAGGGGAGGCAGCGAGGTTTCAAGCAGCCGACGCCCCTCGGCTTGGGTAGCTACGAGGTCCGCCTCGAGCTGCGCTATCGGTCCGGGGTGCTCTCCATCCTCGAGGGCTTCGGGGAGCTGCGGATTGTCGAACCCGTTGCCCCTGTCGCTACAGCCCACGGCTCCGGGAGAGCCGCAGTACGGACCCCGGCACTCCGCTGGAGCCATCAGAGTGGCGTCGCCGAGTACGAGCTCGCCTTTCTCCTCGAGCCCGAGGAGATCTCCCCCGGGCAGGAGGCGACGCTCTTGGAGGAGGCGCCGACTCGCCGCCTCTCGGCGCCGGGAGTTGTCATCGGGCAACAGGAGCTCGATACCGGGGCGGGCTACCTCTGGCGGGTCCGAGCCGTTACCCCGGAGGGGCCCGGGCCGTGGAGCGAGGGTTATCGATTCGAATACGAGCCCGGGCAACTCGACTTCCTGCCCGTGCTCACGGGAGAGGCGGTAACCTACACCCAGGGGAGTGAGGGGGAGAGCCGTGACGAGGCTCCCCCCCGGGAGGTGACCCTCACCCGCCCCTTTGAACTCGCAGAGCAGGAGCTGACCAACGCCTTTGCCTCGCTCCTCATAAACTCAGGAGTCGCTCACCGCCGCTTTTTTCTCGACGGCCCCCTGGTGCGGCGCTCCGGCACCGGTGAGCCCCTGGTCTACCTCGACACCCTCGAGTACGGGCAGCAGATAGGCCTCGCCCTCGCACCGGGGGGGCAACAGAGGGGTGGGGAGGATGGTGGAGAAGGGGCCCCGGAGGGAGAGTCCCCCGGGGCCGCGGTCACCCCGGTCCTGGGGCGAGCTTCTCATCCGGTAGTCGGGGTGAGTTGGTACGGTGCTGTTGCCCTCGCGAGGGAGCTCGGCTATCTCGAGGGACGCCCCCTGCTGCCCTGGCCCGGGGAGAGCTCCGCCGTCGACCTCCCCCCACTGCGCCCGGGGGCGGCGGGTTACACGCTGCCGACGGAGGCGGAGTGGGAGTACGCCGCGGGGGCAGGGGAAGGGGAACCGTTCCCCTGGGGGAGCGCCACTCCCCGGGGCCGGGCAAACTACTATCGCAGCGGCGACCCTTTTGAGGACGTTACTCCTCCCTACACGAGGGAGGGAGGGCCGACGACGCCGGTTGGCTTCTTTTCCGAGGCCGCACCCTTCGACCACCACGACCTGATCGGAAATGTCTGGGAGTGGTGCATGGATTACTACGACCCCGAAGGCTACCCTCCCGGCGCGGTAACAGACCCCACCGGACCGAGTGAGGGGATAGAGGACGAGTTCGGCGTGGTAAACCGGTCCCTCCGCGGGCTTGCATGGAACAGCCGGGAGGAGGACCTGCGGCTTACCAATCGGGGCAGATACCCGCCGGAGCTTGCAAGCTGGAGTATCGGGGTTCGACTCCTGAGGGGCGAGCTCATGAGGGGCGAGCCGTCGAGGGGCGAGCCGTCGAGGGGCGAGCCCGAAGACGCTACCCCGTGATCCCGAACTCCCGTTCGAGGGACTCGTAGTAGTTGATCACCTGCCGAACGTACCTGCGCTTTTCGGGGTAGGGCTTGTAGCTGAAGGAGCGCTTGAAGCCGTAGATGATGATGTTCTTCAGCTGCTTCGGTGGAATATCAAAGTGACTCAGGGCGAGGTCGATCTCCTTTGTCACCGTGGTGTCCGAGACCAGACGGTTATCGGTGCAAAAGGTTACCGAGAGGTTCTGGGCGAGCATCTTTCCGAGGGAGTGGTCTGAGACGCTCTTGAGATCCGGGGCGGTCTGCATGTTGCTTGTAAGGCAGACTTCGATAGTCGTCCTGGTGTCCGCGAGGAACTGGACGAGATTCCGGATGTAGCGCTCCTTGTCTTCGATATCGGTTGCCCGGATGTGGTCCGGGTCGAAGAGCCTGAGGGCGTGACCGATCCTGTCGGCGTGGAGTTTGGTTATCGCCTGGAAGATCGACTCCGGCCCATACGCCTCCCCGGCGTGGACCGTCTTGTTTAGAAAGTGCTCGTGCACGTAGTCGAAGGCGGCCTCATGATCCTTTGCGGGATAGCCGCTCTCGCTACCGGCGAGGTCAAATCCGACGATCCGCACATCGCTGCTCTCCCTGAGACCCACCGTCGCCCGGGCGAGCTCCACCGAGGCGAGGGTGATAATCTCCGACGGTTCCGAATAGGGATGCACCTCAAAGAGCCGCCGGTAGTACTCGCTGAAGTTGGCGGCAAAAAACCGCATCGCAATGACGATGATGCCGAAGTCGAAGGGGGGCTGACCCTCCTCGAGGGACTGGTTGATCTCCTCGGTCGCACGCCTCAGCCCCCGGTCCACCGCGCCCATCACATCCTCGAAGGAGAGATCTTCGTTTATGTGCAGCTGCGGAGCGAAACGCACCTCGAGATGTCGCACACCCTCTGCGGCGTTGTCGACGGCAAGCTCGTATGAGACCCGTTCGAGGTTCTCTGCGCTCTGCAACACCTTGTTGGTGAGACCGAAGCCCCGGAGATACTCATCGAGATTGGCGTAGCTCTCCTTGAACACGATCTCTCGCAGTCCCTCCGGCGTCTCGGCGGGCAGCGTAACCCCCGCGGTTTTTGCAAGGTCAATGAGGGTCTCGAGCCGAAGACTCCCATCGAGATGGACGTGGAGATCTGTCTTGGGAATACGCGCTATAAACTCCGGATCGTATGTATGCATGGTAGGGGCACTATACCATTGTGCGGTCAAAAATCAAACGTTATCCTTGGGGTGGTGTTTCGTATTGTACCGTTGCTTCTCCTTCTTTCCATCTCTCCTCTCCCCGGGCAGGAGGCGACGCTCCTTCTAAAGAGCTTTCCCCCGGAGGCGAGGCTCTTCCGGGGGAGCGAGCTCCTCGAGCCTGAGTCGCAGCAGGTCGGTGAGGATGGAGGGCTGTGGCGCAGCTACTCTCTTTCGGGGGGGTATCAGGTGCTCTCTCTCAGGGCTCCCGGGTATCAGGAGAAGCGGTTCCACCTGCGTCCCCGGGGGGCGGTGCGGATCGATGAGAAGCTCGAGCGGGGAGAGGGCACGCTGCGGCTGCTGGGAGAGTATGCGACCGGCCGTCAGCCTAAGGGGGTAGCCTTTGCCCCGGACGGCGAGACCATGGTTGTCACCAACCTCGACGGCCCCGGGGTCGATCTGTTTGGTACCGACCCTCTTACCCGCCTCGGGAGGCTCGAGATACCCGACTCCCCGGGGCGCGGCTACGTCGAGGCGCTCTACCTCCCTGGACGAGGGGAACTGCTTGTCTCCCAGATGTCCGAAGAGCGAATCCACCTCTTCGCCCTCCCCGAGTATCGCCACATCGGGACTATTCCTTCCGGCGGGGGCTGGCCAAAGGTGATGGTCGCCGACTCACGAGAGGCTCGAGCCTACGTCTCGAACTGGTTGGACCGCTCCATCGGGGTAATCGACCTCTCCCGTCGGGAGCTCATCCGCCGGATCGATGTCCCCGGCATCCCCCGGGGGATGGCGGTATCTCCCGACGACCGCACCCTCTACGTCGCTCTCTTTGACCGGGGGGATCTTCTCGAACTCTCCCTCGAGGCCGGGGAGGAGCGGTCGCGACTCATCGAGGTCGGCGACGGTGCCCTGCGCCATCTGCTCCTGTCACGGGACGGCGGGAGACTCTACATCTCCGACATGTACCACGGAGAGATACTCGTCTACGATACCGATCTGCGGGAGGTCATCGCCCGACGCAAGCTTGGATATAATCTCAACACTATCGCCCTCACCCCCGGGGAGGAGTATCTGGTGGTAAGTGAGCGGGGCAGGAACAGTCCCGGAGGTTACATGACCGAAGGACCGCACTTTGGTCGGCTGATGCTCTGCGACCCGCAGACCCTCGAGGTTGTGAGCTGGGTCTGGGGACGCAACCAGCCGACGGGACTCGCCGTCTCTCCCGACGGCACCCTTGTCGCCTTTACGGATTTTCTCGACGACAATCTCGAGGTCTACCGGCTCACCCCGAGGGATTGAACCGCCTCGACAAAGCGGTTGCCCCGATCAAACTCGTTGAGAAAGAGCTCGAAGGAGGCGGCGCCGGGAGAGAAGAGTATCACCCCATGACCCTTCCCGGCCGCTGAGAGGGCGGCCTCGAGGAGGGAGTCGAGGCTCTCGTGGGGGCCTGAGTAGGGTATCCCCTCGGCGGCGAGAAGCGGCAGAAGCTTCTCGGTGGTGCCGCCTGAGAGAAGATGGACGGACCGGGCGGCCCGCGCAGCCTCGAGAAGGGGCGTCGGGTCGAGACCCTTGTCGGTCCCCCCGCACAGGAGGTGGACCGGCTCCCGGAAGCTCCTGACCGCCTCGAGGCTCGCCTCGGGGATGGTGGAGGCCGAATCGTTGTAGAAACGGAGGTGCCCGCGGGTTGCGACGTAGGCGAGGCGGTGGGAAAGCCCCTCGAAGCCGCCGACCCGCGCCTTAACCAGATCCGCCGGCGCCCCGGCGAGATACGCCGCCGCCGCGGCGATAAGGCAGTTGCGCCGCTGATGCTTTCCCGCCACCTTCAGCCGCGGCGGAACCAGGGGTACCCGCTTACGGTCGACCGAGAGGATGCCCCAGCCGTTGTAGTCGTAGATCGCCGAGGGAGAGCCATCCCCGTAGCGCTCCGGCTCCTGGTCGTGGAGGAGGACGCTCGGCGTTGTTGCTTCCGCGGCAAAGTGGATACCGTAGCCGTCCATTCCGGAAAAGACGCTCCATCCCTCCCGCTGACTCCGATAGACCGTCCTCTTGTCGTCGACGTACGGCTCCATCCCGCCGTAGTAGTCCTGGTGGTCCCGGAAGATATTCGTGATCACCGCAACCGTCGGGTCTATAGGCGCGTGCTTCCCGCCGAACCCCTTCGGCCGGCTCCCCCGCTTCTCGTTGTGGGCGGCGCAAAAGCTCAGGTCTCCGAGCTGGAAGCTGGAGAGCTCGAGGACAACAATGGTCTCCGCCTCGAGGTCGTGAATGAAGTTGAGGGGGGAGTGGGTTATGTTTCCCCCGAGCCGGGCGCCGGCGTTCCACGCCTCGAGGATGTGGCTCGTGGCGCTTGAGGTGGAGGACTTTCCCTTTGTTCCGGTGATCGCCACCAGCGGGTTGTCCAGGCCGTCGAGAAAGAGGGAGATATCGGTCTCGATCCTCACAGCTTTCTCGAGCAGCCCGAGATCTCGTCGGACCGCGGGATTTTTTATTACCATGTCCGCCCCGGCGAAGTCGGCATCCTCATGACCTCCGAGGACGTAGCGGATCGGGAGTCCCTCGAGAGCGGCTATCGAGTCTGAGAGAGCTCTCTCGTCCCGCAGATCGGTTACGGTAACCTCCGCGTGCCGGGAGGCGCAGTAGCGGGCCGCGGCTACACCACCGCCGTGGAGACCGAGGCCCATGACGGTAACCCGCATCCCCGACAGGTCACGTTGCCTCAAGGCTCACCTCAAACTCTTTCATCTCTTCGTCGTTGAGATAGGCGCGGACCTTTACATCCTTCCAGAGGTCCCGCAGCTGCTCGGGTATGTTGTTTCGTAGGTTTCTGTAGGTCTCGAGATCAGGGCTGAACGACTCCTCCCGCAACGCCTCCTGGATCTCCTCCATATGAGGGGCGAGAAACTGCCGTATGCGGTGGAGTTCCGGCAGGCGTCGCTTGCGTCCCTCGGGATCGACATCGATCACCGAGTAGCAGATGGAGCGATACTTGCAGTTTACCGGGTAGAAGGGGTAGAGCCGCTTTCCCTCGGGGGCAAAGAGCTTGGTAAAGAACTTGGTGAGCTCCGTGTCGAGCCAGATACCCTGAACGAAATAGCCCCGGCCGGTCTCACCAATCCAGGTGTCCGAGATGTACTGATCGACCTTGAAGGCGTGGACCTTCTCGTTCTCCGTCAGGATCGATTTGAGAGGAACAAAGTCCGCCTCCAGGGTGATGCGCCCGGTTTTGTAGCGCGGTGTCTCGTCGTTCGACCCCTTTTCGATAACCTCGTGGGCGTGGTGGCGGAACAGCAGATCGAGTTTGACGAGATAGAGATACGGCTGTCCCCCGATCCGGTAGAGCTGGTAAAAGGAGGGCCTGAGAATATCTGCGGGGTCGAACATGTAGGTCATGTCGAACAGGAGTTGGGGAACCACCCGATGGATATCCTCGACGAGACCCCGGAGTTTTTCGAGGTACCGGTCACCGGGGTTGCGCACCCGCACATCGTGATGTATCGGAAAGCTCGGCACCTCGACTCCGTCGGGCAGTTTTATGAAGAAGTCCTCTCCCTGAGTGTAATGGCGAGTAATGCTCGCAGGTTCTCCGGCACTGCTTTTAAGGACGCGATTTATCTCACCATCGGAGAACGGAACCGCGATCTCACCGAGGACTTGTTCCATTACCATGAATATATAAGGTAAAGCGGGAGCCTGTCGCAAGAGAAGCGTCGGGGGCGTTGTTTTTCTCAACCCCAGGAGATAGACTTATACCACCGTGCGACGGCTAACGCTCTTTCTGGTATTGGTTCTGCTCACGACGGCGCTCTTTGCTCAGGAGGAGGAGTCCTACGCCTTTGTCCTCTTTGCCGAGGGCTTCGATATGAACATCTATCGAAACGATGAGCTTTTCACCTACGACGTCCTCCGGGACGATGTCATCGGTATGCCGCTTCTTCCGGGGGATCTGGTACAGACCGATCCGGATACCTTCGTGGAGATCCAGATCATGCCGTCCCGGACGGTAATGAAGGTAGCGGAGAACACCACCTTCCGTATCGAGCAGATTGGTGGCGACGGTGGAGGCTCCTTCGACCTCGCCTACGGCAGGCTTCGTGCCCGGGTAGAACGGGTCACCGGAAACGAGCGGTTCCAGGTCCGGGGTCGCACTGCGGTCGCGGGTGTCAGAGGTACCGACTTCGGATACGACTTCGTTGCGAGTCGTCAGGGCAGTCTGGACGCGGAGACCCAGGTTTACGTCTTTGAAGGGAGTGTCGAGGTCACCGAGACCGTCGAAGAGGCGCAAGGGAGCGAGGAATCTGCGCAGCCCGCCGGCGATGGAGGGCAGGGCGAGGGGGATGCTCCCGCCGGGGAGGACAGTGACGCTGGTGAGCCCGCCGGTGACGCTGGTGAGCCCGCCGGTGATGCCGGTGATAGTGTGACCCTCGGCTCCGGCGGGACCGGAGAGCCGCAAACGATCATAATCTCGGCCAACGAGATGGTCAGGGTTATTCGAGAGGTTGTTGATGAAACCCTCGAGGCCCGGGAGCGGGGTGCGGCAGAACCGCAGCCGGTGAGCTTCGAGAGTCAGCTTATCGAGGAGCAGATCGAGCAGTTCTGGCAGGAGAAGGACTTTCAGGAGGAGCCGGTAGCCCCGGATCAGGTGGAGCAGCGGTTTCCGCAGATCAGCCGGGAGGTGGAGCGTCTCGCTCTCGAACGGGAGGTGTTTCTCCTCGCCCAGGCGCGGGCGACCCTCGAGGATGATTTCGAGGGGCGACGGGAGCCGCGGCAGCTACGCCTCGCGGTGCCTCCCGAGGAGGAGCGGCTGCGACGAGCGATTCTGCCCGAGGATCGCAGCGACCGGAGCATCAGCGCCGAACGGGGGGGTGCGGTACTCACGGCCACCGGGACGCTCCTCGGTGCCACCGCCCTCGGTCTCGCTGTCGCCGGAGACCAGGTCATCTCAGGCTACGAAACCGGATTCGACAACTCCCTCACCTCTGCGGTGCTCCTCTCCGGGGGCGTGTTTATCTCAAGCGGCCTCGTTTCACTCATCCTCAGCTTCTTTTAGGAGCGTCTCAGGAGCGAGAGGTTCCCGGTTTATGGTCTCAACCTCGGTGATGTACCACTGCTCCCGTCGATACGCAAAGGTGAGCCGCTCCTCGTAGAGATGCAGGTCTACCTGTGCGAGGCGCTCATCGGCTGTCGCGTCCCTCCCGGGGAGGTTACCGGAATCGGATGCGCTCTCGCCGCCCCTCGGCTCCCACTTCTCGTAGGAGACGGTGACCTCGGCGCTGTCACCCTCCTCGCTCGCGGCGAGGATGCGCAGGTTGGCCACACCGTAGGGGTATTGATCCTCTCTGAGCTCCGGCATACCCTCCTCCCGCCAATCCTGGGCGTCGACGAAGCGATCCGAGCCCTCCATCGCCCCCTGCACTCTGCTGAAAATGTAGAGATTGGTGACCTCCCTCAGTTTGACCTCCGCCGCACGGTCGACAACCGCCTCCTCCATGAGGACGTGGTCAAACTCGTTCATCCCGTAGTAGAACGCTCTGGTCACCTCCGTGGGACTCATCCCCTCGAGGGGCGAGGGCTCGAGGGAGCGGCGCAGGATAGAGAAGGGGACCGATAGAACGATTGCCGCTACCCCCAGGGCAATGAGAAGCCCCTTCCAGTTCCTCGAGAGGTAGCGACGTCGGCGCCGGTTTCGCTCGCGGTCGGCGAACCTCTTCTGTTCACTCCGGATAACCGCCTCCCCTTGCTCCCGGGTCAGGGATTGCTCCACTGCCTCCCCCGCCTCGAGGCGTGCCACCAGGCGCTCCGCCGGCTCTATCCCGGGATCAGAGAGGAGCGCTTCGAGCTCTCCGGCGAGGTCGGGATCCAGGGAGGCTCTGAGCATCCTCGCCGGCCGGGGAGGGGAGGCGCGGAAACGGTCCCGGGTCTCAGCCACCGTCTGCCCCGGGTAGGGCCAGTCGCCGGTGAGGATCCGGTATACCCAGACTCCCAGGGCCATCGCGTCCCGTCGATCCCGGGGGAGGTCCGGGTGGGTGTGTCGCTCCATAACCTCGAGGATTTCCCGGTCCGTGAGGTGGCTCATGGTCCGCGCGATGATCCCCGGGGGAGCGAGAAAGACCGAGCGCTCCCCGGTCAAAAATATTCCGGTCAGGGAGAGTACGGGGATATCGATCTCGGCGGCCGCAAGACGCCGGAGCGCCTGATAGACATCAACCGCCGCCTGGAGCCGCAGCTTCGCTTCTCCGAGCTCCTCGAGGAGTTGACCGAAGGCGGTTACCGGCAGATCCGGTCCCAGGACGTAGAGGAGCCCACGGTGGTGACGGAATCCTTCGATGTTCCAGGGAGTCATGGAATTCTTGCTGACTATCCAGCCCGGATCCCGCTCCTGGGAGACAAGCTGGGTTACCGCGAAGGTGCCGGTTGCAACCCGGGTACAGAGGGCAAGTTGGGCATGACCGTTCTCGGTAAAGTGGCTGACCAGTGGGGCGTTACTCATGCCCCTCTACTATGCCGCTCCTCCCGGGGCAGGTCAAACAGAATCGTTGGGCCGGCGACCGCCCGGGTCTCCCCGGTTGCGTAATCGTCAACCGAGGGTCAGGAGAGCAGTGACCGCACCCGGGCCTCGTCGAGGTCGACGTGAAGGTTCTTCTCCTGGGTCGGAAGTACCGTTCCCTTTTTTCCGCCTTTTGCACGTCTGAGGTGCTTTACCTGGGTGTAGTAGAGCTCGCCCTGTCCGTTTTCTCTCCCCTTGCTGTAGAACAGGGCGAGATTTCCGGCGTCGAGGAGAACATCGAGGGGAACGCTCTTTCCCGGCTGAGCTTTGATAAAGACGTAGCCCCCTGGAAAGTCCCGGGTGTGGAGCCACCAGTCATTGCCTCGGACGTGTCGTCTCAAAAGCTCGTCATTCTCCCTGGCGTTTCGCCCGATGAGGATCGTAAAGCCCCGGGAGCTCGCCGTCAGACCGGTACGCCCCCGGCTCCCCGCAGCTGCCGGCGGCTGATCGTCGGAGGTGAGCGCCTTGAGCCGCTTTGGATCCGGGTCCTCCTTGAGGGCTTCATACTCCTCGTGCGCCGATCGATGTTCCGCCTCGATTCGTTGAATCTCCTCCTGGAGTGCCTCAACCCCTCGACGCGCCCGCTTTGCCCGTTCGTAGTAGTGTCGGGCGTTCTCCTGACCGCTTTTGTGCGGATCGAGTCGGATGAGGATCGGGTCACCGTTACGGGTAAAATCCTCAGCCTCGAGCCACTCCTCGCCGCCCTCGAGGCGGTGCAGGTTTGCCATGATGATGTCGCCGTAGCGGCCGAGCTCGAGCTCCTGTCTGAAGGAGGCGAGCTCTTCGTTGAGGGCGCTCACCCGGCGGTTGTAGCTTCCCTGCTCCCGTTCCCACCACTTCTCGAGTTTCTCGGCAAGGGAGTCGACCTGCTCCTCCTGCTCGGATCGGCGAAAACTCTCATCGAGAAAGCTGTTGAAGCTCCCCTCCCGAGGCCACTCCCGGACCTCCCTCGCCGGGGGTGAGCGGGTCTCCGGGAGGGTGTAGTGGACTCCGGTTGCGATCCCCCGGAGGGGCTTACGAAAGAAGGCGTCGAGAATGCGATGCTGTGAGTCTGTGACAACAATGTTGGCAGAGCCACCCCAGAGTTGGATGAACAGGAGGAGTATCTCACCGGTGCGTTCGACGGTAAGCTCGATTATCCGGTCCTGATTGAGGTGCTCTACCTCCCGCACCCGTCCACCCCGGACCCGTTTGTTGAGGAACTCCGCAAAGCGCTGCGGCTTTTTCGGCTTAGCCGGGGGGTAGCGGGTAGCGTGCAGCCGCACTGCCCGGTTATCGAGGCAGATGCGAAGCCAGAAGCCGCCACCCTGCTTGTAGCAGAACAGATAGAGGTTCCGATAGTCCGGCTGTCTCACCTCCTGGAGGTGGCTCCCTGTAAGATCGAGTTCCGAGAGAACAAGATCGATCTCCTTCCAGTTGAGGGAACTGCTCACCCGGTGCCACCCTCCGGGATCGGGTGCCACCCGCCGAGCTCCCGGGCGGCGCGTCTCACCGCGCCGGCGAGGTAAAATGAGCCGACGGCGACAATGCAGCTCTCGGGAGGGGCGGCGTCAACGGCGAGGGTGAGGGCGCCTTCGGCGTCCTCCTCTATCCGGCACGGGAGGCGGGCGTTACGGAAGGGAGAAGCGAGCTCCTCGAGATTGCTCTGCCGAAACGTTCCGGGCCGCAGGACGATCACCTCCCGGATGAGAGGAATAAGGATCTCCGCCATCTCCCTGTGACGCTTACCCGCTACCGACCCGAAGATGAGGGTCCACTTACTCGGGTAGAGCTCCTTCAACGTCTCGCAGAGGCTTGCTACGGACTCGGGAGTATGGGCGCCGTCGATTACCAGGGAGGGGTCGCCGGAGAGTAGCTCCATCCTTCCCGGAAGGCTCACCGCCGGGAGGGCGGAGGCGATCAGTTGCGGGGATATCTCCGGCCGGAGTCTCCGGGCCACGGCGAGGGCGAGAAGGGCGTTTCGTGCCTGACGCCGCCCGAGGAGGGAGAGGCGAAAGGTGAAACGCTCTCCGAAGACCGCGGCTTCCACCTCCGTCCCTCTCCTGCTGACGCTGATCGACTCCTCCTCGACGATGTCCGCGTAGGCGAGGCACTCCGCGTTCATCTGCTTCGCCTTCCGGTTTACCACCTTCTGCGCCTCGGGATGGAGGGGCGCGGTGAATACCGGCACTCCCTCCTTGACGATCCCCGCCTTCTCACCGGCTATCGCCTCTATTGTGTCGCCAAGATACTCTGTGTGTTCCAGTTCGATCGGTGTGATTGCGGTAGCCAGAGGACGAACCACGTTGGTCGCGTCAAGTCTGCCTCCCATGCCGGTTTCGAGAACCGCGAGAGGAAAGGAACCAAAGAGCTTGAAGGCGAGGAGGGTGAGAAGCTCGAAGGTAGTAGGTAGCTCCCCTCCCGTGAGCCGCTGCTTCTCGATCCGCCGGACACTCTCCTCCACCCACCGCAGCCCCTCGAGGTAGAGATCTTCGGGAAGGTAGGTCCCGGAGCGGGTGATCCGCTCCCGGTAGTCCTCGATGTGGGGAGAGGTGTAGAGACCCGTCGGCTCGCCGGATGCTTCGAGGAGGGCTGCGAGGTAGGTGGCGGTCGACCCCTTTCCCTTGCTCCCGGCTATGTGGATCGAGGCGAACCGGGTCTCCGGGTTTCCCGTCGCGAGGCAAAGCTCCTCCATCCGCTCGAGCCTCCAGGCGCGGGTGAGGCCGGGCTGGACTTCGAAGTTGGTAAATGACTCGAGGTATGTGAAACCCTCGTCCACCGAGGATATCAAGCTGAATCCGCCCCCTCGACGAGCTCCCGCGCCTTCAGGATCGCTCCCTGAGCGCTTGAGCGTGCATGTAGAATCCCTCGTGGTCCGCAAGAGCGATGACGTGGTCCCGCATCGAGTTGTACCCCTCCCGGCTCACGTATACCACTGAGCTGCGTTTGGTAAAGTCCTGTACCGAAGCCGGCGACCAGGTGTGGGCCTGTCCGCCCGTGGGAAGAACGGCGTTGGCTCCGACGGCGTAGTTCGCGAGACTGAAGGCGGTGTGTTCTCCCAACAGGATCTCTCCGGCGTTCCTGACCGACCCGAGGGTCTCCCAGGGGTCTTCAGTCTGGATCTTTATGTGCTCGGTGGCGTACTCATTAACAAAGTCTATCGCCTCCTCCATGGAGTCGGTGAGCAGAATACCGCCGTAGTTTGAGAACACCTCGGTAAGAAAACTCTTTCGCGGCTCCGGGGCACCCTCGATGATCTGCGGCAGCAGGCGCTCCACCTCCCTCGCCAGAGGTTCGTGGTCGGTGACCAGGAGTGCCGCCGAATCGAGGCCGTGCTCCGCCTCGATAGCCAGGTCGAGTGCTACGATCCGGGGATCAGCGCTCTTGTCCGCCAGGAGGATCGACTCTGTCGGCCCCGCCGGGAGCCCCGGGTCAACCCGGTCGGCCACAAGCTGTTTCGCCGCCATCACGTAGGCGCTTCCCGGGCCTATTATCTTTTTTACCGGACGAACCGACTTGGTGCCGTAGGTGAGGGCGGCGATCGCCTGGGAGCCCCCGACCCGGTAGACTCGGTGGACACCGCAGAGAGACGCGGCGTAGAGACACGCAGGGTCGATGCGGCCGTCGGGTCCTGGTGGGGTGGTCACCGCGATATGCGCGACCCCGGCGATTGCCGCCGGGACGGCAAGCATGTAGAGCATCGAGGGAAAGGTTCCCCTCCCCCGGGGAACGTAGAGTCCCGCGGATTCTATAGGTGTAACGCGCTCACCCGCAAGGATACCGGGGCGAACGGTGGTCATCTCGCTCTCCGGTCGACGCTGGCTCTCATGGAACCGGCGTACGTTTTCCACGGCGTATTCGATCGCCTCCCGGAGGCTCGCAGAGAGGAGCCCGGGGGCCTCGGCTATCTCCTGGTCACTCACCGCTATGGGAAGGCTCGAAATATCGGCTCCGTCGAACTGTTTTGTGTACTCCCGCAGCGCCTGGTCCCCGCGGTCGCGAACGTCCGCCACGATCGGCTCCACTGTACCCATGATCTGTGCAATGTCGCTCTGGGATCGACGCATGAGCCGCTCCCGCTCACCGGCGTCTAAACCGGCAAGGTGTCTGAAAGCAATCGTCATAGGTGTATCCTATTGGATTCCGACAATCCTTCGCAACACTCCCTTCCCACTGCCGTGATCCGTCCGGCTTGCGTTTTTCCCCTCCATTACGTAAGCTGACCGGACTCACAAGGAGACACCAATGGTCATAAAGCCGATGATTCGAAACAACATCTGTATGAACGCCCATCCCCTTGGCGCGGCGGCCTCAGTGCAGGAGCAGATCGACTACATCCGTCGGCAGACCGCGATCGAGGGGCCGAAGAACGTGCTTGTTCTAGGCGGTTCAACAGGCTACGGCCTTGCGACCCGGATCGCCGCTACCTACGCCTGCGGTGCGGGAACCCTCAACGTCGCCTTCGAGAGCCCCGCGAAGGGGAGCCGCACCGGAACCGTCGGCTACTACAATACCGTCGCCTTCGAACAGAGGGCGAAGGAGGACGGTTACCTCGCTGACTCCCTTTTTGGGGACGCCTTCTCCCACCAGATAAAGGAACAGACGATCGAGCGGATTCGGGAGCTCTTCGGGACGGTGGACCTGGTGGTCTACAGTCTCGCCTCGGGGGTCAGGATCGATCCGGACACCGGTGAGCGTTACACCTCGGTCCTCAAGCCGATCGGCACGGCGTACGAGGCAAAGAGCGTGGATACAAAGCAGGGAGAGATAAGGGACGTTCGGGTCGAGCCTGCGGATGAACAGGAGATCGAGCGGACCGTCAAGGTGATGGGAGGGGAGGACTGGGCGCTCTGGATCGATAAGCTCCTCGAGGCGGGCGTCCTCTCGGAAGGGGCGCGTACCGTCGCCTACTCCTACATCGGTCCGGAGATCACCCGCCCCCTCTACCGGGACGGTACGATCGGCCGGGCGAAGGAACACCTCGAAGGGACGGCAAAAGAGCTCTCCGCGACCCTCAAGAGGATCGGTGGGGACGCCTTTGTCTCGGTCAACAAGGCGATCGTAACCCGGGCGAGCTCGGTGATTCCGGTTGTCTCTCTCTACCTCGCCATACTCTACCGGGTTATGAAGGAGAAGGGGCTTCACGAGGATGCTATCGAACAGATGTACCGGCTCCTTCGGGACCGGCTCTATACCGGCGCCTCGATTCCGGTAGACGAAAAAGGTCGAATCCGTCTCGACGACTGGGAGATGCGGGATGACGTGCAGGCGGAGGTCTCCCGCCGCTGGGAGGAGGTGGACGAGAGCAACCTCGAGGAGGTCGCGGATATCGAGGGACTCCGGAGCGACTTTCTTCATATCCACGGCTTCGGCTTCGAAGATATTGATTACGACGAGGACATCGAGCCGTAACCGCCTATGAACATGGAACTCTTCGTCCTGGGAACCGGCGGAACCATGCCGCTTCCCGGACGACACCTCACATCGGTCCTCCTCCGGAGAGAGGGGGAGGTTTTTCTCTTTGACTGCGGTGAGGGGACCCAGGTCTCCCTTCGCTCCCTCAACCTGAAGTGGAAGAAGATCGGCGCGATACTCATCTCCCACACCCACGCGGACCACGTCACCGGCCTGCCGGGGATGCTGATGCTCTCCTCCCAGGTCGACCGGGAGGAACCGCTGGTTATCATAGGCCCCCCTAAGATCCGCGAGTTCGTTGAGGCGAGCCGGTCGACGCTGGAGATGTACATCAACTTTGACATCGACGTCCGGGAGATTGCCAATCCCTGGGAGAAGCAGGTCGTGTACGAGAGTGAGGAGTACACGATTCGTTCCATACCTCTCAAGCACTCCCGGACCTGTGTGGGCTATATCTTCGAGGAGCGTCCCCGGCCGGGAGAGTTCTACCCCGACCGGGCTGAGGCGGCGGGGGTGCCCCGAGGGCCGATGTGGGCTCAACTGCAACGGGGTGAGTCGGTAACCCTCGAAGGGGGCAGAGCGGTTGATCCCTCGGAGGTGGTCGGCCCTCCCCGGCGGGGCCGCAAGTTCTCCTACGTCACCGACACCCTTCCTGTTCCCTCGATCGCCCCGGAGGTGACCGATTCGGACCTTCTCATCTGTGAGGGGATGTTCGGCCGGGAGTTTCGGGATACCGCCTACGAGAAGCGTCACATGACCGCGGAGGACGCCGCGCTGATCGCCGCAGAGGCGGGGGGCGTAAAGCAGATGGGGCTGATTCACTACTCTCCTCGATACACCAGGAAGCAGCTCAAGCAGCTCCTCGAGGAGGCGCGGGAGATCTTTCCTGCCACCGTGCTGACCCGGGAGAAGATGGTATTTCCCATTCCCTTCGAGGAGAGCAGGGAGTAGCCCCGGAGGTGTGAGCCCGGAGGTGTGAGGTTAGAGGGCTGCCCTGTACTTGTCCGGGTCCGGCTCGAAGCCGAGAATCCGACCGGGAGTATCGTGGCTCTTCCTCACAGCTATCGACGCCTCTGAGTAGAGGCGGCCGGCGTCGATCAGACGACCGTTTCTCGAGGAGAGCCCCGCCCAGGGATGGTCGACATCCGAGGTCGGCCCGGTCTCGAGAAGCTCCTTCTGAAAGCGTTCGACCCGGCGCAAACCCTCCCGGAGGGTAGTGTTGGGAAAGATCACCACGAAACGGTCGTGCTCCTCGAAGGCGAGATCCTCGAAGCCGAAGTGGTCGAGAAGCTCTCCTGCGTGGCGCAGATACGCCTCGTCGTACGGCTTCTGCTCCTGGTACTCGAGGACCAGAAGGGTGAGATCCTGTTCGTTCTGGGCGGCCCGCTCGAGCTCGAGAGAGAGACGCTTCATCAGATGCTCCTGCCGGCTCAGGCCGGAGGGGGCGAAAAGAGCGTCTCCGGTCTCCCCTAAAGGTTTGGGCTTCCCGGAGGGTCCGGTTTCAGACCGCGGACTCTCCGCCTCCCCGGGAGTCTCGACGCTCCACTCCCCACGACCTTCGTCTTCCCCTGCGACCACATTTCCCGCCGCCTCGACTGCGACAGGAGCTCCTCTACCTTCGGAGGCCACCCCTCTCTCAGGCTCCCGGTGACGGCGGACAGCGATGATTGCGAGAATCGTTGCGGAGAGGGCGACGGCGAGGACCGCGATCAGGGAGGTGCGCAGGAGCGGATAGATGTCCCGTCGGTCGAGGACGGTGTAGAGCGCCTCGAGAAGAAACGATGAGTCCTCCCCGACGGTGGCGGTGAACTTGAGCTGGGTGAGCTCGTTGTACTCCATTCGGGGCACGCCGCTTCCTCCGGTAAACCCGCGGTCGGTGTACGCCGGGGAGCGCGCCCAGAGGTAGGAGACCCCCTCGTCGATGGTATAGAGGATGACCGCCTCGAGGCGCTCACCCTCTGGGCCTTCGAGGCTCGGACGCATGAGCGCCCTGGTCTGCGACGGTCCGAGGTCGATCGTCTCCGCGGCCCGAACCTCAAGCTCCGTGAAGGAGTTGCGGGCGACCAGAGCGTTTTCGTCCCGGACCGATGAGAGTCGGGCCACGAAAAAGATGAGGAGGGCGAAAAGGAAGAGCAGCGAAAAAAGCGCGTAGGCCCTGACCACTGTGCGAAACATGACACCTCAAGTATACGCCATCGGGATGAAGGGAGCAAAACCGCTTACGCCGGTGTACGCCCCTCTAAAAGTGTATCGGTCACTCTCGCCGCTTCCTCAAGGCTCCAGCCGCCTTCGCCTCGATCCGAGTGCTCCACCACCCACGCCGCAAGGGGAAGCAGGGCGCGTTCGACAGGAGAGAGGAGCCACGGCGGCCTCGCAGCGGGGTCGACCTCCGTGGCGAGAGCGGTTTTAAGTTCCTCCAGGGATTCGGTGAGCCCCCGGGGGGAGACGATCCGCGGCAGGGCGGCCGGCCTTTTTCCATCCTCGCCGCCGGCCGGGGTAACGCCGCCGCCCGGGATAACGCCGCCGGCCGGGGTAACGCCGCCGGCCGGGATAACGCCCCCGCCCGGGATAACGCCGCCGGCCGGAGCAAAGCCGCCCCTGGGGGCGCGGTGGAAGCGCACCCCCCGCGCCTGGAGCTGTTTTTTCAGGCTCCCGAAACGCTCCCTGAACCGGTCGAGGCGGGGGTCGGTGTAGCTCCAGGGCGGGGCATCCTCGATCCGTCGAGCCTCCGGGTCCCTCCAGAGAAGCTGCGTCCAGCGGGAGCACAGCGGTTCGACTCTGTCTGTTCTGGTGAGAAAGTAGCTGTCGAGATAACTGCCCCTCGCGTAGGGCGCCCCGGAGAGATAGGCGTAGTCGAGGCCGTAACAGGATACCTCCCGCGCTCCGAGGGCGTCCGCCGCGGACAGAAGGGTGTATCCGACGTTTCCTCCCTCCGTCGAGAGGGGGAGAACTCCCTCCTCCCGCCGGAGAAGCATAGCGCCGAGGGGGTGTCCTCCGGCAAAGAGGGCGAGGGGGAGGCTCTCTCCGGCGAGGCTGACCGGGGCGGTGAGATCGGCGAGGATCATCCGCGGCTGAGGTCCCGGGGCGGGCAGGTAGTGGAGGTAGGTAGCGCTCTGGGCGTCGATGGAGAGCACCAGGTCCGCCCGGATACCGTGACTCCGGAGGATCGGCAGAGCCGTATCCGCCGCGAGGAGAAGCGTCTCCCCCTCCCCGGGCCCGTGGGAGGGCCACCCTCGGCTGTCAGCCTCCCCCAGGAAGGTCGCCAGGCTCGGCCCCGCCCCGGCAAGTATGAGCCTCCCCGCGGGGCGCGCCGGCGGGGCGGCAAGACCGAACCGGTCGCTCGCCCCCTCGGCGAGGCGGCGACAGTTGCGGATGATGTTCATCGTCCAGCCTCGCCCGAGGCGTGCCATGGTCCGGTAGTTTCCCGCCAGGCGAGCGACACCGTCGTTGAAGGCGTCGCGAAAGGGGGCGAGGTCGACGAGCTCCTCATACCCCTCGGCAATCAGGAGGGTAATCCGACCGTCGAGCATTGGGAGGTAAAAGGAGAAAAGCTCCTCCCCGAGCCTCCGGGGCTCCTCCAGAAATCGGAGCCTCACCTTCGGCGAGACCTCACAGAGATGGTCGAGGGAGACCCCCTCCCTCAGGAGGGAAGCAACCTGAGGTGCCGGTTCGACCGCGAGGACCCCGGTTACACCGGGTAGCTCGCCGAGGGCGGCGGCGAGGTAGCCCAAGCCGAAGCCGAGGAGGACGAGGTAGCCCTCCCGGGAGGCGGCGAGGCGCTGCGCCTCCCGGCGCGGGTCATACCGTGAATGGAGGTAGCGACTGCGCTGTGCGACGACTCGCGCGGTAGGCAGCCCTGAGCGGCTTTCCTCAGGTATAACTCGCGGCGAACCGGGCTCAGGCGCAGAGAGAGGGGGAAGTGGCGCCTGCACAAGCCGCCTGAGGAGCTCGAGATTCTCCTCTCTCACCCCTTCGTCTCCTCCAGCAGCCGCTCCACCTCCCTGCGGACCCGCTCCTCCACCTCGGTTGAGGCGGATTGGACCTGTTCTCCTGACAGCAGCGCCGCCCGCAGCCGCAGGAGCTCCGGAAGCGCGAGGTGCCGGGCGAGCTCCTCGGCCACGCTTGAGTCCGCCTCGCCGAGGCTGATTGCGGAAAAACCGGATCCGAGCTCTCTCATGCACGCCTCGAGACGCTCCTTTGCCCCCTCCCTTGTATGGGCGCCTCCGTCGCTCTCGACCCCCGACTCACCTCTCTCGCCGCCGGGTCCACAGAGGGCGGAGATCCTCCGCCTCGGAGGCAGGAAGGCCGCGTCAATCTCGGTAGCCGGAAGCGCCACCGGCGAGGGCGCGAGCCTGTAGACAGCTCTGTTTGAGGCGGCGAGATCTCCTTTGAGGGCGTCGGCGTAGAGGGCGAGCTCTTCGCTCTGCTCCCACTCTCCGGTGAGGATCACCGGTCTGCGCAGTCTTGCCCGCAGTTGCCCCGGCAGCGGAGTCAGGCGGCTCGTCGAGGCGTGGACAAGGGGTTCGAAGGCGTGTCCCCGTGCGTGGGTCCGGTAACCGTAGCTCGCCAGATCGACCCCCAGAAGCAGAAACTCCCCCGGAAACAGCGTACCTGCCAACTCGATTGCGGTGCCTGTGACCGTCCCGTGGCCGGGCAGGGGGAGGATAGGGCGACCTCCGGCGGAGGCGAGGGCCATCTCCAGGGGGGAGGAAGCGTCGGGCAGGAACAACGCGATCCTTTCCCGGAACTCCGGCGGGAGGCAGGCTCTCGGAGCGGCGGCGATCGGAAGGGAGGAGGGAAGTCGAGGAGGGAGATGGTAGCGTGCCCAGAATCCGCCGTCGGTGTGCACCAGGAGGTCCGGCGTGATCTTTCCGGCCGCGAGGACCGGGAGGGCGGAGGAGACGGCGAGGATAAAGAGGGAGTCCCGCCTTCGGCGAATATAGGAGAGGGATGTTTCGAGGGTGGGGCCGGGAGCGACAATCGTCGGCATCCTGTCGGTCTCGATTCGAAACTCCCGCGCTCCCGGCTCCCTGAGGTTTCGAAGGCTGTTTCGAAGCCAGCGCCGGCCGAAGTATCCAGTGGTCAGAAGCGAGGTGTGCCGTTGCCGGGCGATCGAAAGGACGCTGCTCTCCGTCCGCCGAAACCAGTCCGGCGCCGCGAGGCGGGACGGCTCCCAGGGCACCAGTTCGAACCCGTAATCCGCCTCCCCCCGAAAGGCGCGGCTGATCGCCCGGGAGAGGGGCTCCCCGCTGCCCTCACTCCAGTGGGTGCCCGGCGTTCGCTGTGCAGCAGCGGCAAGCTCATCAGATGGATGAAGGGTTAGCAGCCGCGCATCGGGATAGCTCCGGCGGATAGCCGAGGCGATGTGACCGAGGCCGCAGCCGATGACCAGGTAACAGCGGGCGGCCGGGAGGGCGGAGACGAAGCGCTCGGCCTCCCGCTGTGGATTATAGGATGAGTGAAGGAGTGTAGCGTTCAGCCGTGCGCTCTGCTCTCCATTTCCGGCGCGGAGAAACTCGGTCATTCGCTTCGAAGCTGGTCCAGGAAGCTCGTTAGATCAGAAACAACCTCGAAGGGGAGAGGTGGCGGTGCGTTTAGTTCCCTGAAGAGGGTTACCAGGGAGTGGCGAAGCTGGTGGATCATCAAGGCGCGGTCGATCTGCGCCTCGCCGGGCAGGACAATCAGGACCGTGTCGCTGTTCTCGAGACCCGCAAAACCGTCGCCCGCGAGGAATGCGGCGATAATGGTTACGATATCCTGGGTCACTCGATACGGTTCGAGATAGGCGTTTGCTCCGAGGATCTGAGCTCTGACCTGGGAGACGTCGACCTTCAGGACCGTGGCGACACTGCTTTCGTCCCCGGTCTCGGCGAGGCGCTCAATGGTGTCGCCGATCTCCCTCCGGTTGAACAGCACGCTCCGCCGCGCCCGGGATATCGGGATATCCCTGTTGGAAAAGAGCATCCGGCCGGACATGTCCGCGAGGGCCGCCAAAAGGATCCGCAGTATCGCGGGGTCGAGGTCGAGATAGGGGCTGTCGAGAATGAGAAGGAGCGCGAGAGTCTGTCTTCCGTGGCGAAAGGGGAAGATGCCGGCGGTTTTGAAGGAGGAGCGTTCCCGGTGGGAGAGGTAACCGAGAAGCGGCCCCATCTCCTCATGGGAGAGAACAACCACGTCCGAGCCGTTGAGAACAGCCTCGATCTCAGCCTCCCGGGGACGGATTCGCTGCTGACTCGTTCGATCGATCCCCACGGCGGACCAGACGAGAAAGCAGTCACTTTGATGATCGGGAAGAAGCAGCGCCGCCTTTCTCAGAAGTAGGTGCTCCGTGAGCTGCTCGAATAGTCTCCCCGGTGACTCCAGGGACGCCTCGAGCTCTCCGAGGGACTTCAAAAGCCGCCTGATCGCCTGCTCCGGATGCAGCTCGCTACTCACCTCCGAGGCGAGAGCGACGCTTCCGGCGACCTCGTCGGTAATTTCGCTCCGTAGCTTCCTTGCCCGGGCGAGAAAGCGGCGGGGAGAGTGCTCCATCGTCAGCTGTCTATGCCGAGTTCATCAAAGAGTCTGCGGTAGACCTCAAAATGTTCGGACTCGGCGAACTCCTGTATCTTTTCCTCCGGAAGCGCCTCGAGGAGCTGGTCCATGTAGGTGAGCACCGACCGTATTTCCGCTTTGAGACTGTCAGAAAGCTCCGAGAGACTGCTCTCCCTGGTCGTCTGCGCTTCCTCGACATCGGCGGGAGTTTCTCCGTCAGCCTCTTCCTTCTCCATCTGGTCGAAGTGCGCGGCGAAATCCTCAGGCGAGTCCGTAAGCTCGTCCCCTTCGACCTCAGGCTCCTCGATCTCAGGCTCCTCGATCTCAGGCTCCTCGATCTCAG
>JBKHDM010000026.1:0-35182 GCA_046541355.1 Spirochaetaceae bacterium
CCGGGCGGGGTTGCCCGGGGCGGTGGCCACCACGTAGAGTCACGCCATGGAGTACCGGCTTATCGTTTTTCTCGGGAACCCCGGCCATCAGTACGCCCGGACCCGACACAACGTCGGATGGATGGTCGCCGATCGCCTGGGGGTCGGCGGCAGCGGGCAGAAGAAGTTCAAGGGGGTTTTTGCAAAGGAGGGGCAGACGGCGCTACTGAAGCCGGAGACCTACATGAATCGGAGCGGGGAGAGTGTGCAGGCGTGTGCCGCGTTCTTCTCTTTGCGGGCTGAGGATATCCTCGTCGTCCACGACGAGACCGAGCTCTTCCCCGGTGAGTTGCAGCTCAAGGCTGGTGGCGGCACCGCCGGGCACAACGGCCTCAAGTCGGTGCGTGAGCGGCTGGGAAACGACCGCTTCCATCGGCTGCGCATCGGCGTGGGCAGGCCAGATCGGGGGAGTCTCTCCTCCTATGTCCTCTCCGCCCCGACGCCGGACGAGATGGCCACCCTCGAGCCGGTTATCGACGCCTCCGCCCGGCTTATCGAGGATATCCTCCACCGGCGCGACTCATCCCTCGCCCCGCGCCTCGCCGGGGGCAGGCGGATTACTCCGGCCGAGCCAGGCTGAAATCCTCCCAACCCTCGGTGATCGGATCCCACTGCCACATCTCACCCCCCGCCGCCGGGAGAGCGAGAAAGCGCGGCTCCTGGTCCGACTCGAGATAGATAAACTCCTCGTCCCGGTCATACTCCATGTAGGTTACCGACCGGCCCTCGACCCGACGCTCCCAGCTCCCGGCGCCGACATAGACAAAGGTGCCCCGATCCGTGGAGAACCGTCGCGCCTCGGCGCTCTCCGGGGTAGCCTCGCGGTACCGGGTGAGGAGAGCCTCGAGGACCGGCGCCGGCGGTGGCCCGGTGAGAGTCTCGAGGAGGGAGCCGCCGGGAGCGTAGATGAGTATGGAGGGGTAGGCGTCCACCGGGAGCTCGAGGTGCGCCTCATCGTAGTCGTAGAGCCTCAACGCCACGTACTGCTCCGCGATCCGCTCTGCGACCTCCCGTCGGCCGAAAAGCTCCTCCTCGACCCAGGCGCACGGCGTGCACCAGGCACCGGCGGTGACCAGAATCAGCAGATTCTTTCCCTCGGTCACCGAGGCCGTCCGGGCGTCGTCGAGGCTCTCATACCAGGAGAGCTCCTGCCCGGGGAGGGTCGCGGCTACCAGGAGTAAGGCGAAACCGAAGAAACCGGCTCTTAGACAGATCATCCTAACCCCTTTCTAATAGTGAACACCTACCCTTGCAACCCATAAGGAGCCGCCCCGATGTCGGAGAGACTTTTTCTGACCGAAAAAGAAGGCACATTAGGAAAAGAAGGCACATTCATCGAGGAGCGGCAACTGCTCCATCGGTACGAACAGGGCCGCATCAACAACCAGACGATAGCCCGGATAGCCACCAATTTCTACTACTGCCGGGAGGATGAGAAGATCTTTGCCCTCGCCGACAAGCTGAGGGAAAACGAGACGATCATGGCCGTCGGGGTTGTGGATGAGAAGGATAAGGTCGTCGGCATAATTGTGCGCAAGGACTTTTTCAACACCATGGTGCGCCCCTACGCTCGAGATATTTTTCGAAACCACCCGGTTAGTGAGATCGTGCAGCAGGGGAGGGTCTTTGACGCGGATATCAACCTCTTTTCTGTCTCCGAGGAGATCTCCGAGGATATGCGCAAACCCGGGGTGACCTACTATCTCCTGACCAACGAGGATGGGTTGTTTCGCGGGATCTTTTCCACCCAGGATATGCTGCTCTACCTCTCACAGATCACCCAGAGCGATATCGCCCTCGCCCGGAAGCTCCAGTCCCGAATCGTCCGGGAGCGGCACTTCGTCGTCGGCAGGAGCTTTGAGTTTGTAGCTTCCTCGAGGACCGCAAAGGGCGTTGGCGGTGACTACTACGAGATCCGGCAGTTCCAGGAAAACCTCTGGATGGCGGCTCTCTGTGACGTCAGCGGCAAGGGTGTTGCCGCCTCGATTATTACCGCCATCATCTGGGGCATGATGAGCATGTTCAGCTTTACCAAAGGATGCCTCGCCGAGTTCGTCCGTTCCCTGAACGAGTATATCGTGCAGACCTTTGAGTCCGAAAAGTTTGTAACCGGCCTGTTTATCGAGTATGACGAGTCGGTTGGAGAGCTCTCGGTATGTGACATGGGCCACTCTCATTTCTTTCTGTTTCGCGACGGCAAGCTCATGCGCCTCAACACCAACCAGCAGAACCTGCCGATCGGTGTCGCCCCGGACATCGAGGCAAAGGTAGATACCTTCCGGCCCCGCCGGGGGGACACGCTGTTTATGATTACCGACGGCCTCACCGAGCAGACCGACATGAGCGGTGAGAGCTACTCCCTCGAGCGGATCGCCCGGGTACTCCGAAGTAACGCTTCCGAGCCGGTAGAGATCCTTGCAGACCGGCTCACAAGCGACTTCAACTCATTTCGTGGTAAAAGAAGCCTCAACGACGACGTGACCTTCGCGCTCATGCGTTTCGAACCCCAGGAGGTGCGGCTCTGAGGGTCGCCGACTCAGAGTCGGAAGTCCCGTTTTACCGCCACGGCGTTTCGCTGCTCGTTGTAGACCACGCCCCGGTTCCAGTACTCCACCGCCGCCATCATCGCGTTACCCCCGTCCTCGTCACTCGAGTTTTCGGTACGGAAGGTGAGATAGTTCATCATGCCCTCGAAGTCATGCTTCTGGTAACACTCGATCTTCCTCCGGTAGAACTCGTTCCAGGCCTCGAGTTTCTGAAATCCCTCCCCCTCATCCTCGACGATGAGCCGGGCAGTGACTTCCGTAAAGCCGAACCAGAGCTTGATTTTCTTGTTCTTGTCGTTCTTGTTGCCGTGCTTGACCGCGTTCTTGAGTAGCTCGCTTATCTGCTGCTCGAGGATGTTGATCTCCTGAAACTCCGCCGGCGCCCGCTGGGCGATGAGATTACTGAGCCGGCGAACCTGGGATAGATCGATGGAGAACTCCTTGTAGTAGAGTCCCTTTGTATCGAAGAGAGGACTACGGGAGTCGATCTTCAGTTGCTTGATGCCGTTGCTCTTCTCCTCCCCCTCCTCGACGGGACCGAACTCGCTGATCGCGCCCTCCCGACTCGACGCGATGGGAAGAAATCCCGAGAGCTTGGTGAGCTCGATAACCTTGGCCACCGAGCCGTGGATACCAGAGAACCAGATGGTCCCGCTGCGCTTCTGGGTGCCGGTGTAGGCGTAGAGAAGAACGCCGACCCCGCTGGAGTCGAGATAGCTGAGCCCCTGGCAGTCGATGAGGATACGCTTCTTTCCTGCGTCCCAGAGCTCCTGGACGCGCTCCTTGAGACGGGCGGAGGAGTAAAGGTCCATCTCCCCCTGAACCTGAATCAGCTCGATACCGCTGTCCTGGAGCGGTGTGTGTTCTACCTGCACGCTCTGTTCTCCTTCTGGTTTATCTGCTGCGAAGGCGGTTGATCGCATCCTCGAGGGACTCGGCGATCGGGAAGAACCCCTGGAGACTGGTAAGCTCGATTACCCGTTTTACCGATCCCCGGATATTGAGAAAGCAAAGGCCGAGTTGTCGCTTTTTGCACTGGGTAAAGGTGTAGAGAAGGACGCTGATACCGCTGGAGTCAATATAGCTGAGATCATAGAGATCGAGAAGCAGCGCCTCCGAACCGTTCTCGATGTGGGCGGTAAGCATCGACTTCAGCTCGTGGGAGTTGTAGAGGTCCATCTCGCCGGAGACATCGATTTTGAGTATGTCGTGATCGAGCCGGTGTGTTCGTATTTCCATCTTCCCTCCGATCAGCCCGCAGTATTGGAGAGGTGTGTTACGTTTTCGTTTAAAGTGCGGTCCGGTGGCGTAAACTTCGGGCGATTGTGAGGCGGTCGGCGTACTCGAGGTCCCCCCCCACCGGAAGGCCGAGGGCGAGCCTGCTGACCTTGACGGAGCGCTGTTCGAGCATCTTCGAGATGTAGAGGGCGGTGGTATCCCCCTCGACGGTCGGGTTGGTCGCGAGGATCACCTCTTCGACCCCCCCCTTGCCCACACGAGCGATGAGCGAGCCGATCCGCAGATCCTCAGGGCCCACTCCATCGATCGGTGAGATCACGCCCCCGACGACGTGGTAGAGACCACGATACTCGTGGGTCTGCTCGAGAACCACGAGATCCTGAGGCTGCTCCACAACGCAGATAACCGAGCGGTCCCGACCCGGGTCGCGGCAGACCTCGCAGGGATCCTCCTCGGTGTAGTTGCCGCAGACAGTGCAGTTGACGATGCGGTCGCGGATCATCGCGATCTCCTCGGCGAGCTTCCGGTTGTAACTGGAATCGGTCGTGAGCAGATGGTAGGCGAGGCGGGTGGCGCTCTTTTTGCCCACCCCGGGTAGCCGGGAGAGTGAGTCTATGAGCTCCTCGAGGGCGTTCACTGCCTGGTTATCCGAAAAGCCCCGGAGGGATATCGAGTCCACCGGTTATGGAGCTCATCTCCTGCTGAAGCTGCTCCTTCAGCCGGACCGTCGCGTCGGTAAAGGCGGCGCGAACGAGGTCCTGGATCATCTCCTTATCCCCCTCCTCCACAACCTCGTCGGCGATCTCCACCTGGAGGACCCGAAACTCACCGTTTATGGTAATTCGCACCATATCGCCCCCGGCGGTGCCGGTGACGGTTACTGTCTTTAGCTTCGCCTGGGACTCCTTCAGCTTATCCTGAAGACCCTGAAAGTTCTTCAACAGATCCATCGGGTTCATGATTCCTCTCCTATAATTTCGCCCCGGAACACCTTCTTTACCAGTTCTACGCTCTCATCCCGCCGGGCGGAGTCCCCTCCCTCGCTCTCCCGGTTGCGGACCTCCACGCTCAGGGAGACCTCCTCGTCGAGCGCCTCCTGGACGATCTCCTCCACGAAGCCCCGCTCCTGCTGTACTCCCCGGCCGGAGAAGGCGTCGCCGAAAACAAGGGTCAGGTGTTCCTCGTCGAGCTCCCAGCCCGTGGCTCGCTCGAGGGCCGCCGCGAGGGTCGGTTTCTGCTTTCGTACTTTGATGATGATCTCCTCCACCTTCTCCGCCTCGAGGACAAAGGTGTGGTGCCCCTCCGGGGTGGGGCCGGCCCCGGCTGTCGGTCCCGGGGCGACCTCGCCGGCGGTGGACTCCTCGAGGCTCCCGTCGGGCGCGCCGCCCGCGCCGTCGGCCGCGCCGCCCGCGCCGTCGGCCGCTCTGTCCCCGGCGGCTCTCTCTCCGGCGGCTCTCTCTCCGGCGGCCGCTCTGTCCCCGGCGGCGCCGTCTCCCTGCCTCCCGGGCGGCTGGTGGCGCACCCCCGCCGCGGGCAACCTCCTCGCCTCCTCCTTGAGCCGTCGCAGCTCCGAGACGAGCTGCTCGGTGGTGAGGTACTCCTTGAGCCCCGAAAGCCGGCTTACGGCAACCTCGAGCTCGAAGCGCTGGTTGAGGGAGTAGCGGACGTTACGATAGAGGTCGAGGAGAATGGTGACAGCCCGCTCCGCCTGGGTCTGGGTGAAGGTCTCCACCACAGGAGGGGCGAGGCGTTCCGGAGCGAAACCGAGGAGCGTCTCCCTCGAGATGCCCGCCTTGAAGAACAGCAGCCCCCGGAAGTAGTCGGTGAGGTCTACGATGCACTGCTCTACCGAGACGCCGGAGGTAATGATCTGATCGAGGGCGTCGAAGGCGCGGTGTCGCTCTCCCGAGGCGAGGGCCTCGGCGAGGGCGTTGATCTGCTCGAATCCGAGGAGGCCGAGCTTCTCCCGGATCTTTCTGAGGGTAATCTCGCCCTCCGAAAAGGATACCACCTGATCGAGAAGGGTGTAGGCGTCCCGGAGGCTTCCGGTGGCCTCCTTCGCCATCCAGAAGAGTGCCTCATCCTCCGCGGGTACCCCGATCTCGTCGCACACCTCCTTGAGGAGTCGCTTTATCCCCTCCAGGGGTATGAGCCGGAAGTTGAACTGCTGACATCGGGAGCGGATGGTCGCGGGGACTTTGTGGATCTCGGTGGTGGCAAAGATAAAGACGACGTAGGGGGGAGGCTCCTCGATAGTCTTTAACAGCGCGTTGAAGGCGCTGTTGGAGAGCATGTGAACCTCGTCGATGATGTAGATCTTGTACCGGGAGCTGTTGGGGGCAAAGAGTACCTCGTCCTTTATCTCCCGGACATCGTTGACGCTGGTGTTCGAGGCTCCGTCGATTTCGATCACGTCCAGGGCGGTCCCCCGGGCGATCTCCTCGCTCCCCGGATAGTCGAGGCAGCCGTCGGCGGCAGGTCCGTCGGGACAGTTGAGACTCATCGCGAGGATGCGGGCAGCGGAGGTTTTCCCGACGCCCCTGGGACCGGAGAACAGATAGGCGTGGGCGATCCGGCCGGTCGCGAGGGAGTTCTTCAGCGTAGATACAACGAACTCCTGACCTGTCAGCTCATCGAAACTTCGAGGGCGTCTGCGAGTCGCCGTTACCTCATAGTTCATCGCGCCTCTCCAGCAGTATAAAAAAAGCCCCTAAGGCTCCAGCCAAGCGTTCTGCGGCACAGACACAAGCTGCTTACCGCTGCTTCCTTCCGGACCTGACGGGGTTGGGCAACCGCGACTTGCACAGGGCCTGGCCTTCAACGCCAAAGGGGCGGGAACGGAGAGAGGGGGATTCGAACCCCCGGTACCCGGGTAGGGTACAAACGCTTTCCAAGCGTTCACCTTCGGCCACTCGGTCACCTCTCCAACGCTGCACACGACCGGAGAGAGAGGGATTCGAACCCTCGGTACAGACGAGCTGTACAACGGATTTCGAGTCCGCCCGATTCAACCACTCTCGCATCTCTCCTGTTGTGCGACGCGCATACTACTATCAAAAGGGCTGGAGTATCAACCTTCTATCACTCCCCCTCGATAGGGGAGGGTAATCCCCGGTTAGCCCTCAGGTGCGCCGGCACCGTTGCGACAGTAGCCATGCTTCTCGACCCTCTCGGGGATCAGCTCTTGTCTGCGCTTACGCTCATCTACTTACTTTGCTACCTGCTGTGCTGCTTGGTACAGAATAGGTGCCCCCTTCGGCATATGTCAAATATCGAGGAGGAGGCGCTACCCCTCTCGACCCGGGCGCTCTCGTTTAGAAGTCAAGATAAAGTTCGCCAAACTGTTTAGAGTTCAGTACGTTTAATCGGTCCTGGGCGTCTTACCTACTCCGGGAGGACGTCCATAAGGCGTATCCAAGGTGGATATGACCGAAAAAACAGGAGGAGACAAGTGAAAATAGCTAAGATTTCTCTGCTACTGGTCCTGGGCTTGACGCTCATCATACCGGGTATGCTCTTTGCCGGGGGAAGCGCTGAGGGCGAGGAGACGGAGCAGGAGGATAAGGTGATGCGTATAGGTCTACGTAAACTCACCACCATCGACCCCGCTCTCGGAGCAAACGACCCGGAGGTGATGTTCAATCGCCTCCAGTACGACTATCTCGTCGAGATTCTTCCCGACGGTACCCTCGAGCCGAGCCTCGCTACCGGCTGGCAGGTGAGTGACGACGGGCTGACCTACACCTTCGACCTGCGTTCAGGGGTTACCTTCGAGGATGGTTCCGCCTTTGACGCCGAGGACGTGGTCTTTACCTTTGAGCGGCTGGTGAGCGAGGGCTCCTCGATCGTCGGCCTCATGGGGCAGAACGAGGACGGTAGCGCCACCTGGAGCGTCGAGGCCGCCGACGAGCTCACCGCTGTCTTTACCCTCGAGAACCCCAACGCGGACTTTCTCTACGGCGTTGCATCCCGGTTTGCTATGATCCTCTCGAGCGAGAGCGAAGAGATAAACGTCTTTTCCGAGGGCGAGGATACCTACGAACACTTCAACGGCACCGGACCGTTTATTCTCGAGGAGTACGCCGTCGACCAGAGCGCCCGTTTCGTGGCGAACCCCGACTACTGGGGCGGCGCCCCGAACCTCGACGGGATAGAGCTTGTCTTCTTTGATGACGACCAGTCGCAGCTCGACGCCTTCCGAAGCGGCGCCCTGGACTTTATTATCAAGGTCCCGGACGATCTGGTCCCCGCCCTCGAGCAGGTACCGAACGCCTCGGTCATCACCGTTCCTACCAACACCCATCCGATAGTGAGAGTGCGCACCGACGAGGGATCGATTGGAGAGGACGTCCGTATCCGCCAAGCGTTCAAGTACGCTACCGACCGGGAGCTTCTCAACCTCGACGCCCTCGACGGGACCGGAACGGTTGCGAATAACGACCCGATCGGGCCTACCTACGGAGAGCTCTACAACCCCCAGGATAACCAGGAGCACGACCCACAGCGGGCGCGGGAGCTCATCTCGGAGGTTCTCGAAGACGACGCCGGCAACGGATATGTCGTCGAGGTCGATGGTGAGGCGAGGGTCGAGGTGCCCTTTTACGTCGGTGACACCTTCGAGTACGGCCTTGTCGCGGAGTTTCTCCAGCAGCAGTGGCGGGAGTCCAATATCTTTGTCGAGCTCAACGTAGTCCCTGAGAACGTCTACTACGCCGAGGGGGACAACAACTGGCTCAACGCTCAGCTCGGCATGACCGCCTGGGGAGCGCGACCGACACCGCAGGAGTACCTGAGCGTCGCCTACACCACCGGCGCCGCCTTTAACGAGGCGCGCTGGTCCAACGAGGAGCTCGACTCCCTCGCCACCGAGGCGAGCCGGACCGCCGATGTCGACGACCGGGCGGAGATCTACGACGAAATCAGTGAAATCTTCCTCGAATCCGGTCCGATTATCATACCCTACTTCCGGCCGGTGGTCGCGGCTCATTCATCCGACGTAGTCGGACTCGAGCTCCACTCATTTCCCGGACGGACAAACTTCCACCTGGTCGACCTGAGATAGATGGCCGACTTTGCCAAACAGGAGCGCGGGTCCGAACCGGACCCGGCTGCTGTCCGGAAGCGGGGTGGCCTCTGGGCCACCCTGCGCGGAAACCCCCTGGCCATTATCGGTGGCCTCGGGGTGCTTTTCTTTCTGCTTCTGACCCTCTTCGGGCCGCTGCTGGCGCCCTACCCTTACGACCAGGTTATCCGGGGCACCGACATCGGTCAGGAGAGCAGGAGAGCCCTCACCTCCCAGCCCCCGGCGCCCCCCTTTCCCTTCGGTACCGACCAGCGGGGGCGGGACATCCTGAGCCGAATGCTCTGGGGAGCGAGGGAGACTCTCGGCCTGCCCCTGGTTGCCACGGCGATATCCGTCGTCCTCGGCGCCTTTCTCGGGCTGCTCATCGGATACGTCGGCGGCGCGGTTGATGATCTGATATCGAGACTTATGGACAGTCTCATCTCGATACCGGCGATGGTCCTCGCCCTCGTGATGATCTCGACGATCGTGCCGCTCCTGTCGGCCTCCGATAGCCCGCTCGTTGAGCTCATCGGTCCGAACAACATCAGTCTCACCATTGTGATCGTTCTCATCTACGTTCCGATAATCTCCCGGGTCGCCCGGAGCGCCACCCTCTCGGTGAGGGACCGGGGCTACATTGAGGAGGCGAAACTGCGGGGGGAGGGGACGTTGCACATTCTCCTCCAGCAGATTCTGCCGAGCGTGCTCCCGGCTCTCGTGGTCGAGGCCGCCCTGCGCCTCTCTTACGCGATCATCCTTGTGACCTCCCTCGGTTTTCTCGGCCTCGGTGTTCAGCCTCCCTCCCCGGAGTGGGGCCGCATGGTCCTCGACGCCCGGACCCAGTTTGCCGAGGCTCCCTGGGAGCTCTGGTACCCGGTCCTCGGAATCGCCATCCTCATCGTCAGTTTCAACCTCATGTCCGACGGCGTACGCCGGATTCTCCGAAAGGAGGAGTAGCAAAGTGTCCGAACCGGTAATAGATGTAAAGAACCTCTCCGTTGAGTACCGTATCCGACAGAACTGGTTTAACGCGGTCCGGGACGTCGATCTGAGTATCAATCCCGTGCAGATCCACGGCCTGGTGGGGGAGTCGGGGAGCGGCAAGTCGACCCTCGGTATGGCGATGATTCACTACCTCCCCCGGAACGCCCGGATCAGCGAGGGAGAGGTGCTGTTCGGAGAGCGGGACCTGCGAAGGGCGGGGGCGCGGGAGATGGAGAGTATCTGGGGTAATCAGGTCTCCGTGGTGCCTCAGAACACGATGGACTCCCTCAACCCATCCCTGCGCATCTCCAGGCAGATGGTCGAGCCGACTCGACGACACCTCGGCTACTCCCAGGAGGAAGCGCTCGAGAAAGCTCAGGAAGCGCTCCGTCACGTCCAGATCGCCGACCCTCGCCAGGTTCTCGACCGCTACCCTCACGAGCTCTCCGGCGGGATGCTCCAGCGTGTGATGATCGCCATGGCCCTGAGCACCCGACCGAAACTGGTCCTCCTCGACGAGCCGACCACCGCCCTCGACGTCACGACCCAGGCTGTCATCCTCGACCTCCTTCGAAACCTCATCAAGGAGGAAGAGGCGGCGGCGCTCTACGTCTCCCACGACCTCGGAACGGTAGCGCACCTGTGCGATTACGTGACGGTGATGTACGCGGGGGAGGTGATGGAAAGCGCACCGGTGAGTGAGCTCTTTGCCTCCCCACGCCACCCCTACACCGCCGGGCTCCTCGCCTGTCTTCCTGCCTACAGTGAGGGGCACGAGACCAGGCTCACTACGATCGAGGGTGTCGCCCCGGCGCTCGGCTCCCGAAGCGAGGCGTGCGTCTTTTCCGACCGCTGTCCCCTGGCCACCGAGAAGTGCAGGAGTGAGAAACCGCCCCTCGAGGTTATCGGGGAGAACCGGACGGTGCGCTGCTGGCGATGGGAGGAGATGGCCGAAGGCTCCCTCAAGCCTTTTACGACCAGCACCGGCGCCGAGAAGGTCGAGGCAGACGATAGCGCTACGGTCCTCGAGGCGGGGCAGATGAGCAAGCGCTTCGGCTCCCCGAGTCTCCTCGACCGGCTGAGTCGAAAGCCCCTGGAGTATGTCCAGGCGCTCCGGGATGTGTCGATCAAGGTGCGCGCCCGGTCGACCTTCGGGATCGTGGGAGAGAGCGGCAGCGGAAAGACCACCCTCGCCCGGTCGGTGCTCGCCCTCATCAAGGCGGATACCGGGGAGCTCGCCCTCGCGGGAGCGCCGATAAGTCTCGATCTGAAAAAGCGGGACAAGGAGGTGCTCCGGAACCTGAGAATCGTGTTCCAGAATCCCGATGACTCCCTCAATCCGTACCGTACCGTCGGCGAGACAATCGACCGGACCATAAAGAAGCTCGTCCCGGAAAAGCTCGACCGCCGGGAGCTTCGTCGCCGGAGCACGGAGATACTCGAGGCGGTAGGCCTCTCCCGGGAGTACTACAACCGGCGACCGGTGATGCTCAGCGGCGGCGAAAAGCAGCGGGTTGCCATAGCCCGGGCTTTTGCCCCCAACCCCTCCCTCATCGTCGCCGACGAGCCTACCTCATCCCTCGACGTCTCGGTCCAGGCGGTGATCCTCAATCTCCTCAAGGACCTGCGCGCCCGGGAGGGCGCATCCTACATCGTTATCTCTCACGATCTCGAAGTGGTCAGCTATCTCGCCGATCATATCGCGGTCATGTACCTCGGGGAGATCGTCGAACAGGGTTCGGTAGCGGCGGTCCTCAACTTCCCCTCCCATCCCTACACCGAGGCGCTCCTCTCGGCAGCGCCGACGCCGGACCCCTCGGTCCCTCACCAGCCGATCGCCCTCGGAGGGGAGATCCCATCGCCCCGGAACCGACCCTCGGGCTGCCCCTTTCATACCAGGTGTCCCCGCAAGATTGGCCCGATCTGTGAGGAACAGGAGCCTCCGGTACGGGTAGCCGAGAGCGGCCATGAGGTGCGCTGCCACTACCCCCTCGAGGAGCTTAGAGCGCTTCAGAACGCAGGTCCTCCGGTGACGGAACAGATTGTCAAGGTAGAGGAGGTCGACAGATGACCCGCTACCTGATTCGACGGCTCTTTCTCGTCGCGGTAACCCTCATCGTTACCTCGTTTTTTATCTTCGCCCTTACCAATCTGCTTCCCGGGAATATCGCCCGCCTCGTCCTCGGCCGGGACGCCTCCGCCACGGCGGTGGCGAACTTCGAGGAGCGCTTCGGCCTCGACCGCCCACCCCTGCAGCAGTACGTCGACTGGCTCGGCGGATTTGCCACCGCGGACTGGGGGGTCTCCTACACCGCCGGAAACCCTCCGGTCCGGCAACTCGTACTCTCCCGCCTGGGAAACTCGATACGCCTTGCGGGGATCACCCTTCTCATTGTCATACCCCTCTCCCTGGTCCTCGGGGTCCTCGCGGCCCTGAAAGAGGGAAGCTATCTCGACAGCACGATATCGGTACTCTCCCTCTCGGTAGTCGGGCTTCCGGAGTTTGTCACCGGCATCGTCCTGATTAACGTCTTTGCCCTCCGTCTCGGCTGGCTGCCGGCAACCGCCTACGTCGACCGATCGATGGACGCGGTTGCCTGGTTTCGGGTGCTTCTCCTGCCGGCCCTTACCGCGAGTCTCGTCCTAATCGGGTACATCACCAGGATGACAAGAGCGGGAATGCTCGAGGAGCTCAAGCGCCCCTACGTCCGCACGGCAACCCTGAAAGGGCTCCCCTGGGGGAAGGTTGTCTTTCGCCACGCCCTGAGAAACGCTCTGCTTCCCTCCATCGCGGTCATCGCCCTCTCCATCGGCTGGCTCATGGGGGGATTGGTAGTGATCGAGAACGTCTTCAACTTTCCCGGGATCGGATCACTCCTGGTAACGGCGGTTACCCAGAAGAATCTGCCGGTGCTCCAGGCGATCTCGGTGATTATTGTCTTCTTTTACTCTATTGCGAACCTCATCGCGGATCTTCTCTTTGCCCTGCTCAATCCGCGGATCCGACTCTCCTGAGCCCCCGGGAGGAGGCCGCCGGCCGGCGGCTACCGCCCCTCCCGGTTCGATGAGAGGGACAAACCGGTGACACTGGTGAGGATCAACACCATCCCCAGCAGCTGCACGGCGATGAGCCCCTCGTCGAGGAGCACGACCGCGGCGAAGGAGGCGGTGACCGGCTCGACCATCGCGAGAATCGACGCTACCCCGGGGGGAGTGCTCCGCAGTCCGAGCACGTAGAGGATAAAGGAGACTCCCCCACCGAGAATGCCGAGGATGAGAAAGAGAAGGCGGCTCTGGGAACCGGGGACCGCGAGGATTTCGCTCCCCCGGGAAGGAATGATCAGCAGGGAGACCAGCACCGTAAAGGCGATCGCGAGGATCCCGGGAGGGGTGCCGTGGTAAGAGGCGTACTTGAGACCAAAGATAAACAGCCCGTAGGAGAGGCCCGAGAGGAGCGCCGCGATCACCCCAAAGAGCTCTACCCCCTCGCCTCCCACCTCGTAGACCCGGGTCAGCATCACCAGACCCGGCATGACCGCCGCGATCGCCCCCCACTTGAAGGGAGTCGGCCGCTCGAGCTTGAGGGCAAAGGAGACGAGATAGACAAAGACCGGGGCGCAGTACATGAGGGTCGAGGCGACGGCAACGCTCCCCCGGGAGATACTCAGATAGTAGAAGCCGAAGTTCCCGGCGATACCAACTCCGGCGAGGGCGGACCAGAACCAGAGCCGCCGGTTACCGAACCCCGACCGACCCGGGCGCAGGAGACTCCAGCTGCCCACCAGCAGTAGACCGACGGCGCCGCGGTAGAACGCGATTACCGACGGCTGCCAGCCCGAGGCGATGAGAACACCCCCGATCGCGGCTGAGAGCCCCCAGAAGAGCGCGGCGAGGGCGACAAACATGGCGCTCATGGTTCTACTCGCGGCTGTGCGAGACGACTGCGGGGAGGGTCCATCTCCTAGTAAGCTATCGATTTTCTGCCGCGGACTCAACGTGCGCAAGCGGGGCGGGCAAGACTCGGTTTAGAGCGATCCGGGGCGAGAGAGCTCACCCCGACAAGGGTCGGGGCACAAAAAAACCGCCACTTCCGTGACGGCCTTTCACCACCGTGGCCGCTGTTCACGCGGCCACCGTAAAACCCGCGCGTTCCGCGGCTTCGCCTGCGGTAGGCGCGGTGTGTAATCCTGGCGTTCCTCGCTACGCTGCGCTACGCCAGGTACGTGCCCAAGAGGACTCGAACCTCCGACCTTTAGATCCGCAATCTAACGCTCTATCCAGCTGAGCTATGGGCACAGGTTGCGGAGAGGGTGGGATTCGAACCCACGGTACCCAAACGGGTACAACTCCTTAGCAGGGAGCCCGATTCGGCCACTCTCGCACCTCTCCTACGTCGATCCTGTCTATACTGCCCGGAGAGAGTGGGATTCGAACCCACGGTACCCTGAAAGGGCACAACGGTTTTCAAGACCGCCTCCTTAAACCGCTCGGACATCTCTCCAGTATGCAGGGTGAGACTATACTCAGCGAGAAATCCTTTGTCAACGACCGGGAGTTGGGGGTATATGGTTAAGAAGATGATGAAACTGGCGAGTTACACCCTGGCGGAACGGCCGGATCTTATCGACGAGCAGGAGCGGCTCATGCAGGCGCAGTGGCCCGAGTTTGTCACCGAAGGGGAGGGCGGCCTCGGGTGGAACGCGCTGTTCAGTGAGTTTCGGGAGTATCAGTTTGTCCTCCTCGACGGCGAGACTATCGTTGGTATCGGAAAGACAATTCCCCTCGCTCTCGAGGCGGGGGTGGAGGATCTTCCTCCGGAAGGCCGGGAGTGGGCGATTACCAAAGGAAGGCAGGACAAGAGTGAAGGAACCTACCCCGACACCCTCTGCGCCCTCTCGGCGACGGTTGTCACCTCCCATCGCCGCCGCGGTATCGCATCCCTCCTCCTCGAGCAGATGAGACGAATCGCTCGAGCCGAGGGGCTCGGGCGGCTCATCGCCCCGGTACGGCCTTCGAGAAAGAGCGAGTTTCCCCTTATCCCGATGGCGGAGTACGCGCAGTGGCGCCGGCACGATGGGGAGCCCTTCGACCCGTGGCTGAGGGTGCACCTCCGCGCGGGGGGCGAGATAGTGCGGGTCGCCTCCAGGTCGATGACGATCGACGGCAGCCTCCACGAGTGGAGCCGGTGGACGGGCCTGGAGTTTCCCGGAAGCGGCAGCTATATCATCCCCGATGGTCTTGTCCCCCTGCAGGTGGATGTTGAGGCGGGACACGCCTCCTACGTCGAGCCGAATGTCTGGGTGGTACACCGGCTCTGATGGAGTTGGAAGAGCTCGTTTCCCCGGAGCCCTCCTTCTTTGCCCGTCCGACGGTCGAGGTTGCCCGCGCTCTCCTGGGAAGCTACCTCCTCTCGGAGATCGGCGGCTGCATAACCGGAGGGCGGATCGTCGAGACCGAGGCGTACCTTACAGACGACCCCGCCTCTCACTCCTACCGGGGAGAGCGTCCGCGCAATCGCTCCATGTTCCACGCCCCGGGGACTCTCTACGTCTACCTCATCTACGGCGTTCATTACTGCCTCAACGTTGTTACAGCACCGCCGGGCGTAGGGGAGGCGGTCCTCCTGCGCTCCCTCGAACCGGTTTGGGGTGTCGAGGTCATGGCGCGGCGGCGGCGCCGGGAGTGGGACGTTGCCTCCGCCCGAGACGGTGTGAGAGCCGAGGGGCCACCGGCGCAGCCCCGGGAGCGGGGAAAGCTCACCGGTATCAGCGACGGGCCGGGCAAGATCGCTACGGCCCTCGCCGTTACCCTGGGTGAGGACGGCAGTAGCCTCCTAACCGGCCCGCTGCGGCTCTTGCTGCCGGGACCCCGCGGCGGGAGGGGGGAGCATCAGCCGCTTGCGGACGAGCGGATCGTCGCCACCGGGAGAATCGGGATCAGCACCGCCGGAGATCGTCTCCTGCGCTTTGTGGATTCGAAAAGCGAACTCCTCTCCCGACGCCTTGGTAAGGAGGGTTGAGGAGCTCCCGACGCCTCACTCCTGGAGATCCACCCCGAGAAGGGAGGCGAGGCGTTCGAGATCCTCCATAGAGTAGTAGGCTACTTCGATCTTTCCCTGGTCGTTGGTTCCGGAGAGCTTCACCTTGGTGCCGAGAGCCTCGATAAGCTTTTGCTCGATACGACCCATCTCGACGCTCTTTTCGCTACCCTTGGGGCCGACACCAGCGGAACCGCTGGGAGGAGAACCGGCGGCAACCGGGGGCGCAGAGCTTCCGGCGGGCGCTGCCTCCTCCACGCCTGCGCCGCTGGTGACCGTCCCGACGGCGAGCTCCGGGGAGGCGCCGGCCCCGACGAGGGCAACGGCGCGCTCGGTCTGCCTGACCGAAAGCCCCTTCTCCTCGATAGCGTGGAAGAGCTTCTCCTGCGCCCCGGGCTCCTTGATCGCCAGGAGGGTGCGGGCGTGTCCCGGAGAGAGCCTCCCGGATCCTATCGCCCCCTGGACCGACTCGGGAAGATTGAGGAGACGCACCGTATTCGCCACCGCCGAACGGCTGATCCCGAGCCGGGCGGCGAGCTCCTCCTGGCTCAAGGAGGAGTTCTCCATCAGTTGCCGATACGCCCTCGCCTCCTCCATCGGGTTGAGGTCCTCCCGCTGGATGTTCTCGATAAGGGCGATCTCGAGCCGCTCCTCGGCTGAGAAACTCCCCGGGAGGACCGGGACAACGGTAAGTCCCGCCATCCGCGCCGCCCGGTATCGCCGCTCCCCGGCAACGATGAGGTACTCGCCGTTCTCCTGCTCTTCCGCGAGGATCGGTTGGATAACCCCGCGCTCACCGATGGACCGGGAGAGCTCCTCGAGCGCCTCGGGGTTGAACTCCTTGCGCGGCTGGTCGGGATTGGGGCGGATCTTCTCTACGGGTACCGAGACGACCCCGGCGACCTGCTCCTCGAGCTGGGAGAGATCCCGGCCCTGGAGAAGGGCGTCGATCCCTTTTCCGAGGCGGCGCTTCCCGCCGCTAGCCACGATCGATCACCTCCTCGGCGAGTTTGAGGTAGCTTCGGGCGCCGACGCAGGTCGGATCGTACTGGGTGACCGGGATGCCGTGGGAGGGTGCCTCGGAGAGCCGGATGTTCCTCGGGATAATGGTTCGAAACACCCGCTTGCCGAAGTACCCGATAACCTCCTGGACAACGTCGTTTGCCAGGCGGGTTCTCGAGTCGTACATCGTAAAGAGAATGCCGTAGATGTCGAGATCCCGGTTGTACTGCTGCTGCACCCGCTTGATGCTCTGCAGAAGCTGCGTGAGCCCCTCGAGGGCAAAGTACTCGGTCTGGAGAGGAATGATGACCGAGTCCGCCGCCACCAGGCCGTTGAGGGTGAGAATTCCGAGGGAGGGAGGACAGTCGACAAAAATGTAGTCGTACCGGTCGGAGAGATTCTCGAGGGCTTCCTTGAGAAAGAACTCCCGGCGCTCCTGGGTGACAAGCTCGATGTTCGCGCCGGTGAGGTCGGGTCCGGAGGGTATGATCGAGAGGTTCCCCACGGTGGTCTCCTGGATCACCTCCTCCGGCTCGATCCCGCCGCTGAGCAACTCGTAGATCCCCTTAGCCTTACGGTCCGCCCCAACGCTGCTCGAAAGGTTCGCCTGGGCATCGAAATCGACCAGGAGCACCTTCTTGCCTCGCTCAGCGAGAGCCGCACCGAGATTGGAGGCGGTGGTCGTCTTACCCACACCACCTTTCTGATTGGCAAGTACTATCGTATGTCCCATGGGCTCTTTGAGAGTATAGCGAATACCCCTTCCGCTGTCATGGTGCGCTACTTCGATAATTATGCAATCATTGACACCGCCGCGTATATTGATTACTACATTACCGAATCATTACCCACGTTCATGTTAGGAGGATCTTATGAAGCGAATAAGTGCACTGCTTATCGTGCTGGTTATCGCGGGGGGAGCTCTCTTTGCCGGCGGGCAGGCAGAGGCTGAGGACAACGTCATTACCGTCGCTACCGACGCCACATGGCCGCCGATGGAGTTTATCGATGAGAACCAGGAACTTGTCGGCTTCGACATCGACCTGATGAACGCCGCCGCCGAAGCCGCCGGCTTCGAGGTTGAGTTCCAGAACGTCGCCTGGGACGGTATCTTCGCGGGCCTGGCAAACGGCGACTACGACGCGGTTATTTCTTCGGTGACGATTACCGAGGAGCGGGACGAGACGATGGACTTCTCGATTCCCTATCTCAACGCAGGACAGGTGCTCATCGTCCCGGTTGACGGGCCCGACGACGTCAGCGAACTGAGTGAGCTCTCCGGAAGCACCCTCGGTGCCCAGATCGGTACCACCGGTGCGATCCTGATCGACGAGACCGAAGGTGTGGAGCTTCGCACCTACGATGAGCTCGGTCTTGCGATAGAGGACCTTGCAAACGGGCGGATCGACGGCGTTGTCGCGGATACGCCGATCGCGGCGAACTTCGCCCTGCAGAACGAGAACTACTCCGACGTCCTCAAGATCGCCAGCGTTCCCTTTACCGAGGAGCTCTACGGGGTCGCGGTTACCGAGGGCAACGAGGAGGTTCTCTCCCGGATCAACGAGGGTTTTGAGATCGTGTTGAACGACGGCACCCTCGAAGAGCTTCAGGACAAGTGGCTCCGGTAGTTAGTTGTGGCTGAAAAGCAACAGATCACCGTTTCCGACGGTGCGCTGATTCCCGACCGGGCGGAGAAGTCGATCTTCTCCGCCTGGCGGATCTCCTTTATCGGCGCCGTCACCCTGCTCATACTTCTTCCGGTAGTTTCGCCCTCTCCTTACCTGGAGGTCCTCGTTTTTCTGCCGGACGGGATACTTCGCACCTTTCAGGTTACCGTCGCGTCGATCCTCCTCGCCCTGATTATCGGACTCATCACCGGGCTCGGACGGATCTCAAAGATCACCGTGATCAACAGGATCGCGACGATCTACGTCGAGGTGATTCGGGGCATCCCGCTGCTGGTCCAGCTTTTTTACATTTACTACGCCCTCGGCCGGTTTGTTTCGGTCCCCCGGATCACCGCGGCGATCATCGCCATGTCGATCTGTTACGGCGCCTACATGGGAGAGATCTTTCGTGCCGGGATCCAGGCGATCCCCCGGGGACAGATGGAGGCGGCCCTCGCCCTCGGGATGAGCCGTCGTCAGGCGCTGCGCCTTATCATTCTTCCCCAAACCTTTCGGGTCATTCTGCCGCCGGTAGGAAACGAGTTCATAGCCCTCCTCAAGGACTCCTCCCTCGTCTCGATCCTCGCGGTGAGCGACCTCCTGCGCCGGGGGCGGGAGTTTGCATCGGTATCCTTTCGTTACTTTGAGACCTACACCGTGGTGGCCCTCTGCTACCTGGTGCTGACGCTCTTTTTCTCCAAACTCGTGGCACTCATGGAAGAGAGGCTTGAAAACCGTGGAACAGACCGCAGCTGAACCTACCTACCGAATACAGATAAAGAACGTCTCCAAGGATTTCGGGGAGATCCAGGCGGTCCGAAACGCCTCCTTCAACGTGGCTGCAGGGGAGGTCGTCCTCGTGATCGGCCCCTCCGGGAGCGGCAAGAGCACCCTCCTTCGATGTGTGAACCGACTCGAGCGGGCGACGGCCGGGGAGATCTGGATCGACAACGAGTGCGTTACCGACCCCCACGCCAACATTCGCGGTATCCGGGAGGAGGTAGGAATGGTCTTCCAGCAGTTCAACCTCTTTCCCCATCTCTCCGCCCTCGACAATGTCACCCTGGGCCCGCGAAAGATCCGCCGCATCTCCCGGGAGGAGGCTACCGAGCGGGGCCGAAAACTCCTCACCCGGGTCGGCCTCGGGGACAAGGAGAACGCCTATCCCGATCAGCTCTCCGGGGGGCAGCAGCAGCGGGTCGCCATAGCGAGAGCCCTGGCGATGGAACCGAAGGTGATGCTCTTTGACGAGCCGACCTCCGCCCTCGACCCGGAGATGATCAAGGAGGTCCTCGACGTCATGCTCGCCCTCGCAAAGGAGGGGATGACGATGCTGGTTGTCTCCCACGAGATGGGATTTGCCCAGGCCGCGGCGGACAAGGTGATCTTTATGGATAACGGTGAGGTGATCGAGAGCGGTACTCCGACGGATCTCTTCTCCAACCCCCGGGAAGAGCGGACAAAACGGTTTTTGGACCACATTCTCTGACTCTCCCTGCGGCTTATTGGACCTTTCCGGCAGGATCTACTACTTTTGCTAACCCCAAAGGAACAAAAGGCCGAGAATTCTACTACGAAGTAGTAGATTCAGGGGAACGGCACATTACAATGTGTGTGTGCTTTCTGTTAGAGTAAAAATTGTAGGTCACGATGAAGGGGTTTGATGTGGCTGGCTCCCAGCGTATATCCGACGAGGCTACTCTGCGAACGTTTCCCAAGGTTGAGCTCCACCGCCACCTGGAGGGGACCTTTGAGCTGACGACCCTCCACCAGATGGCAATGAGGAACGGCCTCGACCTCCCGGAGGACATGGCCGAGTTCAAGAAGGCGGTGCAGTTTCCCAAGGACTCGGAACCGGACTTTCTCAAGTTTCTATCCAAGTTCCGGGTAGACTGGTACCGAACCCTTGATGACATCTACGATATCACCTACGCCTCGGTTCTCGATATGGCGAACGACGGGATTTTCTATATCGAGCTTCGCTTTTCCCCTGAGCACTTCTCCCTCCAGAACGACTTCGATCGTAAAGTGATCACCAAGCTGGTCGTCCGGGCCGCCAATGAGGCCGCCGCCACCGCGGGGATCTACCTTCGCTTTCTCATCACCTTTAACCGGATGAAGCAGACACCGAAGGAGATGATCGAACTCTACGAAGATGTAAAGAGCCTCAGACAGGACGAAATCGTCGGTGTCGATCTCGCCGGTGACGAGACCAACTATCCCCCGGAGGATTTTGTTGCGTTCTTCGATCACATCAAGCGGGACGGCCTTTACAAGGCGACGGTCCACGCAGGAGAGGTCACTCCCTCCCAGCAGATCTGGACCTCCATTCGCGACCTCCACGCCCGGAGGATCGGTCACGGCACCAGCGCCATTGACGACCCGAAACTCCAGAAGGTGCTCAAGGATGAAGGGATCGTTCTCGAGCAGTGCATCACCTCGAACTACCAGACCGGTTCCTGGGCGGATGAGAAAAACCACCCCCTCGGGCGACTCTACCGAAACGGCGTCCCGGTCACCATCAACTCCGATGATCCCACCATCCAGGACACCGATCTCACCGAAGACTACGTCAAAGCGGTGAGCTATTTTGATCTCACCCTCGCCGACCTCGAGGCGCTCAACATGATCGCCATTGACGGCGCCTTTATCTCCGAGACCGAAAAGGTAGACCTCAAAAACCGCTTCCGTCGCCGCATGGCGGAGTTCCGGGGTATCGCGGCCTCCTGAGCCACGGCCCTCCTCAGAACGCTCTTTTGCAACCCGCCGAACCGGTGCACGCCCCCGCTCCTCTCCTCTCCTTTTCTACCCGCAGCCGCCCTACCAAGTAACCTCGCTCAGCGCCACCTCGACGCTTCCGCCGCCGGGCTTCGGCCTCCGGGCATCCGCCTCCGGGCTTCGGCCTCCGGGGATCCGCCCTCTGCGCCGGGAGAGACCCTTTAGGGGCGCGGCAACGATTGCTCAATGGGCGCCTGCGAGGCGCCGCGAGTCCGATCGGCCCGGGGCGAGGCGCCGCGGGCCCCTGCGGGGGCCAGGTCGATCCGGGCGGCGGCGCCGCCCCCCACAGCGCCGCCCCCCACGGCGCCATGGGGGCCCGGGCCAGGTCGATCCGGGGCGCCTGCGACGTAGGTCGGCTGCCCGGATGTTTCACGTGAAACAGTTGCCCTCTGCGGGGGCCAGGTCGATCCGGGGCGCCTGCGACGTAGGTAGGCTACCCGGATGTTTCACGTGAAACAATTGCCCTCTGCGGGCACCAGGTCGATCGGCCCGGGGAGTCCCCGGGGCCCCTAGGGGCGCCGGCTTATCCGCGGCGGCACGCATCTCAGGCGCCAACGGGGCCGGGTGGATGTGCCCCATGGCGCCGCGGGCCCCTGCGGGGCCAGGTCGATCGGCACCGGCCCCCACGGCGCCGTGGCGGCCCGGGCCAGGCCGATCCGCGGAGGATGTTTCACGTGAAACAAAAAAGGCGCCTTCCTGAGAAGGCGCCGGAACCCCGTTTTCGGGGATGAGTTTGTTACTGGTTACTCGTCGCTGGAGGCGTCGTCCTCCGGGCTTTCTCCCGGCTCCTCCTCATCGTCCTTAGCCGCCCGGGTTACACTGACCACGTAGTCCGGCTTGTCGATGTTAAAGACCCGTACCCCCCGGGCGGGACGGCCCTGAACGGAGATATCTCCCGCCTTGAGGCGGACGGTTGCACCCTGAGAGGTTATCGCCACGAGTTCGTCATCCTCGTTTACCGCCAGCAGACCGATAACCTCGCCCGTCCGCTCGGCGTTATCCTCATTAAAGGCGTAGGCGATCTGTCCGGTGGTTCCCCGGCCGTGGGGGGTAAACTGATCGAAGTCGGTCCGCTTTCCGAAGCCGAACTCCGTGAGGAGAAACATCTGCTCCGCGTCCCGGGTCGATACCGCCCCGGCGAGCTCATCCCCCTTGCGAAGTTTAACTCCCGCCACACCCTGGGAGGCGCGGCCCATGGGACGCACTTCCTCCTCGTTTATGAGCAACCCCCGACCATGCCGGGTGACGAGAAAGACCGAGTCCCTGCCGCTTGTGAGAAAGGCGGTTACCAGGCTGTCTCCCTCCTTGAGGTTTATCGCTGTGATGCCTCGCTTGCGGGCGTTGGAGAAGTCGGCGACCTTGCTCTTTTTTACCGTTCCCCCTCTGGTCGCAAAGAAGAGAAAGAGCTCCTCCTCAAAACTCTTGAGGGCGACGACCGAGGCGACCTCCTCGTTGGCGGAGATCTCGAGTATCGACTTGATATGGGTACCCTTGGCGGTACGGGCGGCCTCGGGGATCTCATGGACCTTTATCCAGTACGCCTTTCCCTCGTTGGTAAGAAAGAGAATGTGGTCGTGGGTGCTTCCGATAAAAACGTGCTGGATAAAGTCGTCATCCCGGAGATTACCCGTCGACCGGGATCCTTTGCCCCCTCGCCCCTGGATCCGGTAGGCGCTGTAGGGGGTCCGTTTTACAAAGCCCCGGTGGGTAATCACCACGACCATGTCCTCTTTCTGGATCAGGTCTTCGATGTCGATCTGCTCGACCTCGTTGGGAACGACCTCGGTCCGCCGATCGTCGCCGTACTTGTCGGCGATGCCGTTGGTCTCCTCCTTTACCACGTTGAGGATCTTCTCCTCCGAGGCGAGGAGCGCCTTGAGCTCCTCGATCAGGGCGAGGACCTGCTCGAGCTCATCGATGATCTTCTTTGTCTCGAGGCTCGTGAGCCGCTGGAGTCGCATGTCGAGGATCGCCTGAGCCTGGATCTCATCGAGGGCGAACCTGCTCATCAGCCGGGTCCTGGCGGTCTCGACGTCCCGGGAATCCTTGATCACCTGGATCACCTCGTCGATGTTGTCGAGGGCGATCTTGAGGCCCCGGAGGATGTGGGCACGCTCCTCGGCTTTCCTGAGGTCGTACTTTGCCCGGCGGATTACCACCTCCCGACGGTGGGCGATAAAGGCCTGGATCATCTCCTTTACGTTGAGGAGTTTCGGCCGGCCGTCGACGAGGGCGAGGGCGTTGACGTTAAAGTTGACCTGAAGCTGGGTGTTCATAAAGAGCTGATTGAGAATGATCTTCGGACTCACTCCCTTTTTCAGCTCGATCACGATCCGCAGGCCGTTTCGGTCCGACTCATCCCGGAGGTCACTGATCCCCTCCAACCGCTTGTCCCGGACAAGATCCGCGATCCGGGTGATCATCGTCGCTTTGTTGACCATGTAGGGGATCTCATGGACAACGATCACATCCCGGCCACTCTTGTGAGATTCGATGGAGAAGCGGGAGCGGACCGTGATTTTTCCCCGGCCGGTCTTGTACGCCTCCCGGATGCCCCGGGTGCCGTAAATGATACCTCCCGTAGGAAAGTCCGGCGCGGTAATGTGATCCTTTATCAGCTCGTCGATAGTGATGCCCGGGTTGTCGATCACCGCGGTAATCGCCGAGGCGATCTCCCGGAGATTCTGGGGCGGTATGTTTGTCGCCATACCGACGGCGATGCCGCTCGCCCCGTTGGCAAGGAGAAAGGGAAAGGCCGCCGGAAGCACAAGGGGCTCCTGGAGGGAGTCGTCGTAGTTCGGCCCGAAATCGACTGTCTCCTTCTTGATGTCCCGAAGCATCTCCTCGGCGATGGCCTCCATCTTCGCCTCGGTGTACCGCATCGCCGCCGGCGGGTCACCGTCGATGGAGCCAAAGTTACCCTGCCCGTTTACCACGGGGTAGCGCATACTGAAAGGCTGAGCAAGGCGGACGAGGGCGTCGTAAATGGACTGGTCCCCGTGGGGGTGGGTCTTACCAAGAACGTCCCCGACGATCCGGCCACACTTCTTGAAGGGTGTGTTGGGACGAAGTCCCATTTCGCTCATACCCCAGAGAATGCGCCGGTGCACAGGCTTGAGGCCGTCCCGGACATCCGGCAGGGCGCGACTCACGATGACCGACATCGCGTAGTTGAGGTAGGACTCCTTCAGCTCGTCCTCGATAGTTACCGGTATTACTCGTCCTCGTTCGTCTGCCAATCTGTACTCCGATTACTTACACATCAAGGTTGGACACCGCCAGGGCGTTTTCTTCGATAAACTCCCGGCGGGGGGCAACGTTCTCACCCATGAGGGTGGTAAAGATCTCTTCCGCCTCGACGGCGTCTTCCATTCGAATCTGCATGATATTTCGAGTCTCCGGGTTCATCGTCGTCTCCCAGAGCTGGTCAGGGTTCATCTCTCCGAGCCCTTTGTAGCGCTGCACACTGATCTTGTCGATCGGGATATCCTTGTTCGCCCGCATCTCCTTGAGAACCGCGTCCCGCTCCGCGTCGGTGTAGGAGTAATGCACCTCTTTGCCGTACCAGATCTTGTAGAGGGGAGGCATGGCGATGTAGACGTGCCCCTTCTCGATCATCTCGGTCATGTAGCGGTAGAAGAAGGTAAGAAGAAGCGTCCGGATGTGGGATCCGTCGACATCGGCGTCGGCCATGATAATCACTTTGTGGTAACGCAGCTTGCTGAGGTCATACTCCGTCCCCGCGCCCGCGCCGAGGCTCGCGATAATCGGCTGGAGCTTGTCGTTTGCAAGGACCTTGTCTATCCGGGTCTTTTCCACGTTGAGCATCTTTCCCCAGAGAGCGAGGATCGCCTGGAACTGACGGTCCCTCCCCTGCTTGGCGCTCCCTCCGGCAGAGTCTCCCTCGACGATATAGATCTCCGACTTTTCAGGGTCCTTTTCCGTGCAGTCCGCGAGCTTACCCGGAAGTCCGGTGGACTCGAGAAAACTCTTTCTCCTCGTCAGCTCCCGCGCTCTGCGCGCCGCGCTCCGCGCCTTCGCCGCGAGGACGCACTTCTCCAGAATCTGGTCGATCACTTTTGGATTCTCGTCAAAGAAGTGAACGAGACTCTCGTTGACCTGGCTCTCGACGATCCCCTTTACCTCGGAGTTTCCAAGGCGTGCCTTGGTCTGCCCCTCGAACTGCGGGTCCATCACCTTTACCGAGATAACCGCCGTCAGTCCCTCCCGAACGTCGTCACCGCTCAAGGACTCGTCCATTTTCTTGGCGTGCTTGCTCTTTTTGAGGTAGTCGTTGAGGGTCCGGGTAAGGGCGGACCGGAAACCGGTGAGATGCGTGCCTCCCTCCCGGGTGTTGATATTGTTGACAAAGGAGAAGAGGGTCTCGTTATAGGTGTCGTTGTAGATCATCGCGATCTCCATATCCACATCTTCCCGATTCGCCTCAAAGTAGATCGGCTCGCGATGGATCGCGTTCTTGTTCCGGTTGAGGAACTGGACGAACTCTTTGACTCCCCCCTCGAATTTGAAGTCGTGACCCTTCGGGGTGGGCAACCGGTTGTCGGAGATCACCACCCGTATCCCCTTGTTGAGGAAGGCGAGCTCCCGCAGCCTGTTTGAGAGGGTGTCGAAGCTGAAGTCCTCTATCTCGAAGATCTGTGAGTCCGGCTTGAAGGTTACCACCGTACCTGTTTTCTCGGTGTCGTCGATTACCCGGACCTCGCTCCTCGGGACGCCGCGATCGTAGGCCTGGTAGTAGATTTTACCATCCCGGTGGACGTGGACCTCACACCACTCGGACAGAGCGTTAACAACCGATACGCCTACGCCGTGGAGTCCGCCGGAGACTTTGTAGGTCTCCTTGTCGAACTTGCCGCCGGCGTGGAGACGGGTCATGACGATCTCCAGGGCGCTGAGGTTTTCTCCCGCGTGGAGATCGACGGGAATACCCCGTCCGTCGTCGACAACCTTTATGACGTTGCCCGGCTCGATGAACACCTGGATAGAACTGCAATGTCCCGCCAGAGCCTCATCGATACTGTTGTCCACAACTTCGTAGACAAGATGGTGGAGACCCTCGGCACCGGTAGAACCAATGTACATTCCGGGCCGTTTTCGGACAGCTTCCAGACCCTTCAGGATCTGGATATGCTCTGCAGAATACTGATTAGGCATGCACGGGACCTCAATTCATGGAAGTCTGCATATTATAAGGAAATAGACCCTTCTAGTAAAGCTGCGCCGCCCCCGGGACGAGGCAAGGGGATGAGAAAGGTCGAATCCAAAACATCCAATACAATTTTGTGGACACTTTGTGGATATCCTCGGGATAACTACGCCTCCTGCGGTGCACTAGCTGTGCAGAGGGTGTGGGTCATGCTGCGGGTGAGAAAAATATCGATCTGTTCCCGGGAAATTACCGCGTCACGGGTAGAATTATCCCCTGTTCATGGTAAAATGGGATTTTGCGCTACTGACTCTTTACAAACTGCAGTTCCCTGGGGGGGGAGAACACTATGTGGATAACTTGTGTATAAATTGAGGTTCAAACCATGGACAACTGGGACTACGGCGTTTTCTGGGAGGAGGCGATCAAACAGATACGTCAGGAGGTCTCCGAGCAGGAGTACAGTATGTGGTTCAACCAGATTCAGTACTCCCGGTCGGAGGAACAGCAGATTATCGTTACCGTTCCCTCCTCATTCTATCGGGATCAGGTAAGGCAGCGCTATCTCGCCCTTATCGAAAACAAGCTGATCGATCTGTCCGGTACGGCGATCAAGCTGAGCTTCGAGGTTTCCCGTAACGGAAGCTCCCCGGGCGCCTCGGGCAACGGTCACAAGCCCCACGCCGAGACCATCACCGGGGAGGGTGGAACCAGGGGCGGTACTTCCCGGGCGAAACGGTCGCCGGCCGCCGCCACCGTCTCCCCGAGCAAGCCGGAGAAGGGCGACCACGCCCCGGGGTTGAGCCGGGAGTACACCTTCGAGAACTTCGTCGTCGGGGATAACAACCGTTTTGCCGCAAACGCGGCGATGGCAATCGCCAAGAATCCCGGAACCACCTACAACCCGTGCCTCATCTACGGTGGTGTCGGGCTCGGCAAGACCCACCTGCTCCAGTCGATCGGCAATCGGGCGTACCTCGATTTCGACGATCTGAAGATTGTCTATGTCACCGCCGAGGACTTTACAAACGAGTTCATCCGTTCCATCCAGGAGAACAAGACCCACCTGTTCAAGAACAAGTATCGTCGGGCGGATGTTCTCCTTATTGACGATATTCACTTTCTCCAGAAGAAGCACGAGACACAGGAAGAGCTCTTTCACACCTTTAACGCCCTGTTCGACGCAAAGAAGCAGATGGTCTTTACCTCCGACCGTCCGGTAACAGAGATAAAGGACATAACCGAGCGGCTTCAGAACCGCTTTACCCGGGGACTTACCGTCGACCTCCAGCCACCAAAAATCGAGACGGCGATCGCGATCCTCAAAAAGAAGGTGGAACATGCAAAGGTGGTGATCCCCGACGAGGTTATCAACCTGATCTGCAGCAAGGTAACCACCAACGTCCGGGATCTCGAGGCAGCGCTCACCCGAATCATCGCCTACGCGGACCTGGTAAACAAGGATGTCACCGTTGACGTCGCCCAGCGACAGCTCAAGGACTTTTTCGCCTCTCCCGTGCAGAACAACATCACCGTAGACATTATCCAGCGCACCGTGGCGGACTACTTCAACCTCTCCAGTGGAGAGCTCAAAGGCAAGAAACGGACCCGGGCGGTCGCCTTTCCCCGACAGCTGGCGATGTACATAACCCGGGAGATAACCGAGGCGTCGATGACCGACATCGGCCTCGAGTTCGGCGGTCGGGATCACACCACGGTAATGCACGCCTGTCAGCGGATCGAGAGCAGGATGCGCAGCGACCCGACCCTGGAAAACGTGATTCAGACACTGATTCGCAGGATAAAGGACGCCGGCAGCAAAGCGTAGGAAGGACAAAGAGGAGCGCTCCTGAGCTCTGATAAGCTGTTAGTTGAGGGTGGACAACCTCACCGGAGGTCGGGACAACCCATGGGCTTCTGTACGCAGCTGTGGATATGTGATTAAATGCGGGATAACAAAAACGGGTTGTTAGACGGCATAAGATCTGCCGTCAAAAGAGAATAGGACGGTTTTCCACATATCCCGGGAGCCTACTACTGTTACTTCTTATAGGTATATATAAGAGATAAGGAGAAGAGAGCGTGAAGTTCATCATCGAACGGGACCTTATCATCAAGGAGATTCAGGTTGCCCAGGAGATAATCTCCTCGAGGACCAACATGTCTATCCTTTCAAACGTCCTTCTCGACGCCCGGGAGAATGAGCTTCTCATTCGGGCTACGGACCTGAAGGTCTCCTTCGAGACGACCGTCGCGGTGGACGTGCAGGAGCAGGGCACAACAACCGTCTTCTGCGACAAGTTTCTCGGCATACTCCGCACCCTGCCTTCCGGCGAGATCGAGTTCGAGCAGAAAAGCGGAGACAACTTTGTCATCCGCCCGATGTTCAAGAAGATCGACTTCCGCCTCAAGAGCATCGCCGCGGACAAATATCCGGAGATCCAGGTTGCCGCGGATGAGTCCTACTTCGACGTCCCCCAGGAAGATCTTATCGAGATGATCTCCCAGACGGTTTTTGCCGTTTCCGACGACGAGACCCGCTACTTCATGAACGGCGTCTACCTCGAGCAGCTCGAGCAGAGCCTCGTCATGGTTGCCACCGACGGCCGGCGGCTGAGTTATATCAACAAGGAGCTTAAGAGCACTCCCCCGGGCTTTAACGGCGTTATCATTCCTCCAAAGGTGCTGACCCTCGTAAGAAAGCTCGCAAGCGGCGAGGGGCCTTTCTCGATCGCCGTGACGGACAAGCACGTCTTTTTCCGCTTCGACAACAAGCGTCTCTCCTCCGCCCTGATCGAGGGACAGTTTCCCAACTACCAGCGGGTCATCCCGGAGAGCCAGGAGCATGAGCTTGTCATCAAGAAGGGTGAGCTCGAGGAGGCGCTCAAGCGTGTCTCCCTCCTGGTGGAAAAGTCCAGACGGATCTACCTCAACCTCTCCCAGGATTACATGGAGCTCAAGAGCGAGGAGACCGAAATCGGTATCGCCAGTGAGGAGATCGGCTGCACCTACCAGGGACCGGAGGTGACGATCGCGCTCAACTACCTCTACCTCGTCGAGCCGCTGCGGGTGATCGACTCGGAGCAGATATCCTTCAACTTTACCGAGCCGAACAAGGCGATTACGATCTACAGCATACCCAAGGAGCACTACTTCCATATCGTGATGCCGATGCAACTCGACTAGCGTGGGCTTTGAGGATGTAACGGTCTACCGGTTTCGAAATCTCGAGGACCAGCGGGTCGATACAAACGCCCGGGAGCTGTTTCTCGTCGGGGAGAACGGCATGGGTAAAACCAACTTTCTCGAGGCGATCTACTACCTCTCCTACGCCTCGAGTTTCCGTACCCGCCGGGATGAGCAGATCCTTCGTCACGGGAGTGATGAGATGGCCGTCAGGGGCACCCTGCTTCGGGATGGTAAGCGACGCAGCCTCTCCTGCAAGAGTCGGGACCGGAAAAAGGAGATCGAGCTTGACGGAAAGAAGGTGGATGACCGCAAGGAGCTGATCCAGGTGATGCCCTGCGTCGTTTTCTGTCACGACGACATCGACTTTGTAAAAGGCGCCCCAGAGATGCAGCGCTACTTTCTCGACCAGACCTTGAGCATGTACAACCCGCTGTTTATCGACGACATGCGGCGATACCGGCGGATCCTCAAGAGCAGGAATCTCGCCCTCAGAGGTGGCCGGCAAAGCGTGCTTCCCGTCTACGACGAGCAGCTCGCCGAGGCGGGAGTCCACCTCCAGGAGAACCGCCGGGTGGCGGTCGAGGCGTTCAACCGCACCTTTTCCGCCCTCTTCAGGGAGGTAAGCGGCCTCGATACTCCCCTCTCCCTCCTCTACCGTCCCTCCTGGCGCGGGGTACAAGGCGCGGACGGGCGCGGGGCGCCGAGGGATCAGACCCCGAGTCGACAGCGGGTCCTCGAGACCCTTTTCGAGCGTCGGGAGCAGGATAACTACTTTCGCACCACCACCAGCGGACCGCACCGGGACAAGTTCCGCTTTGATTTTGGAGGAAAGGACTTTACCGAGGTCGGCTCCACCGGACAGCTTCGCCTCGTCTCCCTCATCCTTCGGGTCGCCCAGGCGACCTTCTACCGGGAGCAGACCGGGCGATCACCGTTGCTTCTCTTTGACGACGTGCTCCTCGAGCTCGACCCGGAACGGCGAAACCGCTTTTTTGCCGCCCTTCCGGAGTATGAGCAGGCGTTCTTTACCTTCTTGCCTGACGAGCAGTATGAGCGTTACCGTGGAGAGCAGACGCTTCTCTATCGGGTACGGGACGGCAAGCTCCAACGGGAGGCAGTGTGAAGCGGGCGGGAAATCTCCTGGGCGCCTTTTTTAAAGGCAACAACATCGAGGACTCCAACGGTTATGTCGACTTCTTTCAGAGCTGGCAGCAGATCGTCGGGGTCGACCTGGCGGCTCATTCCGACGCGGTGGACATCCGAAACGGCGCCCTGGTTGTTGAGGTTGACCACCCCGGCTGGATGCAGAAGCTGCATATGCAGCGGGACCGTATCCTCACCGAGGTAAACCGGCGCTACCCGAATCTCGGAATCCGGAATCTTCACTTCCTCCTCGTCGAACCCGGGGCCCCCGCCTCCCGGGAGCAGCGAGAGGCGCCACGCCCCGCCGCGGGAGAGCCGGAGCCGCTCGCGCCTCAGCAGCAGCAGCAGGAGCAACCAGAGCGCAGTCGTACCGAGCGCGAGGCCCTCGGAAAGATCGGCAGTGAGCGGCTGCGGGAGCGGCTAACCTCCCTCGGAGAGCAGATCCGCCGGCGGGAGCAGGAAGGGGAAGAGGAAGATTGACCACCGCAGGGCATATCCGTATACTGTGCAACCACTTTTTATACTGACCCCAGATCTGTGAGGAGAGCAGAATGAAACGTACATATCAGCCGAGCCGGCGCAAGCGCAATCGGAAGTTTGGCTTTCGTGAGCGAATGAAAACCCGTGGCGGACGGCTTGTACTCAAAAGACGGAGGGCGAAGGGTCGCAATAAGCTGACCGTCGCCGATGAGAAAAAGCCTTACTAAGGCCGAAATTCTTCGAAAACCCGATGACATTCGACGGGTATTCAATGCCGGGCGCCGTGTCGCCACACACGGCGCCATGGTTCGCTTTCTCCGGAATGATTTAGGACGAAACCGAATCCTCTTTGCGACGACCCGATCTTTCGGAAACGCCGTCAGGCGCAACCGGGCTCGCCGCCTTACCCGAGAGGCTTATCGTCAGCTGAAACCGAACTTGCAGGAGGGCTACGATCTCGCCTGCGTGGTCTACCCGGATGGCGACACCCTCTGTGAACGGCTCTCTCAGCTCGGGGAACTTTTTCGAAGAGCCGGTTTGATCAAAGATTCAGAAGGATCAGGAACGCATGGATAAGAGAACACTCCTTGCCGTTGTACTTTCCGTCGTCGTCATAACCGCCGGATTTATCGTTCAGAACGTGCTCTACCCGCCCCAACCACCCCCGCCGGCGCAGCAGCAGCCCGCAGACGGCTCGGAACAGGTGACAGAGACGCCCGGTCCCGAGGCGGAGGAGCGGGGCGAGGCGGGGGATATCGCGACGGTCGAGGGCGAGCCGGATGAGAACCTCCCCGCCGGGGTAATCCGCCCGGTTCCCCTCACCGAGGAGCCCGAGGATGAGCGTTTTGTCTACGAGAACGACACCCTCCGGGTACGGTTTTCCCCGGTTGGCGGGGCGGTCGAGAGTTTCGAGCTTCTCGAGTACCCGGATGGGGATGAACCGGTTGAGATGATACTCCGGGGGACAGACGAGCAGCGCGCCTTTACCCTCGCCTTCGGTGGGGCGGACGCCGAACCGATCGACGCGCGGTTTTTCCGACGGGATACCACGGAGGAGCACGTCGTCGAGTTCTACCGGGACTTTTACGTCACCGGCGAGGAGGAGGCGCCCTTCAGGCTGATCAAACGCTACAGTTTTGAGCCCGGGGAGTACCTGTTCGAGCTCGACGTCACGTTAGAGCATTCGCAGAACGCCGTTGTTCCTCTCAACTTCTCCGGTACCGCCTACACCCTCACCGTCGGACCCCAGATCGGCCCCAGCTACCAGATCCTCGACGACCGCAACGAGTACCGCCGGTTTCACTATCTCGAGGGCAGGAGCCGGGAGAATGTGAATATCCGGGGCGACGGCAGCGAGACCCTGGATGAGCGGGTCGGCTGGGCGGCGATAGCCGGAAAGTACTTCTCAATCATCGGCGTTCCCGACGCCACCCGGTATGATATCGTCTTTTCCCAGCGCCCGGCGGAAGGCCTCGAGGACACCGCCTTTATGTCCTTTGTCCGGCCGACGATCCGCTCGAGCCGCAGCACCGACCGCTACCGCTTCTACGTCGGACCAAAGACCACGCGGGTTCTCGAACGGTACAACGACGCCTCGGCAAACGCCTTTGAAGCACAGAACCTCAACCTCGACACCGTCGTGGACCGGCGGTTTCTCTTCGGATGGTTGGAGAATATCCTCAAGTGGGTCCTGACGATGATCGTCCAGGTGGTGCCGAACTACGGTATCGCGATTATTATTCTCACGGTGATCGTAAAGGCGCTGCTCTTTCCCCTCACCCACAAGAGCTACGAGTCGACAAGCAAGATGCAGACGATTCAGCCGAAGGTTCAGGAGCTCAGGGAGAAGTACAAGGATAATCCGCAGAAGATGAACGCCGAGATGGCGAACCTCTATAAAAAGGAGGGGGTCAATCCGGTGGGCGGCTGTCTGCCGATGCTGCTGCAGTTTCCCTTCTTTATCGCCATGTTCGGGCTGTTCAACAACCACTTCGATCTTCGGGGAGCAACGTTTATTCCCGGGTGGATAAACGACCTTTCCGCTCCCGATTCGATTCTCAGTTTTGACACCACCATCCCGATTATCGGCTGGAACGACATACGGCTTCTTCCGGTACTCTTTCTCGGAAGCCAGATTCTCACGAGCATGCTGATGCAGAACTCAACCGCCCAGAGTACCGGGCAGATGAAGTTCATGCAGTACGGTCTACCGGTAATGTTCTTTTTTATCCTTTATAACATGCCCTCGGGACTGCTGGTATACTGGATTTTCTCTAATCTCCTCACCCTCGGTCAGCAGATGATCATCAACAAGCGGAGAACCCAGACGAGTGCAGCGTAACATCCAAACAGGAGACAGATATGGTACGAGATTTCGAAGGAAGAACCGAGAAGGAGGCGATCGATAAAGCGATAGCCGAGCTCGGCCTCGAGCAGGATGAGTTCGACGTAGAAGTTCTGGATACGGAGAAAAGCGGTTTCCTCAACCTCCAGAAGAAGGTTCGTATTCGGGTCCACCTCCCCCAGGAGAGCTCGAACGGCGGCGGTCGCACCGCGGCGGCAAGGCCCACCGATACGGTACGCTCTACCCCCGGGGATGTCCCGGAGACCGACTTCGAGCACGCCGTCGTCGATTTTGTGACGAACCTCACCGAGAAGATGGGGTTTCCCGCAACGGTTGAGATCGCCTATCGGGAGCCGGAGAAGCTCGTCTTGCGCCTCGACTCACAGCACTCGGGGATCCTTATCGGAAAGAAGGGGCGCAACCTCGACGCCCTCCAGCTCCTTGCAAACGTCGTTTCCAGCCGTCTCGACGGTTACGAGACGAAAGTTGTTCTCGACACTGAGAACTACCGCGCCCGGAGGGAGGAGTCCCTCATACGGATGGCTCAGCAGGTAGGGGACCAGGTGAAGCGAACGAGGCGAAGCCGTCTTCTCGAGCCGATGAACCCTTTCGAAAGACGGCTCATTCACACTACACTTAACGATGTATCGGACATAGAGACCCAGAGCGAGGGCGAAGGGCTCTACAAGCAGGTGCGAATCTCCTACCGAGGCTCGCAGAACTGACACAAGGGGTTGACACGCCGGAATGTGGACAAATTGTGGAAAAAATTGGGGTGAACCTTCCTAATGGGTTGCTGACATCTCCTAACTCTCCACTCCGTCCGGTTCCGGCCGTTTCTGGTCTACTCAACTCGGTTTTCTGTCTCCTTCGACGGTTAGGTAACCGAGAAACACGGGGTGGAAAGAACAGAAGCTATGTGGATAACTTGTGCACAAAGAGGGGGATGGCATGAAATTTGATGAGAACTGTCGCTACCAGAAGTCCCATGAGTACGCCCGACAGGATGGAGAGCTCTACATCGTCGGTATCTCCGACTACGCCCAGGACGAGCTCGGGGATGTCGTTTTTGTGGAGCTCCCGGAAATCGGGGCGAGCTTTGAGCAGGGCGGAGGCTTTGGTGTTGTCGAAAGCGTCAAGGCCGCGAGTGATCTCTACGCCCCGGTCTCCGGGGAGGTTGTTGAGGTCAACGAGCGGCTCAAGGACGAGCCGGAACTGGTCAACCAGGACCCCTTCGGCGAGGGTTGGATCATCAAGCTCAAAGGGGCGGACGCCTCCGAGCTCGAAAACCTTATGAGCGCCGAGGAGTACAAGAGCTTTACCGAGGAGCTCGACTAACCCGCCCTTAGAAACAGCTCACGCTCACGCTCACTCTCACGGACACGGTCACGAGGGCTCCCGCCACGGCGGAGAGCCTCTTTTTTTTTCCCGAGTCTGCCCGCAGGCCTTCTTACCCTCGAGGGCTGGTAATCGGCGGAGAGGTGGTGCGCTCGCTGAAGCAG
>JBKHDM010000027.1:0-33420 GCA_046541355.1 Spirochaetaceae bacterium
AGGGCGTCTTCTTGAAGCCGGCGCCGGGGCGCACGGTGTTTCGCGAGAACGGCACGCTCTGGCCGGTGGAAGGCGAGCACGCCTCGACCGCCTCCAAATACGTGCGCCGACGCATGAAGGATGGCGATCTGGTCGAGGCGAACCCGCCGCGCCCGGCGCGCAAGGGGCCGCGCCTGGGGCCGCGCCTGGGGCCGCCGCCCTCGAGGCGGGGGGTCGCGACAAGCCCCGGGGCGGTGATGCGAGAGGCGAGGTTCTCGCGATCCGCCCGTCACTGCTCCTCGAGGAGCGGGGGGAGCTTCTTGCCGGGATAAACGCGACGTTCTTCGAGCCGAACGTGATGAGCGTCGGCCGTCGGGTGGATCCCCTCGGTCTGGTGATACTCGAGGGGCGGCTGGTGAGCGAGGCGAACCCGGGATATGCCGCCCTCTACTGGCTTGCCGACGGCACGCTCCGGATAGCCGGACAGTCCGGGCCCGGGGCCCCGGGCTCCGGGGGTGGGGAGTCGCCGGCCGAGGGGGCAGGGGCGTACCGGGAGGCGGGAGTGACAGACGCCCTGGGCGGTTACTTCGTCGTTCTCTCCGAGGGGGTGGCCACCGGACCGGTGCGACTGCGCGCCGCCCGCAGCGCCCTGGGGCTCTCGGCGGACCGGCGGACGGCAATCCTCCTCGCGGTCGCCGGAGAAGCTCCCGGCAGCAGCGTCGGCCTCACCGCCCGGGAGGTCGGCGCATGGCTCGCCTCCCTCGGCGCGGAGGAGGGGCTGCTCCTCGACGGCGGCGGTTCGAGCTCCCTGGCGGTACGGGAGGCGGCTTCCGGGGCGGTGCGCATGACAATCGAGCCCTCCTGGGGGCCTGCCCGGGGAGTGGAGCGGCCGGTCGCGACGGTGCTGGCGGTCCGTGGCCGGTAATCTCCGGTTCAACACTCCTCCCCCTACCCTCGATCACCTCCGGGGCGCAAAGGAGCAGGGGGTCAGCTTATCCAGACGCTCTTTATGTTTGTAAACTCCCGGATGCCGTAACGGCCCAGCTCCCTGCCGTAACCTGACCGCTTTACCCCCCCGAAGGGGAGGCGGGGGTCGGAGGCTACAACGTCGTTTATAAAGACGCATCCTGCCTCGAGGCGGGCCGCGATTTCTTTCGCCTGCCCCCGGTCACCGCTCCAGACCGAGGCGCCGAGACCGTAGTCGCTCATGTTCGCAAGCTCCACCGCCTCCTCCATATCCCGAAAGGGCATAATCGGCGCCACCGGACCGAAGGTCTCCTCGGTAAAGACAGGCATCTGCGGTGTCACGTTGGTGAGGACCGTGGGACGGTAGTAGTAGCCCTGGGAGTCGTACTGCTCACCGCCGCAGCAGAGTTCTGCTCCCGCTGCCCGGCTCTCGGCAACCTGGCGGTGGAGGTTGTCGAGAAGGTCTTCCCGGGCGAGGGGAGCGACCTGGGTCTCGAGGTCGAGGGGGTGGCCGACCCTGAGGCTGGTAAAGCGACGGGCAAAGCGGTCGAGAAACTCCTGGTACACCCCCTGCTCTATGAGGAACCGTTTCGCGGCGATGCAACTCTGCCCCGCGTTGATCATCCGGGAGGTCACCGCCGCCTCTACCGCCGCCTCGATATCCGCGTCACGAAACACGATAAACGGGTCCGAACCGCCGAGCTCGAGGACGCTCTTCTTTATCTCTCCCCCCGCACGCTCGGCAACCGCCCGCCCCGCCTCATCACTCCCGGTGAGGGTGACCCCCCGGATCTCCTCGCGCCGGATGATCTCATCGACCCGCTCCTCGGAGACAAGCAACGCCTGAAGCACGCCCTCCGGGAGCCCTGCCTCAGCCATGAGCTCCTCGATAGCGAGGGCGCAGCCGGTGACGTTGGGCGCGTGCTTCAGGAGCACCACGTTACCCGCCATGATCGCCGGAATCCCCGCCCGGAAAAGCTGCCAGAAGGGGAAGTTCCACGGCATCACCGCGAGGATAACCCCGAGGGGGTCGAATCGGACGTAGCTCTCCGACGCCTCCGTGGGGATCGGCTCCGGGATGAGGGCGGCCTCTCCCTGTTGGGAGACATACCGGGCGAGCCAGGCACACTTTCGGATCTCCCCCCGGGACTCCTCGAAACGCTTTCCCATCTCCGTGGTTATGAGGTAGGCGTACTCCTCCGCGCTCTCCTCGAGGGCTGAGGCGACCCGGCCCAGCGCTTTGCTCCGCTCCCCGATCGAGAGGGCGGACCAGCTGCGGAACGCTCTCCCGGCGTCAGCGATAATCCGGTCAACTTCATCTTCCCTCTGCTCTTTGTACTCCCGAATTGTCTCCCCGGTTGCGGGATTTACCGATCGCATGAGTGGAAGATACCACCAGCCTTGGGAAGTTGGAAACGAGGGAGCAAAGGAGTCAGGATGATCTGAAGCGCTTTTGCACCGCCGCGACCACCGGTACGCGAAGCTTTCGGCAACCTGCCCCGCTCTGTGCCCTCGTATTCCGGGGTCAACGGTTGAGCAGGGTCACCTCAACGGCGTTGCGCATCTGACTCAGGGCGCCCTCGGAGAGCTCGGAGAAGCGCAGCACCGGAGTGCCCTCCCGGCTCAGCCTGCTGTAGCTCTCCTCCATCCACGGCGGAGTCGCTTCGCTCTCCTCGGCGAGGATCATGTCGTAACGGGAGAGCTCCTCGTAGGTCGCCTCGCCCCGCTCGCAAAACAGAACGCCCCGGGCGTGGCGGGCGAGGGCCTCCTCCGCGGCGGCCTGGGCGCGGAGTATGTCGACGCCCCCGCTCTCACCGCGCTTCGCCGAACTCCCGGCACTCCCGGCACTCCCGGTGGCGACGAAGCGGCCGTAGTCGTTGACAAAAACCGTCTCGAGTTGTTTTGCCAGAAGCTGCGCCGCCGGGTGGAGCGCCCTGGAGTGGGCTACCACGCAGCAGCGTCGGGTAAAGTAGGGGCGCACCACCTCGGGGATAAACTCCCAGCAGGCGTAGGGGTCCTGCCGGATGAGGGTGGCGGAGACCGGAAAGATCTCTCTGGCGGGATCGACGGGGACGTAGGTCGCCGAGAGCGCTTCGGCAAGGGGGGCGCCGTAACTTTCCGAGGCGAAGACGTGGTCTATCGGAGCGGCGACGGCCTCACGGACGCTCCGCGCCCAGATCGCCTCCGCCTTCGGCATTCCGCGGCTCGCTTCGGGGATCTCTTCGGTGATATGAATGATATTGTCCCGGGGAAAAAGCTCCCTCATCCACTGGTATCGCAGCTCCCCGGGAATCGGCTCGGAGCGGAGGGTACATACGAGGACGTAGAGCTCGTCAACGTAGTTGTGGGCAAACTCAACGAGGTACTGATGCCCCCGGTGGGGAGGCATGAAGCGCCCGATAATCACGCCGTTCATGGTGTTGAGTGTACAGGCAGGGTTGTGGGGTGGATCAAGCCATGGATAACGAAATTGTGTATCGTATAATGACTATGGGAGAGAAGGTGAATGAGTGACCGAAGGGTGGTGATCGGTTTCGATCTCGGGGGCACGAAGATGCTCAGCGGGGTGGTCGACCCTCGTACGTCGGAGATTCTCGGAAGCAAAAAGAAGAAAACCACCGCCGAGAGCGAAGAGGAGCTCGTGACCGATATCCGCGCCGCCATCGACCGCTCTCTGGAGAAGGCGGACCGTTCGGTTGAGGATCTTGCGGGAATTGGTATAGCGGTGCCGGGACCGGTGGACTTCGAGGCGGGGGTGCTCCTCGAGACGCCGAACATAGGGGTAAAAAACATGCCCCTGCGGGAGGACCTGGAAAACGTCTACGGTGTACCGGTACTCCTCGAAAACGACGCTAACGCCGGTCTCTGGGGGGAGCACGTCTGCGGCGCGGCTGCGGGATTCAACCACGTTGTGGGGGTTTTCCCCGGTACCGGTATCGGTGGTGGCCTTATCCTCGGCGGGCAGCTCTACCGGGGCAAGGCGGGGGGCGCCGGAGAGGTGGGGCACATGACCATTCTCATCGACGGGCCGCTGTGCGGCTGCGGCAACCGCGGATGTCTCGAGGCCCTCGCCTCGAAAACCGCCGTCGCCAGGGAGATCGTCCAGCTTGCGGCCCGGGGGATGGCGCCGACGGTTCTCGCACAGACCGACTGTGACATCCGCAAAGTGAAAAGCGGCGTCATCGAAGCGGCGATTGCCAACGGCGAGACGGCGGTGGAGGAGGCGCTCAACAAGAGCGCAGAGTACCTCGGTATCGGTCTTGCAAACATCGTCAATACCTTCAACCCTGAGCTTCTGGTCCTCGGCGGCGGCCTCGTTGAGAAGTTCGGCACCGCCTACGTCAGTCGGGCGGAACTGGTGATGCGCAGCCGGGCGATGCGGCGGCTCCAGGATCAGGTTGAGATCCGGGTGACCACCCTCGGGGACGACGCTGCGGTTCTCGGCGCCGCGGCCCTTGTCCAAAAGGAGATGATCCGCCCTTGACCGATAGACGAACCGTCGGTGTCGTGGACATCGGCTCCACAGCAATTCGCCTCGTAGTCGCGGAGATCGATCCCTCCGGAGGATGGCGTCGTCTCGACCGCGCTATCCGCCCGGTCACCTTCGGACGAGACGTCTTTATGTCCGGGGTCCTGAGCCCCGAGTCGATGCGCCAGGCGATCAAGATCCTCACCGGGTTTCGGGAGCTCATTCGGGGATGGCAGCTCGAGCTCGAGGACGTCCGGGTGATTGCCACCAGCGCGATCCGGGAGGCGAAGAACCGGGACACCTTTGTCGACCGTATACAACTGCGCACCGGTTTCAATATCGAAATCGTCGAGGGAATCGAAGAGAACCGCCTCACCTACATCGCGGTCCAGGACGCCATAAGCCCCCTGCGCCCGCAGTTTGCCCGGTCCAACTCGCTGATCATCGAAGTCGGGGGAGGCACAACGGAGATTATGCTCCTGCGCCGGGGAAAGATGGTTGCCGCCCACTCCCTGAGGATCGGAACCGTCCGGATGGAGCAGCAGGTGCAGCCGGACAGCCGATCCACTGAACGGATCGAGGAGTACCTGAGAGAGAACATCCGGGTGACCCGGGAGGTTCTCGACACGGAGATGCGCCTCAGGAGGGTGCGCTCCTTTGTCGCCGTGGGAGGAGACGCCCGTCTCGCCGCCCGACGCCACGGCCGGCAGGAGGGGGGCGCCTTCTGGGTGGTCGAGAAACCCGATTTCGACAGCTTTGTTCTGGAGCTCCTGCGGACCAATATCGACGAGATTGTCCGGATCCTCGGCGTCTCCTACGCCGAGGCGGAGGGGCTGGTCCCGGCACTGCTCACCTACAAGCTCTTTCTCGATGCCACGAGCGCCGAGCAGGTGATCGTCCCGGATGTGAGCATCCGGGAGGGCGTGCTCATGAGTTTTGCCCTCGGCAGCGAGCGGCTGGTGGAGGAGCAGTTCTACTCCCAGGTGGTTACTTCGGCGATCGGACTGGGGCGGAAGTTTCACTTTGATGAGTCCCACGCCCTCCACGTCGCCAAAATCGCCCTGCAGATCTTCGACCAGTTCGGGGAGGACCACGGTATGGATACCCGGGCGCGGCTCTTGCTGGAAGTGGCCGCCCTGCTCCACGACGTGGGCAACTTTATCCGCGCTATCGGTCACCACAAGCACGGACAGTACATCGTGGAAAACTCCGAGATCTTCGGCTTGTCCCGGTCGAACATCCGGATCGTCGGGAACGTAGTGCGCTATCACCGGAAGTCCGGACCTAACTCTAGCCACATCGACTACATGACCCTCCGCCGGGAGCACAGGGTCATGGTACTCAAGCTCGCGGCGATACTGCGTATCGCCGACGCCCTCGACCGCGGTCACGCCCAGCGGGTACAGGGGGTTACCCTCGAGCGGCAGGAGGATGACCTCCTGTTGAAGTGCGAGTATGGGGGAGACCTCTCGGTCGAAACATATGCCGTCCAGCTGAAAGGCGGGATGTTCGAGGAAGTCTTCGGATACCGGGTAGTTATTGTCTAAGGGGAACTAATGGCACCTTTTTTCAACAGAGAGCTGAGCTGGGTCGAGTTCAACGCCCGGGTCCTCGAGGAGGCGGGGGACAAGAGCAATCCGCTTCTCGAGCGGCTCAAGTTTATCTCGATCGTCGCTTCGAACTTTGACGAGTTTTTCATGGTTCGCGTCGCCTCCCTCAAACGGCAGCTCCGTCGGGGGGATCGGGTGACCTGTCCCTCGGGGATGAGCCCCTCTCAGCAGCTCAGCGAGATCTCCCGCCGGGTAAAGGAGCTGGTGGCCGAGAAGTACCGGATCCTCCGGGAGGAGATCTTTCCTGCCCTCGCTGAGGAGGGGATAACCCTCGTCAAGCCCGAGGAGCTCACCGACGAGCAGCAGACCTTTCTCCAGTCCCTCTTTGTGGAGCAGATCTTTCCCCTCCTCACGCCGGTGCGCCGAGGAAACGGAAAGGAACTGCCTTACATCGGGAACCTGAGGCTCCACGCCGCGTTTCTCCTCGAGCTGATGGAGGGGGAGCGACCGGTTGAGGGCGGGGACGGGGATGAAGAAGAGCTTGCGGTGGTTCAGATCCCGCCGTCGGTGGAGCGGATCATCTATCTGCCCGGGGAAAAGGGTAAGATCGCCTTCACCCTCCTCGAGTATCTCGTGGTCTCCTACGCCCACCTCCTCTTTCCCGGCTACACGGTGCGGGAACACGCCTTTTTCCGGGTAACCAGGGACGCGGACATGAGCGTTGACGAGGAGCGGGACGAGGACTTTGTCGAGGCGATGGAGCAGGTCCTCGAGAGTCGGGAACACAGTCGCCCGGTACGCCTCACCCTCAACGGAAGCTCCGAGCGTCTGATGGAGCTGCTGAAGGACTCCCTCGGCCTCACGGATGAGGATGTATACCATAAGCCGGAACCTCTCGACCTCAGCGTCTTTATGCAGTTTCTCAACCTCAGCGGCTTCGACCATCTCAAGGACGCGCCCTGGGAGCCGCAGCTTCCGAGCTTCATGGAGGAGGAAGGGTCGATCTGGGAGACCATCACCCGGGAGGATGTTTTGCTCCAACACCCCTACGACTCCTTCGAGCCGGTGGTGGAGCTGATTCGCCGGGCCGCGGAGGAGCCGGAGACCCTGGCGATCAAGATGACCCTCTACCGTACCAGCGGCGACTCACCGATCGTAAAAGCGCTGGAGGAGGCGGCGGCGAAGGGAAAACAGGTAACCGCGGTGGTGGAGCTCAAGGCGCGATTCGACGAAGAGCGAAACATCGGCTGGGCGACGCGCCTGGAACGGGCGGGGGTGATCGTCGTCTACGGAATCGCCCGTCTCAAGATCCACGCCAAGGCGCTCCTGATCGTGCGACGAGAGCGCACCGGGGTACGACGGTACCTGCACCTGGCGACGGGCAACTATAACGACAAGACGGCGAAACTCTACACCGACTACGGGTTTATGACCTCCCGGGAGGATCTGAGCTACGAGGCGAGTCTCTTCTTTAACGCAATAACCGGCTACTCCGCGGTGCCCTCGCTCAAGAAGCTTCTGATGGCGCCGGTCACCCTCAAGGCGGGGATGATTCAGCGGATCGAGCGGGAGGCGTCCCGGGCGCGCTCCTCGGGGAGCGGACTGATCATGGCAAAGTGTAACGCCGTCGCCGATCCGGATGTGATAGAGGCGCTCTATCGGGCGAGTCAGGCGGGGGTGGAGATTCGCCTCAACGTCCGGGGTATCTGCATGCTCGTCCCCGGGGTCGAAGGGGTGAGCGAGAACATCGAGGTTGTAAGCATCATTGACCGGTACCTCGAGCACTCCCGGCTCTTTTACTTCCACAACGGCGGAAACGAGGAGATCCTGCTCTCGAGTGCCGACTGGATGCCCCGGAATCTCGAGCGCCGGGTGGAGCTCGCCTTTCCGGTGGAGGCGCGGGAGCTCAAGCACCGGTTGGTGAGGAGTCTGGAGATCTTCTTCTCGGACAACCAGAAGGCGCGGCTCCTCAACTCCGATGGGAGCTGGACCCGGAAAAAACCGCTCGGCGAGGCGCGCCGGGCTCAGGAGATCTTTTACCGGGAGGCGCGGGAACAGGCGCACGAGGTGACGCGGGAGGGGAAGGCGGAGTTCCGGGTTCGGCGCAAGCCGCCGCAGTAGAGCCCCGGGGCGCGCCGGAAGAGCAGATGCTTCGATCCCTCGCGGAGCAGAGGAAGCTCGCCAAGCTTTCACCGGAAGATCTTGCAATCCGGGGTGTATCGGTTACCATTGGGTAAGTGTTCCTTCTGCGGCTTTTAAGCTCGGTGCGTTTCGCAGTCTCGATGCTCTTTGTCGCCGCCGTCGCCTCAGGGGTCGCTACGTTTTTTGGATCAACCGAGTTCTTCCGGTCTCTCTGGTTTCTCATCCCCTGCGTTCTGTTCGCCCTCTCCCTCCTGACCTGTACCGCCGACTCCCTCATACGTCGCCCCCGGCGCCGGCTTACCGGATACGCCGCCCCGGCGATACACATCGGGGTGCTCATTCTGCTCATGGGAGGGTTTCTGACCCTCCTTGCCGCCCGGGAGGAGCTGATCACCCTCGAGATCGGCGAGAGCGTCACGATCAGGGATGAGTGGCGGGTCACACTCCTCGACAGCGAGCGGCGCCCGGAGAACTGGTACTCCCGGCTGCAGATCACTCCCGTGGCCGAATCCGGTGACGGCTCCCAGGAGCGCTCCGGCTCGAGCCGGGAGGTCGTGGTGTCGGTCAACCATCCCCACCGGGTTGGCCCGGTGCGGCTGCTGCAGCACAGCTGGGAGAACTCCCAGGTGCTCCTGATGGAGGATGAGTCAGGATCGATCTACACGATGTCCGCGGGGGAGGGATTCGCCTCGGGGGAGACGGTTATCATTCTCGAGGAGGCGCCGGAAAGCGACCTCGGTCTCAGATTTGCCCGTTTTACCGAATCCCGCCGGGCGGGATCGATCACCATCGAGGCGGGGATGCGGATCGCCGAGCTCGTCGTGGTGGGTTCGGAGGAGCGCATCGTAACCGGTCTGCTGGTAGCCTATGACCCGGGAGCGCCCTTTGCCCTCGCCGGGGCGGTGTTGCTCTCGGCGGGGCTGCTGCTCTACCTGAAAGGGAGAATGGGGGAGGAAGGGTAACAATGGCGATTGTTGAAACCGCGGCGGCGGCGCTGGCGATAGCAGCTCTGGCGGCTCATCTGATCCGACAGCTCTGGATCCTCCTGAGGGATCGGGGTGGCCGGGAGTCGATTACCCTTACCTCGGCACTCCGGGTCGCGGTGATTCTCCTCCTCGCTCTCCATCTGGTTCTCCTCTCGATCCGTCGCGGGTTCCCGGCGATAACCGAGGACTACGAGACCCTCGTCCTCTTTGCCCTCCTCCTCCTGATAGCGGTGCAGATCGTCCCGCGGATCCGCGGCAGCCGCGCACCGGCACTCCTTTCGGACTTTTTGTCCCTCACGCTCCTGCTGATCTCCTCATCCCCCCTGGTCCCGTATACGATAGTTCCGCCGGTTCCCGCCCTGCGGTCGAACTGGCTCGCCTTTCACATCATCCTCTCCTTTCTCGGAGAGGCGTTTTTCACCGTCGCCTTCGTCTCCTCGATACTGTTTCTTCTCGGCAGAGATCCGAGTCGCAAGGCGCTCTACGACCGGGTCACCTACGTTTCGATCGCCTTCGGCTACGTCGCCTTTACCCTCGGGGCGCTCCTGTTCGGGGCTATCTGGGCGTACCAGGCGTGGGGGCGGTACTGGGGATGGGATCCGAAGGAGGTCTGGTCCCTGGTTACCTGGCTCGTCTATTCGCTCTATCTCCACCTCAGGTTTGTCCGCGGAGCCTCTCCCCGGCTCGGTGCGATTACCTCGGTTGTGGGCTACCTGGCGACCTTGTTTACGCTTTTCGGCGTGAATCTGCTCTACGACAGCCTCCACGCCTACTGATTCATTGAAAGCAAACCGGGGACGCACTATTGTTATGCGTATGAAGAAACTCCTGCTCCTGGGTGTTGCGGCCCTTTTCATGGCATCCTGCGCCACCGTGCCCGTCGCCCAGCGAGAGCCGCGGATCGAGCGGCTCCTGGAAACCCTCAACGAGGGTAGTGTCGAAGACGTGCTCCCGGCGACGGGCTCACCCTTTCTCCTGGACAGGGAGATAATCATTCTCGATCGTGACATCGAGACAATGTGGACCAACCTGAGGGAGGTCGGCTTTACCTTTGCCGACTACCGGATCCGTTCGGTAGAGGAGGTGACGGCTGAGAGTTTCCGGAGGTTTGGAGAGAGTATGGATGTGGAAGTCTACTTTCAGAAGTATCTCCCCGAAGGGGCTGCGGTGGTGACTGTCGAAACCGACAACGGCACCTTCCTCCTCCTCACCGGGGGGAGGGTCGACGGGGCACCACAGCTCTTTGGTATGAGGGGGCCGGTATGAGAACCCTTAGAGTAACCGTTCACGCGCGACGGCCGGGAGCCTCGGGAGCCTGCGCCCTCCTCCTCGCCCTGCTCTTTGCGGCCGCGGGAGTCGGCGCCCAGGATACGAGCGTCACCTTTCTCGAGGGGTTTCCTGAACTCCGCTCCGCCGGGGGCCAGACCTTCGACCTCGACTTCGGGGACGCCGTCGACCAGGGGGATAGTGTGGTCACCGGTCGGGGAGACTTTGTGGAACTGAGGCAGGGCGAGGGCACTACGATCCGGGTCGAGTCGGACACCGTCTTTACCCTGAGAGAGGTAGCCGAGGGAGGCAGCCGACAGAGTGTCATGACAAACTCCGTGGGAGAGGTGCGCTACCGGTTCAACCGCCTCGCCGGGCGTGAGCCCCGGGTCGGCTCCGCCGCGGTGGTCGCGGGTATCCGGGGGACGGAGCTCACCATTTACGCCGGCAGCGACGGCTCCACTCTCTTCCTTGTGGACTCCGGACTGGTGGAGGTCACCTCCGGCGGTGAGACCGTTGAGCTCTCCGAGGCCCAGGCGGTGGAGGTCGGGGCGGGACAGCCTCCGGGAGAGGTGTTCGAGTGGCGGGGACGGGAACTCGACTTTTCGAGCTGGGATCAGTCCCGTCTCGATAGCTTTATCGATGAGCCGGCCCGGAGTGTGGAGCTCCTGCTCACCCGGCTCGAGGAGTTTGCCGAAGGGTATCAGGAGTATCGCACCCTCTGGGAGGAGTTCTCCGGGGAGTTTGAGACGGTTCTCGAGGAGTTCCGTGCCCTGGAGGACGAAACCGAGCGTGAGCGGTTCCGGCAGGAGGAGTTGTTCCCCCTCAGAGATCTGACAACGACCCAGGCGCTCAACTATCGTTACTTCTCCCTCTCCGCCCTCTCCCTTCGGCGACACGTGCTCGGCCGGATGTACATGACCATGAAGACCCTCAACATCATGAATCCGGAGAACGAGGAGTTTCAAGCATTTCTTGAGGAGTATGAGGCCTTTCTCGACCTCTACGAGCAACGCATAACCCCGGGGTTGGTCCCGGCGGACATTTAGGAGTTAATCATGAATCGCAGAATACGACGCGCCCTCTTTGGTGCAATCGCTCTGGTCGTCCTTGTCCTCGCAGGTTGTAGCGGCGCTTCGGAAACCAGCATCGGAGCGCGGATCGACAGTTTCGAGTCGGCCATCAACAACAACCGGAGCGCTGCCTGGGAGAACTTCCATCCCGATTCGAGCGCCTACACGCAGCGACGGGACGCAGATACCTGGAGTACCGACTTTCCTGAGAGCGAGACATACACGATCACAATCACCAACACCGGTAGCGACAGCGCCTCCGGGACGATCTCGAGTTCTCAGGACTTCTACGAAGACGACTCGATAACCTTCCAGATGAGAAACGACCCCGAAGATGGGGGTGGCCTCTTTGGTGGCGGTGAGGTGGATAACTGGAAAATCCTCTCGATTTCCGGCGCGGTAACGGTTAACTGAGCCCAGGCAGCAGACCAAGGGCTCCCGCAGCGACGGCGAGCCCCGCCACCTGTCACCTCGAACCCGCCGGCGCCGCGGATCGCCTGACGGAGCGATTCTCGCGTTGCCGATACGCCCACGAGTAAAAGGCAGCCGAAACCTCGTGGCAAGGTGAAATCCCCTGGAGTAAACTTAGGATATGTTATCGGAGATCAAGCCTGTCAGGCAGGTTCCGGGAGAAGGGTTTCGTCGCTGGTTTACCGATGAGGAGATGGATCTCATCGTCTGGTACGACGGCGAGGACCAGGAGCAGATCGAGGGCTTCCAGCTCTGCTACGACAAAGAGGTTCTCGAGCGTGCCCTAACCTGGCGGCCGGGGGCGGGATTTACCCACCACAAGGTGGACGGAGGAGAGAGCCCTTACGCCGCCAAGATGTCTCCGGTCCTCGCCACCGACGGCTCGGTGGATTTCAAAAAGGTGAGCTCCCTTTTTCTGAAGCGGGCGAGGGAGATCGATCAGAGCCTCGCGGCGTTTGTCACCGACCGCCTCCGGGAGCACTCCGGTTAGATGCGGCTCATCGATCTTTCACAGCCGATTCGAAGCGGTATGGATGTCCACCCGGGAGACCCGGAGGTGCGCCTGACCACCGAGCACACCTACGGAAGCCACGGCTGGCTCCTGCGGCGACTCACCCTCGGCAGCCACACCGGAACCCACGTCGACGCCTGTTCCCACATGGACCCCGACGGCCCCTCTCTCTCGCAGCTGCCGATCGAGCGGTTTATCGGCCCTGCCCGGATAACCCGGGCCGGGGATGAGCATCCCCGGGGCGTGGGGCTCCTCTTTCTCGGTCCGGTGCGCCTCTTTGAGCTTGAGAGTATCCTCGAGGCTTCGCCCCGCTTTGTCGGAGGGGACCTCGAGGAGCGACTCGAGCGGGAACTGCTGCAGCGGGGTATCATCACCTACACCGGGCTGGTCAATCTCGAGGAGCTGCCCCCGGGTGAGCCTTTTACCTTCATCGGTCTGCCTCTGCCTATCGAGGCGGGGGACGGCTCCCCGGTCCGGGCGGTGGCGATGATCGAGGGGTGAGTCTCCCTGGGGCTACAGAACGAAGGGCCCGAGCCAGGGGTCGAGAAAGACCAGCAGCACTACCAACAGCAGCGCCGGAAGGAAGTTGGCGGTCTTTATCTGGCGCAACTCGAGGAGATTGAGGCCGATCATGATTACCATCGCTCCCCCTACGCCGCTGATCTCGCTCAGGACCAAGGGAGTTACCAGGGGTCGCAAGAGGCCGGAGAGCAGGGTGAGTCCCCCCTGATAGATGAGGATCGAGAGAGCCGAAAAGCCGACCCCGAGACCGTAGGCGGCGGTCAGCAGTATCGCCATAAAGCCGTCCATCACCGACTTTGTCAGAAGCAGGGCGTAGCTGCCCTGGGCACCCGCCTCGAATGAGCCGATAATCGCCAGAGCCCCGACGCAGAACAGAACGCTCGCGGTGAGAAAGCCCTCGGCAAAGCTGTGGTCTCCCTCGCCGCCGGACCCGAACCTCCTCCTGAGTCGCTGTCCGATCCCGTAGATCCACTCGTCGATGCCGATCGCCGTTCCTCCAAGCCCGCCGAGGGCAAGGGAGAGGGTCATGTAGAGAAACCGCTGGGTCTCGAGGGCCATGGAGATACCGATAACCAGGGAGACGGTCCCTACCGCGGTAAAGACAAGTTTGTTGTACTCCTCCGCGAGGCGGGAGCCGACGATGAGTCCGAGCACCGTGCCGACCACGATCGCCCCGGAGTTGACCAGGGTTGCAAACATGGGCGCAAGTGTACCCGCGAGTTACGGTGATGTCACTCGGAAATCAGGGTCAGCGAAACCGCACCACCGGGGCGAACTGCCACTGTCGGGCGTCGGGGTCCGCCCGGAGGATGGTGATAAAGACCTCCGTCAGGGGCGGGATGGTGCGCACTATCGGCAGCTCAGTGGTGGGCCGCATGCCTGCGAGGCGGAAGTCGACTTCCACCTCTCGCTCCTCATCGTAGCCGTTGGCGAGGTAGATGACGAAGGCGAGGTCGACTTGCTCGTTGCGCACCGACAGCCGGTTGGTCCGGGAGACCTCGGCGCTGTGGTCCGCAAAATCCTCCGCCCTCAGATCCTCCCCAAAAACCGCCTCGAAGGGTTCGCCCCCGGGGTGGCTCGCGTAGTAGAAGGCTCCCTCCGTCGGGGTAACCGCGTCTCCGAGGTGGTCGCGAAACCGCATCGGAATCGACTGCATGCCGCCGTCCTCCTCGGGGAGGCGGACATCGAAGTGCAGGTGGGGACCCGAGGCGAGCCCCGTCGCTCCGGAGCGGCCGATCCGCTCCCCCGCTTCGACCCGCTCGCCCACCGTTACATCCGCGCCTCCCTGCATCAGGTGTACGTAGTTGCCGAAGGAGCCGTCATCATGGCGCACGACGATCCGGTTTCCGTACTCCGCGAAGGACATTGACGGCCCGCCGGTGTTCGAGTCGTCCTTCACCTCGACGACAAGACCATCCCTGGCGGCGTAAATCGGGTCTCCAATGTCGAGGTCGAAGTCGACACCGTACTGATTCTCGCCGAAGTGGGAGAACTCGCCGTTGAACCCCTGGGTCACCCGATGTTTTGTTCCGTGGCCGAAGGGGAACAGGTAGAGGTGATCGTCGTCGTGGGTGGCGGTCGTGGGATCGCCGTAGGCGAAACTGTAGGAGAGGGAGTATCCCCGGCGGGCACGCTCGTTTTGGACCTCCAGGGTAAAGAGAAACTCCCGCTCCCTCCCCGCTTCGATGGTACGGCGAAACGGGAGCTCCACGTTGCTGTCGAGATTGGTGAGAGAGCGAAACTCGACGTTTATCCACATCGGTATGATCTGGTTATTGTCGGCGTAAAAGCGGTAGTCCCCCTCCTCGGTGGCCTCTCCGTAGACCCGCACCGGGTCGCTCTGCTGAGCGAGGAGGGGCGAGGCGAGGAGCAGCGTCAGCAGGGCAAAGACGATGCCGACCTTGACCCGCGAACCGACGGGCCGGAATGTGCGGCCTCGCCTGGGGCCGTCGGCATCGAAACCCGGAACTCCGGGGTGTCCAAACCGTTTCATGGTGGTACTATAAGGAGAACGGGACAGGTTCGACTACCGGAGATGAGGAGAGGCAGTTTTGGCGCACCAGCAGATACCTGAAGCGGAGGAGATCCTCGACAGGGAGTTTCCGGTTCTCGATCACGGCTTTGTACGCCTGGTTGATTATCTCGGCGGGGACCAACGGATCGTTCAGTCCGCCCGGGTCTCCTACGGAGGGGGGACCAAGAGTTACAGACAGGATAAGGGGCTTATCAACTACCTCCTTCGTAACGCCCATACCTCCCCCTTCGAGCAGGTGGTGCTCACCTTTCACACGAAGATGCCGATCTTCGTTGCCCGTCAGTGGGTGCGTCACCGGACCGCCCGACTGAACGAGATATCCGGACGGTACAGCGTGATGGAGGAGCAGTTCTACCTCCCGGACCCGCAGCAGATAGCCGCCCAGGCGACGGAGAACAAACAGGGGCGGGAGGCTCAACCGGTTGAGCCGGCGGAGGCCGCGGAGATTCGCGACGCCCTCGAGGCGGGCTACCGGGAGAGTTACCGCATCTACGAGAACCTCCTCGACCGAGGTGTCGCCAGAGAGCTCGCGCGGGTGATTCTACCTTTGAGTCTCTACACCGAGATGTACTGGCAGATCGATTTGCACAACCTCTTTCACTTTCTCAAGCTCCGCATCGACTCCCACGCCCAGTACGAGATCCGGGCGTATGGTGAGGTGATGCTCGATATTGCCCGCCGTGTCTGCCCGATCGCCGTAGAGGCGTTTGAGGAGCATGTCCGGGACGCGGTCACCTACGGCGGGAGTGAGCAGCAAGCCCTCCGGAGGGCAGCGAAGAGGGAGGAAGAGCTTCGGGCGGCGGCCGAGGAGGCGGGCATCGAGGGCAAGGCTCTCGAGCGGTTTCTCGCGAAGCTCCGCCCCCCGCAGGAGGTTGAAGGGAGCCCGCCCGGGGCTGTACTCTAGAGCTACGGAGGCCAACGATGAGTGACGATGCACGAGCTTTCCTGAACCAGTATCTGACCTTTACCCTCGCCGGTGAGCAGTACGCTGTTGAGGTCGGTAAGGTGAAGGAGGTGCTGGAGTACACGAGTGTGACCAAGGTGCCCCGGACCATGGAGTTCATGCGCGGTGTCATAAACCTCCGGGGGAGTGTTGTCCCGGTGATCGATCTCAGGCTCAAGTTCGACCTCGGACAGACCGAGAAGACGATCGAAACCTCGATCATCGTCATGGAGGTGGAGATCAGCGGGGAGACCGTTGTTCTCGGTACCCTGGCGGACTCGGTTCAGGAGGTTATCAGTATGGACAGCTCCCAGATCGAGCCGGCTCCAACGATCGGGACAACAATAAATACCGAGTTTATCCGGGGGATCGGCAAACTCGACGAGCAGTTCGTCATGATCCTGAACATCGACGCGGTCTTCTCGGAGGACGAGCTCTCAGGCCTCGCCGAGCACGCCGAAACCGGTCGGTAACCTCCCCCTCGGGTGGCAGCGGGCAGACCAAAGACCAAGACCAAGACCAAGACATAGAGAAAGGCGAAGGAGACAATGATGCCCAACCAGCGATGGATGGCCGCCTGCCATACTATCGAGACCGACAGGTCGGTGCCGGGAGTTCTCTCTCAATGAAACGCATCGACGGACAGCACCGACTTGCGGTGCTCATAGACGCCGACAACACCCAGCCCTCGATCATCGAGGGGCTTCTCGAGGAGGTGGCCAATTACGGCGTGGCAAGTGTCAAACGGATCTACGGCGACTGGACCAACCCCGCTCTCAAAGGGTGGAAAGAGGTTCTCAACGACTACTCGATACAGCCGATCCAGCAGTTCGCCTATACCCGGGGCAAGAACGCCACGGACAGCGCGATGATTATCGACGCGATGGACATCCTCTACTCGGAACGGGTCGACGGGTTTTGCATCGTCTCGAGCGACAGCGACTTTACCCGACTCTCCGCCCGGATACGGGAGGCGGGACTGCCGGTCTACGGCTTTGGTGAGGAGAAGACACCGAAGCCCTTTGTCCGGGCGTGTGACAAGTTTACCTACACCGAGGTTCTGCGCAAAGACGAGAAGGACGCCACCCCGGAGACTGAGAAACGGCGGAAGAGCAAGAACGAGCTCAAGATGGACACCAAGCTGGTCAACCTCATCCGTAACGCCGTTGAGGACTCCGAAGACGAAAACGGTTGGGCCCATCTCGCTATCGTCGGGCAGAACGTCTCCAACAAGAGTTCGGAGTTCGATCCTCGAAACTACGGTTACAAAAAACTCGGAGAGCTTATAAAGGCGATCGATCTTTTCGACATTGATGAGCGGCAGGCGCAGAACTCTCCGGGCAAGGAGATATTTATCCGGGACAAGCGCAAGCGGTAGACCGGAACGACAGAGTCAATGCGGGTCAAGTCTCTCGACATTCTATCCATTCTCATCGCCGTCGCCGTTGTGGTCGGCTTCTCCCTCTACGCGTTGGAGCAGGGGGGCGAGGGGGACTCCCTGGTTGTGGAAACCGACGAGGGAACCTTTCTCTATCCCCTCGATCAGGAGCAGACGCTGGAGTTCGATGGACCCTTGGGAGAGCCTACGGTGCTGGAAGTGAGGGACGGCCAGGCGCGGTTTGTAACCAGCCCGTGCCGCGACAAGATCTGTATCGCCGCCGGGGCGCTGGAGAACCATCAGGAGTGGGCTGCCTGCCTGCCGAACCGGGTTTTTGCCCAGGTCCTCCTGACGGATGAGGAGGGCGAGGAGGACCCGGGGGTCGACGCCGGCACCTACTGAGATCAGTCGAGCAGGGCGAATCCTTCGGCGGTGAGTTCGAACCGCTCCCGAAGCCCCGGTGAGACCCATACCTCCCCCGCCTCGGTCACCAGGATCCCCTCCACCTCCGGCAGCGACTCGATCAGTTGCTGCGCCTCCTCGAATCCAAGGACAAAGGTCGCTGTGGAAAGGGCGTCCGCCGCCATCGACTCCTCGGCGACGATCGTCGAGCTCAGCAGTCCCGACCGGGAGGGGTAGCCGGTGCGCCGGTCGAGTATGTGGTGGTATCGTACGCCATCCTCCATGAAGTAGCGCTCGTAGGCGCCGGAGCTGACCACCGTCTCGTCCCTGCTGGTGAGAATACCGAGAAACTCGTTACGCTCCTCCTCGGGGTGCTGGATGCCGATTCGCCAGTCGGTATCGTCGGGTTTGTTCCCGATGGTGAGGATGTTGCCCCCAAAGTCGAGGAGGGCGTGCTCCACCCCGGCGTCGATAAGAATCCGTGCCGCCTCATCCGCCGCGTACCCTTTGGCGATCGCCCCCACGTCGACCCCCATACCCGACTCCTCGAGATAGACGGAGTTATCCCCCTCAAACCGGACCTTGGTGTAATCAACCCGGTCCGCGGCCTCGGCGATCCGTTCTTCCGCCGGAACCGACGCCGTTTCCGAGCCGATGTCCCAGAGATCCACGAGGGGACCGATGGTCAGGTCGAAGGCGCCCTCGGTGAGCTCCGAGTACTCCCGTGCCGCCTGGAGTACCTCGTAGGTATCCGGGGAAACCTGGTAGGGCTCCTGCCCCGCCCGCCGGTTCAGCTCGAGAAGCTCGGTGGAGTCGTAATCGTCCCGGGTGACGCTCATCTTCCGTTCGATCTCCAGGACCGCGTCAAAGACCGCCTCGAGGAGGCTGTCGTCCGCGTCGAAGGCACGAACGGAAATGTAGGTTCCCAGGGCGTACTCGGTCCGGCTCACCTGCCGCCGGGCGCTCGCCTCGTCCGGGGAGCAGCCGATGACGGCGATCGCGGTCAGGGAGATCAAAAGCATTCGGAGTACCGCAGCAGGCAGTGGTCGATTACCCATTACCAAGCAGGGTAGCAATTCCGGCGGTGTGATGTCATTACTTTCCTGCCTGTTACCTGTGGGTGGTTTCAACGGTGGTCCCGCGGTTATCGTCGGTTCGAGGAGAAACGAAACCGGCGGCGCCCTATGCTCCCGAGGCGCCGGGCGAGCCGATGGTGGAGCGTCGAGCAGCGGTGTGAAGAGCAGCCCGGGGAGGGAAAGGTTACTCGTAGAGGGCGCCGTGGGCGCGGTAGAGCTCTCCCGATAGCCACGGGTCCGAGGCTCGCCACCGGTGGGACGCCATGCGCATCGGGCTGTTGCGGTTCTGGTCGTCCGGGCGGGTGATGTTCATAGTGGCGGTCACCACCCCTTCGCGGTAGTTGTGGTGAACGAAGGTGACCGTCCCGTCCCCGGATACATCGACGATAATGCCCGCGTGGGTGAGCTCGTCGTTCCAGCGGCCGTCACCGTTACGGTCGTAGGAGTTATCCCAGAAAACAATGTCCCCCGGTTTGAGGGGCTCCCGATACCTGAGGGTCCCCTGGTCCTCGCTCATCGCGTAGAGGCGGCTCACCCCGTTTCCGGAGTAGGCGCCAAAGCCCGCGGCAAGATCGTACCCCGCGGCGTAGTAGGCTGCGAGGATCGTCCCGGTACAGTCAAAGTTGAACCGACGTCCTGCGACCGTGAGGTTTCGCTCCCCCACCAGGTCGAGGGCCGCCGCTGCCACGCGAGCGCCCTCGACGCTCCCGCCTTGAGCCCTGGCAATCGCCTCCGCCCGGGGGCGCCGGTACTCCGGGAGCCGGCCCTCCTCCACTGTAGCGCAGCCGGCAAAAAAGGCGAGGAGAACAACAAGGGGGGGCAGCGATCTTACGTGGCGCACTATCCATTAGTGTAGCGCGTTGCTCAGTTACGTTCCAAGCCCCTAGGGTGCCCGCCCGGGAAACCCGGCGCCGGGGGCTGCCCCGGGCGGCTGCTTCGGGGGCGGCTGCCCCGGGAAACCCGGCGCCGGGCACCTGCTTCGGGGGGCTGCCCCTGGGGGCTGCCCCGGCGGATCAGCGCTGCCGCCGGTAGTCGGCGGCGACGAGAAAGGTCTCGAAAGAGTCGGTGCGGCACGCCCTGGGCTTGAACATTTTTGCCGAGGCGAAGCGGTGGCGGCACTCCTCGAGGAGTGCCCGCTCCTCGCCGCCCTGAAAGAGCTTTGCCACAAAGGCACCCCCGGGGCGCAGCCAGGCCGGCAGCATCTCGATAAAGAACTCCACGAGCCCGGCGGAGCGACTCGTGTCGACCGAACGGTTTCCGGTCGTCCCCGGGGCGGCGTCGCTCACAACGGCGTCGAAGGGGCCCGCAGCGGCTATCCCCCCTTGGGTTGCCTCATCGTATATATCACCGGTCAGAATCGTGAGGTTCTCCGGGGTCGCCTCAAGGCCGAGGGGTTTGAGATCGACCGCCACAACCCGCCCCTCGGGACCGAGGTTTCTGCTCAGATAGAGGCTCCAGGAGCCCGGGGCGGCACCGATGTCGAGAACCGTGTCGCCGGGACGGAAGAGCGGTTGTTTTCGGTGAATCTCCTCGAGCTTGTAGACGGAGCGTGCCGGGTATCCTTCTCTCTTTGCCCGTTGGGTGTAATGGTCTGGGGCTTTGCCTCGTTTCATCGGCGCTCATTCTACTTCACTTGACCGGACCGGGGGGAGGGGCTACCTTTTTCCCGTGGCTCACCGATCCATTATTCAGCGCGAATTACCGTATCGAGAGTATAATGTCACCTTCATCCTCATCGTCGTTAACATCGTGGTCTTTTTTCTTCAGACCGCCTTGCCCGGGATCGTAAACTATGTCGCCATGAACCCCGCCCTGGTGATCGGCCGCAACTTCTGGTGGCAGCCGGTGACCTACATGTTCGCCCACTCCGGCGTCCGTCACATACTGTTCAACATGCTCGGACTTTTCTTCTTTGGAACCCAGGTTGAAGATCGGGTCGGCAGCAACGAGTTTCTCCTCTACTACATGGTAACCGGGGTTCTCGCAGGGCTTTTCTCACTCCTGGTCTACTACCTCACCGGGGCGTACTACGTCTTTCTCCTCGGCGCCTCCGGGGCGGTCTACGCGGTCCTCCTCGCCTTCGCGACCTACTTTCCCTACGCCCGGATCTTTCTGTTCGGCATTCTGCCGATACCGGCGCCGGTTCTCGTACTCGGTTTCGCGGCGCTCTCCCTTTTCAGCCAGCTCGGCGGTGGTGGCGGCAACGTAGCCCACCTTACGCATCTCGCCGGCTTCGCCTTCGGTCTGCTCTACTTTGTTCTGCGCCTGAGGATCAACCCGATCCGGGTCTTTCTCGACAGCCGGTAGCTCTCTACCCGCACCACCGGGGCGCCGATACTCTAGAGGTGGGAACCAACCTGTTACTCCCGGGCTCACCCTGTAGCATTCGCCGATCTCTCCCGGTGATTCTGCTTGTGCTGGTTTTCTCCGGTCCCCCTGCGGAGGCAGAGAGTGTGTACCTCGATGGAGAGTTCTGGACTGACGAGGACCGGATCATCCATGAAGGAGACCCCGGCGTCGAGACCCGACTGCTCATGGAGGGGCGCTACGTCTTTTCCGGGATGCTCTACGGTTACGACTTCCGCTACGTTCCCTCGGACAGAACCCGGGAGGTTGAACAGGAGTTCACCCTCCTCCCGGTCGCCCGGATTCCCTGGGGAGACCCGGCACTCCGGGTGGTCTCCACCCGGCGCCGGAGGGACGGAGCATTTGCCGCCCGACTTCGCTACGACCTCGCCGAGTTCCAGCAGGTCCGCTACCAGGCGTGGCGGCGCAGCACCGTGGAAACCTCATCCGGTCGGGGTGAGGGCGAGCTTCTCGACGGATTCGACGGCAAAATCGCGGCGGTGGAAGAGGCGGTGAGAGAAGCGGTCCGCAGCCACATGCGGGACGAAACGTTTAACAAGCCCCGGATCATCACCGGCCGCGCCCTCCTCGAGGAGCCTCCCCGGGTCTACGTGGTCAGCGGCTCCTACGTCGCTGAGGTAAACCTTATGTTGCTGATCGACGAGGTGGTCCACTACACCACCTATTGACCCGTCCCCCGGCCGCCGGCCCACGCCACGCCACGCGTCGCCACGCCACGCGTCGCCACGCCACGCGTCGCCACGCCTCAGGCGAGCATCGGGGTGAGAATCGCCGCGGCCGCGGAGCCGAACAGGACGCCCGCCGCGATCTCCGGGAGGGTGTGGCCGACGCGCTCGCTGAGCGGCGGCTCCCCGGGAAACTGCTCCTCCCGGATCCGGTTAATGAGCTTCGCCTGCGCCTCAACCTGACCCCGGAGCCTGTAGGCGTCATAGATCACAATTATGCTGAGAACCGCAGCGACCGCGGTAACCTCGGAGGTAAAGCCCGTTTGAAGGGCGACGGCAGTCGTAAGGGAGGTTACAAAGGCGGAGTGGGAGCTCGGGAAGCCGCCGGCGGAGACGAAATAATCGAAAGCTCCCCGGGACTCGATAACCGAGTAGAGCACTACCTTTAAAAGCTGGCAGGAAATCTGCACGAGTATCGCCACCGCAAGAGCTACCGGTATAGCGTTCATAGTCGCAAGTGTAACCTGATCGCCGCACCTCCTTCACCCGGGGGAGGCCCCGGGGAGGAACTCGGCGTCGGGGACGGAGGCTGGGGCGGCGCGCCTACATGAGCTTGTTGCGAATCTCCGCGCTGACGTAATCGAGGAGGGCGACGGTGATGGCGATAAACCAGACTGCGATCCCCGCGGAACTGTAGTCGAGGAGGCGGATGTACTGGACCAGGATAAAGCCGATACCGCCACCGCCGACCAGACCGATGACCGTCGACATGCGGACATTGATATCCCACCGGTAGATCGAAAAGGAGATGAAGGGTGAGATCATCTGCGGAAGAACGGCGAAGACGATGGTCTGCAGCCGGTTGGCTCCGGTCGCCTGGATCGCTTCGATCGGCCCCGGGTCTATACCCTCGATCGCCTCGGAGTAGAGCTTGCCGAGGGCGGCGATGGAGTGGATCGTAAGGGCAACGATACCGGCAAAGGGGCCGAGACCGACCCACACGACCGCGATGAGCGCCCAGATCAGTGGCTCAATGGAGCGAACAATGTTGAGTACCGCCCGTGTGAGGTAATAGATCGTTGTTGTGACCCAGGAGCCGGACATGATGTTTCGGGCGGCGAGAAAGCTGATCGGGATAGAGAGGAGAATGCCGAAGAGGGTTGCCATCATACCCATGATAATCGTTTCCACCAGCCTGCTGAGCGAGACGGTGAGGGCCTGACTCGGACGAGGGTCGCCGAGAAAGACCTGTTCCGCCTCCACGACATGGTAGATCGGATCATCTCCGTCGGATTGATTCCCGATAACGGGAAAGGGCATCCGGAAGGTCATCTCAAAAGAGCCCTGCTCATCGGTCTCGACAATTGCCGAGCGCCCCTCGCTTCGGATTCGGAAGCGATTTCCGATATCATCGTTCCACCAGAGCTCGGTCTCCTTGTTCGGCTCGAAGTTACGGCCGTAGATGGTAATCTCGGTGCCCTCGGTCACCTCGAGATTCCGGGTGTCCTGCTGCGATAGAACGCCGACCTTCGGCTCGGTGTAGAGGTACGGCTCGCCGGACTCCTCGGGCGGGCTCTGCTCGGGTATATCCGCCTCCTGCGCCTCCTCCGGCGGGGCGATCAGGATCTCGGCGGTATCGCCTCGTATCGTCTCCTCGTACTCCACCGCGGCCTCCCAGGGCCAGAGAACCCGGGAAATCAGGGGCAGGGTCTGTGGAAACTCCCTGACAGCTTTTCCGACGTCGATGCCGCTCACCTGCCATCCGAGGACAAAAAAGCCCGCGATCATCGCGATGAACAGCAGCGGCTGCCCACGCTTCGTTCCGGCTCCGGCACATCGTGCCGCGTCGATCGCCCCGAAAATCCAGACGGCGATAACCATCAGAATGACGAAAACGACGAACGTCGGACGTCGGTTAAAGGCGTGTTGGAAGGTTTCCCACGTGCCGTCTACCCGCATACCAAGAACAGAGATGCGCCAGACGAGAATTGCCACCATGGAGACCATCCCCGCAAGGGTGAGAAAGCCGCGCTGAACCTGTCGGGCGAGGACCTGGCCGCTCCCGGGCAATACGAGAGACGTGAGAAAGGCGACGCCGGGAGAGACGAGGGCCGGCTTTTTCTGCTTTGGACCACGACTGCTGGAGACGTTCATATTGCCGCTCACGTTTCGTTCTCCTGAAGCGTCGCCGCCGAACCGATGCGCTCGGCCTCCTCTCCGTAGATCTGTTTGAACTCGGTGTCACTCATATTTCGAATCTCCTCACGGCTACCCTCGTAGACGATTTCCCCGTCCTTGAGGCCGATTACCCGGGTAGAGTAGCGCTGGACGAGATCGAGGTAGTGGAGGCTGCAGATTACGGTGATCTTGTCTTCCTTGTTGAGCCGCTCGAGGTAGCCAAGGATTGTATGAGCGAGGACCGGGTCGAGACTCGCCACCGGTTCGTCGGCAAGGATGATCTCCGGTTCCTGCATGAGGGCGCGGGCGATGCCGACACGCTGTTGCTGGCCGCCGGAGAGTTCGCTCGCCCGCTTGCGGGCCTGGTCGGCGATACCGACCCTGGTGAGGGCGTCCATCGCCCGCTGCCTGTCCCCGGCGGGAAAGCGGTTGACCAACGTTTTCCACGGGTTTGTATAGCCGAGTCTCCCGGCGAGGACGTTGGTGAGCACGCTCGAGCGCCTGACCAGGTTAAAGTGCTGGAAGATCATGCCGATCCTCCTGCGGACACCTCTGAGCTCCCTGGAATCCGCGGCGGTGATGTCCTGCCCGTTCCAGAGGATCTGGCCTTCCGTCGGCTCGATGAGTCGGTTAATACAGCGCAGGAGCGTCGACTTTCCCGAGCCCGACAGGCCGATCACGACGAGGAACTCTCCGGGCTGAACAGTGAAGCTGACGTTGGTAAGCGCCTGCGTACCGTCGTCGTAGATTTTGGTGAGGTTTCGTACTTCTAACATTGCTCCGCCATGGTAGACGAAAAGCGGCTCCCCTGGGAGAGCCGCTTTCGAAAAGGTTGATTAGGTGTCGATGGTTACTCGATAAAGGTCTGCAGATCGAGACCGGAGGCCTGGAGGACCTGGCGGAAGGGGTCGTAGAAGCTGTCGGTCTGCTCAATAACCTCAGTCCACTCGTAGACCGACTCCATTGCGGCGGCACCCTCTTCGGTCTCCATGAGCCGCAGGAACGCCTCAGTGATGTTCTCCCGCATATCCGGGTCCATCATCGTGGAGTACTGAATCCCGTCGTTGGGGATCGGCCCGAACTCGTCGATCTTGACGACTACATCCTTTACGTCGGCGAAATCCTCCTCAACACCGTCCCGGGCGTCGATAAAGGTCGATCCCGCGTCGGCGCTACCGGAATAGATGGCGCTGACAACACCGCCGTGTCCACCCGCGTCGAGAACTTCCGCCAACTCTTCCGGAGCGTCTACGCCCGCTGCGGCCATGACGATGCTGGGTACAATCCAGCCGCTGGTACTGTTGGGGTCAGGGCGGGCGAAGCTCTTACCGGCAAGGTCCGCAATGGTTTCGATCCCCGCGTCCCGGTGGGCGAGAATCTGCCCGTCGTAGAAGGGACGTCCGTAGCGGACCGCTACAAGGGCGACCTCAGCCACACCCCGCTCCGCCGCGAGAATCGCACCGAAGGTGTTGAGTGCGGTCATGTGAGCCTCGGGGGGGTCACTTGCGAGAGCCTCGATTACTCCGGCGTAGTCGGTGGCGACAACCGTCTCGAAGGCGTAACCAGTCTCCTCCTCGAGCATCCGGGCAAAATCATCGGCCCCGGCGACGATCTGCTGAGTCTCGCCGGACGGTACGAGAGCCCAGACAATCGGGTTCTCCTCGGTTCCGAGCATCGGCGCCTCTGCCTGACCTGCCGCGAAAAGCGGTCCGGCGGCCAGGAACGACAGGAGCAGCAGGAACGAAAGCTTTTTCATCTTCTGTGAGTCCTCCTATGGGCCGCAACCGTAGTCCGGCGAGGTTAGGAATACGTTAGCTTTTTATGATTTATAGCGCAGTATTCAGGCTTTGGGATGGCGCTCTGTGAGGCGGGGGTCGGAGGCCCGGGCAGTCCCGGACGGGGCGGTGCTCTATCACAACGGCGCGGGTCACACACCGGGAGCAAAAACGAGAGCAAAAAAACGATTAAGAAAGGTCTTGCCGGAAAAGCTGCCTTTTCTTACGTTGATGTTACCGATCGTTCGGTTGCCACCGATCATTCGGTCACTGACTGACAGGAGGGAGTTATGACAACATGAGCACCGCCGTCGAGAGCGAGACAAGCCGGCGGGATCAGATACTGGCTGCGGCTTTCCGGGCCTGGGGACGGGAGTTTTTCGCAAACACCAGTTTATCAGTGGTGGCGGAGGAGCTCGGGTTGAGCAAGGCGGCGCTCTACCGTCACTTCCGGAATAAGGCTGAAATTATCGAGGCGATGGAGGAGCGATATATCGCAGACTTCTCTCTTTGTGTCCTCCGTCCCCTCGAGGAGCGGCGAGAGAAGAACCTCCGTCCCTTCCTGAGACGGTATTTCTCCCTCCTGATGGGCTTCTTCTGCGACGCTCCGGAGTACTATGTCTTTTTCACCGTGCATGTCCTCAAGGATTCGGTCCTCGCAAAGCGTGCCTTTCAAGGGCTTTTGGCGCGCTACCAGCTCCTTCTCGAGGAGCGGATCTGGAGTCTCGGGGGGCGGGAGGATACCTCGGCGGCACAGCAGTACGTGACTCGCTTTGGGGTCTTCTGGCTGACCGACTTCTATCGCGGATTTCGAGCGGACGAAATGGGGTGGGACTCCTTTGTCCGTTCGGCGGTGCCGAGGGCTCCGGAAGAGCGGGAGCGGATAGTCGAGGCTGCCTGCGAGGTGGTTCTGAGAGGATTTCTCCCGGACCGCAGACTCCCGGAAGAGCGGATGGCCCGTCTCGAGGAACTGTGCTGGGTAGGCCCGCAGGAGATGCTCGAGCCGGACCGAATCTTTACGGCCATCGAAGAAGTGGTGGATCGCGAGGGGTTTTCCGGCGCGACGGTCGAGAAGATCGCAGAGGCAATCGGTATGAGTAAGAGCAGCCTCTATTTCTACTTCAGAAACAAGGATGAGATGTTTGGAAAGGTTGTCGAGCGGGAGAAGGCACACTTCGCCTCCCTCGTCACAGGGCGGATTCGCTTTATCGAGAGCGTTGAACAACGGCTCTACGCCCTCTTCCTGGTCGCCGCGAGCTATGCGGTAAACAATCCGACGATGGTGACGGTTCTCAACTGGCTTCGCTATAGAAGCGTGCCGGTCCGACCGCCGGAGTCGGCGATGGCGCGAATGCGGGAGGGGCTTTCGTTCATTGAAGAGAGCTGCCGCCGGGGCGAGATGCGCGCACCCCTGGGCTCTCCGGACTCGCTCATCGTCTTTCCGAACTTCCTTGTGCATCGGGAGATGATGGAAAGCGGCTTTCGAGAGCTCCCGAGGGAGCAACAGATGCGATCACTCCGCCGTCTATACACGCTTTTTGAAAGGGGCATTGCTCCCGGGGACGGGGAAATGAAAGAACAGGATGGAAGCGATGAGAGGTAACAAAGTGTTGAAAAAGGGTGACATTCTTCGGCTTATTCTTGCGGCGCTCCTTGCGGTCGCCACACCCGTGGTAGCGCAGGAGGGCGACGGGGCAACCGAGGAGGGAGGGCCTTCCTCCGTCCCCGAGGTGACGGTTCTCGACGTGGAAAGCGCGATAGCCCGCGCTCTGGAGAGCAATCTCGGCATACAGAGCCGGCAGATCGATGTCGCCCAGAACCAGCTCGTCCGGGACTCCTGGTGGAACAGGTTCTACCCTCAGGTATCGGCCCGGGCGAGCCTCGGGAGGATGAACAAGGAACAGTCCACCTCCGGGGTGCTTCCGGCAGGTACACCGAACCCGGATGGGACCTTTGACCAGGTCGAACCGTTTTCGGAGGAACGGCCCCGCTGGAGCCTCTCGACAGCTGTGGAGATGGACCTCACGCTCACCCCCGCCCTGGCCCCCGGTATCACCCTTGCAGGTATCGACCTCGGGCTGAGCCGGGTCGAGCTCGAGGACCGGGTTGCCCGGGTGGAGCGGGACGTGCAGAAGCAGTTCTACGAGCTTCTGGTGAGCGAGGCTCGCCTCGGGGTGACCCGGGACCGGATACGGACGGCGGAGCGGCGACTCGAGCAGACCCAGCTCAATTACGAGGCAGGGCTGGTGGACGAGTTTACCCTCCTCAGCGCCCGGGTAAATCTCGCGAACCTCCGTCCCCAGCTCGCCCAGGAGGAAAACGGCTTTCAGTCCCAGATGATGAGCTTCAAGAGTCAGATCGGTGCGGACCTCGACGACCAGATACGGCTTACCGGTTCCATCGAGCCTCCCGAGGGAGTTGACATGCTCGAAAGCTCGATAGGTACGATCGATGACTCGATGCTCCTCGGGCGCTATGACATCAGGCAGCTTCAGCAGCAGGCTGACCTCATCCGGGAGCAGCGTCGCCTCGAACGGTACCAGGGACTGCCGAGTCTTACCTTCGGGTTTTCCGTGGACCCGAGTTTTCAGGGTGACCCGTGGCAGGACGACCTGTTCGACCTGGACCAGTGGGCCCAGGGAAGCGGGATGTTCTCCATCAGCCTCGTACAGCCGATCAACCCGTGGTTTCCCCGTTCCGAGAGCCAGAACGCCATCACCGGATTTGACCGGCAACTGGTGCAGAATCGGCTCAACGTCGACCAGGCGCTCACCGGTGCACAGATCGAAGTGCGCACACTGGTAAGCGGCATCGAGAGCTCCCTGGAGAGTATCGAGGCCCTCGAACTCAACGTCGAGCTGGCCGAGCGCGCCTACGAGCTCGCCGAGCAGGCGTACAACAACGGGCTTCGGGAACTCACCGAGGTGGAGCAGGCGGAGGTAGATCTGCAGGACGCCCGTCTGCAACTGATCCAGGAACAGCAGCGGGTACTCGCAAGTCTCTTCGACCTCGAATACGCATTAAACAGATCAATGGAGGAGTTTCTCCGATGAGAAGACGAATCGTAGTTCTTCCGGCGGCCCTGGCGCTACTGCTCCTGCTTGCCCTGTCCGGATGCCAGGGCCCTGGGGGCGGTGGCTCCGACGGGGACGGAGGAAACGGCGGCGAAAGGAGCGAGGGCGAGCCGGGGGCGAGAGGGGTTGCCGAGGGCGACGAAGTGGAGACGGTCTTTGCGGTCAATGTGACCCCGGCAATCGAGGGCGAGATCAGGGATTACATAGAAGTTAATGGAGAGATTGAAACGACCGCCACGATCGATGTCTTTCCCGAGACAAACGGGGAGCTTACCGAGCTGTTCGTACGGGTCGGGGAGCAGGTGAGTAGGGATCAGGTAATCGCCGAGGTGGACCCCTCTCGGCCGGGGCAGAGCTTTGTGGCAAGCCCGGTACGCTCGCCGATAGCAGGAACGGTGGTAGCGCTGCCGGGCAGTATCGGCCAGACCGTCTCGATGAGTACACCGGTGGTCAGGGTCTCCCGGACAAACGAGCTCGAGCTGGTTTCCCGGGTGTCTGAGCGGTTTATCTCCAAGGTCTCGGTCGGTCTCGAGGCGGTAGTTCGCCTCGACGCCTACCCCGATGAGCGGTTCGGGGCGGTGGTCAGCGAGCTGAGCCCGGTGGTCGACCCGGCGACACGGACCCTCGAGGTGAAACTCCGGTTTGACGGCACCGACGAGCGGATCAGATCGGGCATGTTCGCCTCGGTCCGCATTATCACCGAGGAGAGGGCGGGGATCGTCAAAATTCCCGCAGACTGCCTGGTGACCCGATTTGGAGAGACCTTCGTCTTTGTGGTTAACGACGGGGTAGCCGAGCGGCGAGTCGTTACTCCCGGCATCGAGGTTGACAACATTCTCGAGGTTGTCGACGGCCTCGAACCGGGGGAGCAGGTGGTCTACCAGGGCCAGTCCCTTCTGGAGGACGACGTGCAGGTTCGGGTGATCGATACGGTAGAGCCGCTTACAGCGGATCATATGGTTGAATAGGGGAGAAGCATGAGTCTTTCGAAAACAGTCGTTGGACGCCCGACAACGTTGATTATCATTTTCGCTCTGGTTGTCGGCTTCGGCCTCTACAGCGCCTCGGATCTCGCGATCGATCTCTTTCCGGAGACGAATCCGCCGGTGCTCCTCATCTTTACCAACTACCCCGGAGCCGGGCCTGAGGCGGTGGAACAGGCGGTGACCCGTCCGATGGAGGGGCAGCTTTCAAACCTGAGCAACATCGAGCAGATCAGTTCCACCTCCAGCGAGGGGTCGAGCCAGGTACAGATGGAGTTTACCTACGGCACCGACATGACCGAGGCGACCAACGAGGTGCGCGACCGCCTCGAGTTCGTCAAGGACGTGCTTCCGGAGGAGGCAACCTCGCCGCAGATCTTCAAGTTCGACCCGTCTCTGATTCCGATTCTCCAGTTGGAGGTCTCGGGAAACAGAACGCCTGAGGAGCTGCGGCAGCTCGCCGTCGATACGATCCAGCCGAGAATCGAGCAGGTTGAGGGAGTCGCCATTGCGAACGTCCAGGGCGGGCGCGATCGGGTGGTCCGGGTCGAGGTACCCCAGAACCGCCTCGAGGCGTATGACCTCGCGCTTACCCAGGTTGCAGGGGCGCTGCGGGGAAACAACGTACAGGTTTCGGCGGGTAATATCACCGAGGGGAATACCAACTACCTCATCCGGACCTCCGGGGAGTTCACCGACATCGATCAGATTCGGGATGTGGTGATAAGCTACGCCGGGGGAGAGCCGACACCAAACAACCCCGACCCGCCTCGGGTGCCGATCAGGCTGCGGGATGTGGCCAACGTGTACGACGGCTACGAAGAAGAGTCCAGCGCGGTCTACATCAACGGGGAGCCCGGGGTCTTCGTCATCGTGCAGAAGCAGAGCGGCACGAACTCTGTCCAGGTCGCAGACAACGTTCTCGCCCGACTCTCGGAGATCAACGCGGCGATTCCCGCGGATGTGGAGGTTGGCGTGATCCAGGACACAACCGAGATCATCCGTAGCTCCCTAAACGACGTCTCATCATCCGCGCTCACCGGAGCGGCTCTGGCGGTGATTATTCTCTTTATCTTTCTCAGAAGCATAAAGTCGACGATCGTCATCGCGGTCTCGATCCCGGTGAGCATCATCGTCACGCTCATGCTGATGTTTTTCTTCGATCTGACCCTCAATCTCATGACCCTTACCGGGCTCGCCCTCGGTGTGGGAATGCTTGTAGACAACTCGATTGTCATCCTTGAGAACATCTATCGCTACCGGGAGAAGGGGGCGAAACTGACCGCCTCGTCGATCCTCGGAAGCCAGGAAATGATCACCGCCATCACCGCCTCCACACTGACGACCATCGCGGTCTTTCTACCCCTGGCGATCTTCCGCGCGCAACTCGAGTTTATCGGAGAGCTCTTTTCGGGCCTCTCCTTCACCGTTGTCATATCCCTCGCCGCCTCACTCCTCGTGGCGATCTTTCTCATCCCTGTTCTCACGAGCCGATACCTCCCCCTCGACGCTCGGCGTCAGCGACCGCTGAAAGGCGCTTTCGCCTGGGCCGACGGAAAGATGGGCGCCTTCTTTACCCGCCTCGACGAGAGCTACATGAACTCCTTGCGCTGGGTGTTGCGGCACAAGGCTCTCACCATCCTCCTGGTGGTGGGGGTCTTTATAGGTAGCGTCATGGTGATTCCTCGGGCGGGATTCGCCCTGCTGCCGGACCTCGGGGAAGACTCGGTCAGCATCGATGTGGAGATGCCGGTAGGAACGAGGCTCGACGTGACCCGGACGGTCCTGAGGCAGATGGAGCAGATCGTCCGGGAGGATGTAAACGGTATCGAAGACGTTATCCTCGAGGTGGGGCAGCCGAGCGTCTTTGGCTTCCTCGGGGCGAGCGAGGAGTATCGGGGGAGTCTCACGGTAACCTTGCCGCCCTTTGATCAGCGCATCGATGACGCCGAGACGGTGCAGGAAAAGCTTCGCTCCCGGTTCAACGACTTTCCTTCGGCGACCTTCAGTTTTTCCGAGCAGGGCGGGCCCGGGGGCAACAGCGAGCCGATACTCATAAAACTGCGTTCCGACGACCAGCAGCTGATGCGGCAGGTGGGAAACCGTATTGTCGCACTCATCGAAGAGCGGGTGCCCGAGGCGACGGAGCCGCAGCTCAATCTCCAGGAGGGCCTGCCGGAGGTGGAAATCGTCATCGACCGGGACAAGGCGTACTCGCTGGGACTAAACGTCAACAACATCGGTCAGGAGGTCCGGGCGGCGGTGGATGGAATCAGTGCCGGGCGGTATCGCACCGGAGGTTCGGAGTTTGACATTCTCCTCATTCTCGAAGAGCGAAGCCGTGACCAGATTCCCGATCTCAACCAGATTTTCGTCGTCAGCCAGTTTGGCGAGCGCATACCGCTGTCGAGCGTCGCCCGGCTCGAGCGCACAACCGGTCCTGTCAACATCAACCGGGAGAACCAGTCTCGGCAGGTCGAAGTCACCGCCGGCCTCGCCCGGGGGGCGGTTATAAATCAGGTGATGCCGGAGATCCAGAGCATTATCCGCGAGGAGGTGCCGGCCTACGAGGAGCTGGTGATCGAGTACGGGGGCGACTTTCAGGACCTCCAGAACTACGGCACTACCTTCATCTACATCCTGATCGTCTCAGCCTTTCTCGTCTTCGGTGTCATGGCAAGCCAGTTCGAGTCTTTTCTCGATCCCTTCATCATCATTTTTACCGTTCCCCTCACCCTGATAGGGGTGGTCTGGATCTACCTGCTCACCGGGGAGAACTTCAGTCTTTTTACCGCCGTGGGGCTGGTGGTTCTTGTCGGTATCGTTGTCAACAACGCGATCGTCCTTGTGGACTACACCAATCTGCTGCGAAAGCGGGGGCACACGCTCACCGAGGCGTGCGTGCTCGCCGGGGGCAACAGGCTCAGGCCGATCCTCATGACCACCCTCACCACCGTCCTCGGCCTGGTGCCGGTCGCATTCTTTGAGGGGGAAGGAGCCTCCCTGGTGCAGCCGATAGGAAAGACCGTTGTCGGGGGCCTTTCGGTGGCAACGTTGCTGACCCTCTTTCTCGTGCCGGTGCTCTACTACATCTTCAACCTCCTTTCAGACCGGCGGGATGCAAAGCGTCAGGCGAAGCTTCGCCGGCGTCACCAGGAGGAGCTTGGGACGATAAAGGGTCATGAAGAAGGAGAGTCGGCGTGATACGGGTAGAAGTCGTGGGAAACCGCTCGGTGCAGGAGGACTTCTTTGATCGCCTCGCCGAGCGGGAGGTCGGGGAGTACCACACCCTCCTCTCGGCGGTTCAGGGGGTGGGAACCTCAGGCCCCCGTCGGGGAGACCATGTCTGGCCGCAGGAGAACTTTCTCTACTTCGCCTACCTCGAGGAGGAGGAGGCTCGGGCGATCCAGGAGATAGTCTCTGAGCTGCAGGAGCTGTTCGCCGGGGAGGGAATACGGTTTTTCGCCACCCCCGCTGTGGATCTGTGATGCACACCGGTGGGCGAACCCCGGGGGCGTGGGTGGTTTTCTCTCTTTTTCTTTTTCTGGGCATCCTCCCACCCTCCTCCGTCCCCGCCGACATCCTCCCATCCTCCTCCGTCCCCGCCGA
>JBKHDM010000028.1:0-31963 GCA_046541355.1 Spirochaetaceae bacterium
ACCCGCCCCGGGGGCCCGACTCAGTCGGTGCGGCGCCGCCACTCCGGGACGAGGGCGAGCAGCAGGATCGGCCCGGCAAAGTGGAGGCCCAGGCTGAGGCCGGTAAAGCCCTCCGGGGCGGGCTGGGAACCTGCGGGAGAGGTAACCGTCTCCCCGAAGGAGGGGATCGTCAAGAGCACAAAGAGAACTACCGTGCCGACGGCAAGACCTATGTTTGCGATTTTGACGCTGAATCTGGAGGCAAGGAGATAGACCAACCCTCCGAGGATCACCGGGACCGCCGAGAAAAGGGTAACGGAAAACGCGTTTATCACATCGGGGATGGAAACGCCGGTGACGGCGGTGTAAACCATGGAGTAGAGGTTGTTGAGTATCGCCGCACCTACCGCGGCGATGAGGGTTCGCAGAAGCAGTTTGCCCGCGGGCGGTTTCTGTAGATGAGTTTCCCTGGTCACGTGGCGCCTCCTGAGCGTTGTTTCACCAAAGATACGGTAAGCAGACCTAGGTTTCCACTACGGGAAGTCTCATTTCCGCAACGGTGGTGTAATCTTGACCCTCCCGGAAAACGAGCGTTCCACCGTGGGCCTCGAGTATCGTCTGGACGATGGAAAGCCCGAGACCCGTCCCGCCGAGGTCCGCCCGGGATGAGGAGAAGGGCTCACCGATACTCACGTTTCCGCCCTCCGGGAGCCCCGAGCCGTCGTCACTCACCTGGATCAGAACTTCCCGCCGCTCCTTGTCAAAGGCCGTCGCGAGGCGGACACGGCCGGAGGAGTCGAGAAGCGCCTCACAGCCGTTTTTAATCAGATTTATGATCGCCTGCTCGAGTAGGCCTGGGACCGCCATGACCGGCGGCAACGCTCCGGAGCGCTCGTAGTGCAGATTGTTGGTGTACTGTACCGCCATGATCCGGGAAAACCGCATCGCCCGGCTGCAGACTGCGTCCACGTCAACGCGCTCCCTCTGATCGCCCCTTCCCTCCCGACCATACTCCTTTACCCGGCTCACGACCTCTTCGATCCGGTGCCCGCCGTCGAGTATCTGTTCAACGAGCTGTTCCGCCTCATCTATCTCTAAGGCAGATACCTCCGGGCTGCGACGCTTGAACGCTTCGAGCATCATCAGCAGGGCCTGGGCGTTGAGCTGTACAATGTGGTTTGGATTGCTCACCTCGTGGGCAATCGTCGCGGAGAGCATGCCGAGAGAGCTCATCCGGTCGGCGATAATAAGCTCCTTTTCCCGACGCCGCAGAGATCGCTCCTGGAGTTTCTGCTCGGTAATATCGGCGATACTCACCGCGTAGATCGTCTCCTCCGGTTCTCCCGGAGCGGGCGCTGCGGTGAGCAACATGCGAAGCTCCCGTTGCCGCCAGGGGATCTCCAACTCTCCGGTCGAGCCGATCACCGTTGTCCGCAGCGTCGCCTCGACCGCCTCCTGGAGCTCCTCCTCGAGCCTTGGTCTCGACTCCAGACCAGAGAGCTCCAGACCAAAGAGGAGGTAGTCCCGGGCGGGAGGGTTGTAATAGAGCACCGATCCCCGGCGGTCGAGGAGCAGGAGACCTTCGGGAAGGGAGCCGAAGAGGGTTCGGGAGTACTCCTCCGCCTTTGCCACAGCCTGCCGGGCACTGGCCAGATCCTCCTGTTGCTCTCTGCTCTTTCTGCTCACCCGTCGCAGCCGGAGCATCGCTGTCACCAGGGAGCTGCCCGCGACCAGTCGGGTCCGAACGAGTTGGGAGAACTCTCCCCCCTCCGGGGCGCTCAGCAGTCCGATGCGCATGCGGCATTGATCGGTCGGATCACGGTCGACCGTGGCGAGACTTCGCGCCTTTCCCGCCCCATCTACAACCTCGGCGATCTCCCCTCCTTCGGACTGAGGCGGCCGCTCGAGAGCTCGGATTACCATCCTCGGAAGCGCCGATGCCCCTCCCCGTGGGTCGTAGGGACCGGCGAAGCGGCCACCTCGGGAGTCGATCATGTACAGCTCCCGAAGCTCACCGGTCCAGAGATGAAGGAAGGCGAGCTCGGCTCCTGAGAACGCGAAGATCTGGTCAACCGCCCGCATGAGCAGTTCCGGCTCGTTGGGCGCCTCCAGAAGGCTCTCGACAAACCCCTCTTCCAGTACTTTCTCCACGGGAGCCGTTGCCTCGCCCTGTCGGCCAAGGCGGCCGCGGACTCGCTCCGCCGCGGGAACCGCCCCCCAACTGCTGTAGAGACTCTCGGCAAGATGGAGCAGTTCTCTCCGCCGCCAGTCGGCAGCGCGCAGCCTCAGGGCGTGGTTCTCTGCGATAAGGGCGGCATCATGGGGGTAGTCCGCCGCGAGGGCCGCCTTCCGCGCCCTGTCGAGGAGGCGCATGCCCCGCCTCAGCCGCCCCCGCCTCACTGCCCGGGCACCCTTGAGGGCGAGGTAGCGGTGGCGATGGTTCTCGGGCACTGCCCGTGACCACCGCTTGAGGTGGTGCATGGCGAGACGCCCTGCTTCGGCCTCTCCCTCGAGGAACTCCGCAAAGCCCCAGAAAAAGCGAAACACCGCGTTGTCGTGGACTGCCGCGGTATAGGGCGCACCCCGGTCGAAGCGGCGAAACTGAGTGAGCGCCTCCGGGATGTTCCCGCCGAAGATCGCGAGGATCCCCTTGAGGGCGAAAAACCCCTCCCTGCTCAGCCTGTCTTCCCGCTTATCGAGATCCCGAAGGTAGCTGGTTTCGTCGATCACCGAACCGGTGAGACTCAAAGGGTCCGTTGTACGTCCCATGAGGCTCTCCACTGCCTGGGCGTACTTTGCCAGGGCGCCGGCCTCCCGGTAGTGGTGGTAGCCTCTGATTTCCGCCCGGCCGGTCTCGATCGCCTCGAAGACTGTCGGGAGCGCAACACCATGGTAGAGCTGCGCCTGTACGTGGAGATGGGTCGCGTGGGAGGCAAAACGGAAGTTACCGAGGTCGATCCCCTGTCGGTAGAGTTCCACAAGCTCCTCCATGCCACGGTCATACGGTTTCGTCCATCCCAGGGCAAAGACAGCTGCATAGGTCCGGGTGGAGTGGCTTGCAATCGGGTCTCCTCCCGCCTCGGCGAGTCGGACCGCCGCTTCGGTCATCCTGCGCACCCGGCCTGGTTCGATACGCTCGGTGGACTCCCACAACCGCCACGCGACGAAACCGTTACCCGTCTCCGGCGAGATGCCCCGGGCAAAACCCTCGCGAAAGATCGCGTAAGAAAGGAGGGCGAGATACCTGCTGTCGGTCATGAGAACAGGCAGAATAAGCGTGCTCGCTATACTGACCATCAGGTGGGAAGCGGGGTCTTCCGCCCGGGGCTTTCTCAGAAGCGCCCGTTCAACCGAGGCCACCGGGCGGATTCTCAGATACCCCCGGGCGCGGCGCAGGAGATCCTGCTCATCCTGGGGCCCGAACATGCCGAGATCCCGGAGGCTGCGCCGGCCGATGAGAACCGCACCTGAAAACTTCGAGTTTACGTAGGCCAGGTCGATCCAGAGCCGCCGCGCCCGATTGGTTTCAAGAATATCCCCCGCCGCCTTTATCCGGCAGAAATGGCGGCTCATCGCCCTTACATCGTCGAGGGCGTACGCCGCCTGGTGGGCGATTCCATGCAGGGCCGTCCGGAGGCTTTCCGGGACGCTCTCGTCCACTCTGCTCAAGGCTGCTTCGCTGAAGCGCAACGCGTCTTTCGGGGCCCTGCTGTTGACCGCCCGGCCCGCCGCGGCCTGCAACAGCCCGAGAGCCTCCCGGTCCCCCAGTAGCCGCCTTCCAACAACCTCTTCCTCTTCGACCAGGAGGTGAGCAAGGGCGAAAAGGGCGCGTTCGTCCCCGTCGCCTGCGGCGCGCTGGAGAACCGGGAGGGCGGAGTCGATAAGATCCTCCCGTCTCACCGCCTCGCTGCGGGCGATGGTCTCAATGGAATCGTGGGAGAAGGCGATCATCTCGCCGCCGTCGCGGATCTCGAGAAGAAGGGCGTGCTCGCACTGCTCGAGAAGCTCGGAGAGTTCGGCCTCCTCGAAAGAGGCAGACCAACGAAGGTACCGGGTCGGAACCGGCGGCAAAAGGAGGGAGAGAAACTGGAGAAGCCTGCGGGACCGGTCACCAACGACTTCCAGACGACTGCGGGCGAGAGAAGCGAGGAGCGTATCCGAATCGGTGCGGAGCTGCGCCCCTATCGCCCCGGGATCACCGCTTTCGAGACGATCAGAGAGATGAATCAGGGCGAGAGGATTGCCCTGGGCGTACTGATTGACCTGCAAAAACCGCTCCCGCCCCGCCTCGCCGGAGTACCGCTCACGGCGCAGGGTAGTCAGTAGCCGTCGACTCGCCCCCTCATCGAGACCTTTGAGAGCAAGCTCCGAGCGCCCCGGGCGATCCCTCAGACGGGCTGTCGCCTCGGGCCGGCCGATAAAGACCAGGGCCGTCTGCCCAGGCAGCGACGTCGCGAGGGACTCGAAAACCGAGAGGCTCTGCTCGTCGATCCACTGTATATCATCGAGGGCGATGATAACCGGAGCGTTCTGCTCACAGAGCATCACCGTCGTGCGAAGTAGCTCGTACTCAGCCTCCGGGGGAAGCGCCATGCTCCCGGGGTCCTCAGGCGCTCGACTCCCGCGATGCAACTCGGGGATGAGAAACGAAACGATTTCCTGCGTCCTCTGTCCCTTCCCGGTGAGCCCGGGGTGACCGCCGGCCTCGGCCGCGGCGAGAAGTTGCCGTAGAACCGCCGCAAGTCCGCCGTAGGGAACCCGGCCGGTTTGGGGGCTCTTGTAGAAACACCAGAGCTCCCCCTCCTTCCGTTGCTCTTCGACGACACCGCTCCAGAGGTAGCTCTTGCCTTGACCTGGCTCCCCGACTATGAGCAGGTGTCCCTCCTCCCCCCTGCGCACACGCTGCAGAAAATCGACGACCCTTCGGTACTCGTCGTCCCGGCCGATGAGCCCCGGCGAGATACCCGCCTCAGCTCCAGACACGCTCTCCTCGAGCAGGGACAACCCCGCCTCGAAGAGGGCGAGGCTCGGATACCGGTCTTGCGGACGCTTCGCCGTCGACCGTAACAGAACGCGCCTCAGAAGTGCCTCGGACTCCCCGGACAGACCATTGGTCGGTGGAACAGGCGGCTCGGCCCGGACAATCCGCTCGAGGAGGGATACCTCACCATCGCCACTGAGAGCAGGCTCTCCGGTGAGAAGAAAGAGCCCGATCAACCCGAGGGTGTAGACGTTGGTCGCTTCGCTTAAACGGGGTGTAACGAGACCTGTCTGCTCCGGTGCCGCGTAAGGCCATACCTCCCTCGGGGGCGTCGCCCCTTTGAGGGGGCCTATCTTTTCCGGGTCAGTGACTGAAAGCCGTGGCTCACCGTTATCGATGTGAACTCCAAAGGAGGCGGGGGACAGACGCCGATGGAACTCTCCCTCTGTAAGCGAGGCGCAAAGAGCCGACACCGTTTGCCGCCAGAGTCCGATGCGATCACGGATCGTGAGAATGTGACCTTCTTTCTCCAGGTGGCGGATTATATCCATCGACGCTACCCCTTACAGTATAACTTCGATGCTCAGGTTTTGGGGAAAACCGGTGTAAACACACTGTTGACATGCTCGCCGACAGACACGACGCTCAATAGTATGGATTACAAGATCGAAGGAAGCGCGGCGGTTCAGACTCTCCTGATCCCCGGAGGGCCGGGATTGCCCCCGGCGTTCTATAAAGAGCTCACCGACCAGCTTGCACAGGTGTGCGAGGTCATTACCTACGCTCCGAGAGGGTCCCAGGACCCCGCCACAGATGACTACCCCCGATCCGTCGCGGAGTACGTCGAGGAGTGCGAGGCGGTTGTTACCGCGGCCGCTGATCCTGGCAAACCGCTGATCCTTCTCGGCCAATCCTTCGGCGCAGCTGTAGCCCTCGAGATGCTGGCGAGGGGTCATGCCGCATCGGGAGCGCTCCTGATCAACGGCTTTGACTCGACGGAGATGCTCGCTCGGGGGCTCCAGGCGCGGCGGGAGGCGCTGCCGGAAGCGTTCCACGCAGCCTACCGGCAGCTGTCGGGGGATAATCTCGCGGAACTGCTCCCCCTCCTTTCGCAGTACTTCTATCCGAAACACTTCTGCCGCCTCGACCCGTGGCCCGACTCCTTTCTCAGCAGCCTCGGATCCCTCAACCTCAAACTCGCCGAGTACTGGCTCGGCCCGGACCTCTTTGAGGCAAAAGGCGCCCTCGACGGCTGGAGTCGCACCGAGGATCTCGGTTCGATCGACATCCCGGTTCTGGTGGTCTCCGGCGCCAACGACTACTATCTCGAGGTCGACAACCGGCGATTTGCCGACGCCCTGCCCCAGGGAGAGCTCTGGCTCAGCGAGATCGCCGGCCACACTCCCTGGGTGGAGGATCCCCAGCCCTTTTTTGAGCGGGTCAGGGAGTTTATAGGGCGGGTTGGTTGAAGTAACAGCGATACACATACGATGTAGGGGCGTTTCAATTCGTGAAAATCGATGCACGCTCCAGCCCGGGGACGAGCTCCCTCCAGGTTCGGCCCATAGCCTCATCAGAGAAGCGTAACCAGTCTAACCTATTTCACCACAGATAATTACTTTCACAGCAACTCCCGGGCACGGCTAATCCGACAGCATGGCACGCATTTCGCTCTTCAGGACGTAGATGGGACTAATCACGAACTTGGAGGAGTGCAATGATGCGAAAGATTTCGAGGGTCAGAACAGCTGCGATCCTGGCAGGAGCGCTGGCTATGCTCACGCTCGCCGGATGTGAGGAGGCGGCACCGGAGGACGACGGAGCTACCACCTCCCAGATTCCGGGGAATTACAACGGAAGACCGGTGGACTACGCAGGTATAGCCTATGTCGACAGTACCAGTGTCGAAATTCTTGCATGGGACAGCGGACAGGTGGATGGAGACATCGTCACGATTGTGGTGAACGGCACCGTTGTCTTTGACAACTACACACTCACCGGTACTCCCACCCCCCGGTCACTAACCCTCAACAACGGTTTCAATTACATTCTGCTGTACGCGCATAACGAGGGATCGATCAGTCCAAACACCGCTGCGGTAGATCTCGACGACGGCGCGTCCTATCAGAACCTGGTACTAAGCGCCGATCTGACTTCCAACTCTGCGATGGATATTGTCGTCCGGTAGCGCCGTCGGGAGAAGGCTCGGTCTCGCCCATAACGTTCAGAAAGAGGGCCTCCCGGCTACGGGAGGCCCTCTCTTGTTGCCCATCTACTTCCAGTCTAGGTACCAATAGAGATACGAACGTATAGAGCCGCGGTTAAGAGAAGGGGCTGGGAAGTCGGCTATGGTCGTATTGGAGCGCTGGGAGACTAACCGTCTTCTCCCACCATCCTCCGCCACCGGTTGGAGAAGGCCTGGGGGGAGAGACCTACCGCCGCGGCGGCGTCGCTCCGGTTGCCGGGGTTGCGCCGGTCCGCCTCCCTGAGGAGCTCCTCGACAACTTCTGTCGGCGTCGGCAGTGTCGGGCCGAAGCGAACGGCGACCCCGGAGACCCCGACCCGTGCCTCTGAGGAGTCGGAGGCTTCAGGAGCAGCGGTCCTGGCGACAGTGGCGTAGCCGGCCGCAGCCGGCCGGTCGAGGGCCTCTCCCTCCCGCAGCCCGTTCCACCTGCCGTGTATGAGGGCCGAGAGGGCGAGTTGCTCGAGCTCCCTGACGTTGCCGGAGAGGGTACGCTGTCTGAGCTTGTCGAGAAGCGCCGGGTCCGGCTCGAGGGGAGGACGACCGAGCCGCTCGCTATGGATAGTAAGAAGATGGCGAAGTATCGGTTCGATGTCCTCGGGACGCTCCCGCAAGGGGGGTATGCGTACCTGGTGGGCGGAGACCCGAAAGTAGAGGTCCCTGCGGAATCCGCCCCGGGCAACCTCCTCCTCGAGGTTCCGGTTGGTCGCAAGGATTATCCGCGCCCGGGAGGTGTCCGGCCGGTCGGAACCGAGAGGAAAGAACTCCCCGGAATCGAGAAGCCGCAGGAGCTTGGTCTGAGACTCCTGGGAGAGCTCACCAAACTCGTCGAGAAAGAGGGTTCCCCCGGCGGCGGTTCGGATCAGCCCCTCCCGAGGCCCATCGGCACCGGTGTAGGCGCCACGGCTGTGGCCAAAGAGCGTGTCCGATATGACCAGATCGTCGAGACCACCGAGATTGAGGGCGACAAAGGGACCTGTGAGGCCGCCGGCAGTGTGGATCGCCCGGGCCATCACCTCTTTTCCCACCCCTGTCTCTCCAGTCAGGAGTATCGGGTCCCTCAGGGGCGCGACAGCCTCGAGATAATGAAACAGACGGGTTATCCGGTCGCTGACGGTGATGAACTCCTCGAACGCCTCGGGCCGTTGGAGCGCCGGGCGCACCAGGGCGTCCCGGAGACGCTGATTCTCCTTTATGACGTTCCGGTGCTCGAGGGCGTTTCGCACCGCCCCGGGGAGTCTGCCTGTGTCGCTTCCCTTGACCAGGAAATCGTAGGCTCCGGCACGCATGCACTCAACGGCGAGCTTGAGATCGCTCGCTCCGGTGACGACGAGGACAACCGTCTCGGGAAACTGCTCTCGCATCCAGCGAAGCAGATCGAGTCCCGACTCCTCCCTGAGGGTGAGGTCGACTATGACCAGGGCCGGCGGCTCCTGGTCGAGCTGCTCCCTCGCCTCAGCGCCGCTTCGGGCGGTTCTGATCTTCCGGTAGCCGTTGAGCCGCAAAAGGTTTCGCTGGCCGTCGAGAACCGCTTGCTCGTCATCGATCAACAGGATTGTTTCCATCACCATCCCAGTGTGAGTACTTAGGGACCCGCTCCCACAGGCGGTTACGGGTCCCCGGGGAGAAACCCATGCGATAAAACATACGCAAAAGTCAGGCCAGGACAACCGTGCGGGTAACTGTTTATGAGTTATAGACTTGCAAAATGGCTACAAAGTCCCCCCGGGCCACACTAAACGTTTCGTGTATAACATACACGCTCCGTGGGGATCAGTAAAGGTAGCGAATCCTCGTCGTGAGACTCCCTCCCCCGGGCCGGTCGAAGCTGTAGCGGTCTTCGGACCCGCCGCCCTGGGCTGCGACATAGGCGCCGAGAGTGAGTCCCTCGTAGATGTTCCACTCCCCACCGGTAATCACCACTCCCGAGCCGTCGACCGGCGAGAGTACCGCCCTGGTAAAGAGGGTTACCGCCTCGGAAGGAACCCAGGAGACCTCGGGGTAGAGGCTCACGCCGCAGGGCGGCTCGAGACCGCAGGGGCGCTTTAGAGCTGTGGCAGCGCTCTCCTCCCAGATCCCCTCGGGGTAGATAAGCGCCTCGAGGCGAAAGGTGAGGAGCCCCGAGGAGCGGTAGCGATACTGGTGGTACGCCCCGGCGGTGATTCTAAGCTCCTCGCGGGGATCAGGAGTGGGGCCTCCGGTTGGAAAGGTGGTGGCAACGCCGCCGTAGACGTCGGGGCCGATGTTACCCTGGAGGGAAAAGGAGAGATCCTGCTCATTGTCAGCCGCCGAGAAGAGATAGCCCCCCTCCATCTTGAGGTTCCAAAGCTGCCACTGTAGCCGGCCACCCGCCGCGGTCTCTTCTATTGATGGAGCGCCGGCGAGGAGCGCCCCCTCTGTAGTTCCGTCGCCTCCCTCATCGCCGACGAGTTCCCCCTCCGGCACCAGGAGTAACGGTTCAAAAAAGGAGAACTGGCCGAGAGGGAAAAAGGCGGTGATGAGCCAGTCCGTCTCCTCCCGGACTCCAGTGGTCGAAAAGAGGTCCGCCCCGCCGCCGGCCTCACCAAAGACGAGATCCCCGGCGTTGTACAGGGCACCGTCTCCCCAGGTTACCCTGCTCTTGCCGAAGGTAGCCCTGAAGAGGTAGCTCTCTCCAAGGGGAAATCGGGCGCGGATAAAGGCGCGGGGTATGGTGAGCCTGAGATCCGCCGCCTCGGGGTCGGGGTTCTCCAGAAGCTCCGCCCTGATCGAGAGGCGTGAGCGTACCCATCTGCTTCCCCGGGACTGGTAGTCGAGTTCCACCCGGCCGAGGCCAGAGAGCTGCCACTCATCGATCTCCTCTCCCCGGGAAAGGGCGTTTATCGCCTCGATCTCGACGGTCTGCACGGTCTCACGCTCCTCGGCGCCCCCGACCTGAGGAAAGGAGAGGGAGAGTGCAAGGAGCAGGAGCAGCGGCACCCCGGCGGGGGAGCGGGTTACCATGAGAGCTCCTCCAGAGAAAAGACCCCCCGGGGGAGTCTGATGCCTACCTCGATCCGCTCGACTCTGAACTCAGTTCTCGAGTTCCTCTTGAGGGTATCGCAGATCCTCTGCTCCACCGGGATCCACTTGCCGTCGATCTCTTCCACCGCCTCGGTGGTGATCTCCTTGAGCTTGCGGTCCGAGAGGGAGTACATCTCCGACTTGAGCAGTACGAAGCGCTCGGCGTCCACCCAGAACAGCTGCCGCGGATAGGCGACATTCCGCTCCCGGGCGGTTAGTTCGAGACGAAAGGCGCGCCTCCCGTTGATCTGCTCCTCTCCTAAAAGCTCCACCTCGTAGGTGTCGAGGATGGTTCGGTTCCCGGTCATGTCCTCGTAGGAGATATCGCTGCCGAGCATCGACTGCCTCAGCGCCGCGCCCTGGAGTCTGATAAGCTCCACCGCGTCGGGATAGTAGAGGTAGATCTCATCCTCGGTGCGCAGCACCTTCTGGCCCCGCTCCTCACGGCTGGTGTACTCGATAAGGGTCTGCTCCCGCCCCTCCTGGTAGATCTCCATGGTCGTACGCTTCTCCCCGAAGCGGTCATGAACGACCATCGACGCCTCGATCCGGGCGGTCTCGTGGATCTGGTTATCGTCGAACCTGCGGATGATCTCTTCGGCCGACGGACTCGACTGTCCGAAGAGCGCTACCCCGGGATAAAGAACCGGGATGACCGCCACCAGGGCGAGGGCAAGATTTTTGACTCTGCTTTTGTTACTGCCTTTCATACTTCTCTCCTCAATCCTCCGCGGGGCCCGACTTGCAGGCACTTCGGCGCTGCCCCCACCCCCGAGGGAGCGCCGGTTGGGCAGTCGAGACTGCACACTCCCGCAATCACTGCACACTCCAAAGTGCGCATTTCCGTCCTCTTTCATGTCGTTACGGCTACTCCCCCCGCAGCGCCTCCACCGGGTCGATCTTCGCTGCCGACCGGGCGGGGAGGTAGGAGGCGGCTGTGGCAACCAGGGTGGAGGCGAGGAAAACGACGACGGTTGTAAAAAGATCGACCTGGGGATAGATGATGTCCGAGACCTCCATACTGACCCCCTGCATCGCCTGGGAAAGGTCGATGCCGACCTGCTCGAGGGGTAGCGCGATAGCAACACCGAGGATGACCCCCGAGAAGGAGCCGATGGCGCTCATTATCAGGGTCTCGAGAAAGAAGAGCCTCACGATCTCCTTTTCTTCCATCCCCAGGGCTGCGAGGGTGCCTATCTCCTCCCGCCGCTCGAAGACGGCCATCATCACGGTGTTCATGATCACCGTACTGCCGAGGAGAAAAAAGACCAGGGCGATAAAGCCGTAGGTCACCCGGGCGATCTCGATAACGTTGTAGGTACTGCGGATCTCCGTCCACGGCTCTACCGAGAGCTCGCTCCCCTCCTCCCTCCTCGCCACAACCGTGGTGGCGATCTCTGCGAGCTGCGATGCGCTAAGGTTCCCCTCCCCCTTGAGGAGGATTTCGGTTACCGAGCTATCCATACGAAGCAGCCGCTGTACCGCGTCGAGGGGGGCGATAAAGGTCTGTGCGTTGAGCCCTCCCACGGGAAAGTCGAGAACACCGGTAACCTCAAAGCTCATCGCGTTGGTCCCCCGGCTCATCGTCGAGGCGAGAAGGGTAAAAGTGTCGCCCACCTCCAGGCCGAGGCGTTGAGCCACCCCTGTGCCGACGGCTGCGTTCACCCTTCTTCCCTCACGCCCTGTCTCCTCCGGGAGCACCCCTGCCACCAGGAGCGTCTCGAGGTTCTGATAGCGCCCCTCAAGGGCAAAGTCGAGACCGAGCCCCCGGAGCCCGAAGCTCCGCTCATCCCGGAGGACCGCCCCTGGAAAGGAGATGCGCGGAGAGACGGCGGCGACACCTGCTGTCCCGGCGAGCCTCGAGACGAGGGTCTCGGCGTCCCGAATGCGCAGATGGAGCGGGTTGAACCGCTCATACTCCCCGTACTCGGCGTGCCTGATACGCACCTCGCCGTTGTAGTGGTTTATGAGGTTATCCGCCAGCTCCTCGGCCATCCCGGTGAGGAGCGCAAAGAGTAGCGTGATCGACAGCGCCGCGACGGCGATAGCCGAGAGGGAGAGGAGGCTCCGCTTCCGGTTTCTCCCCAGGTTGCGCCAGGCGATTGTTACAAGCTTCATCCTCAGCTCCTCAGTGCCTCGGTAACCTCCATGCGGAGGGCGCGACGGATCGGAACGAGCGAGATCGTCATGACAAGGAGCACTCCCAGGAGGGAGGCGGTGAGAAAGGCGCGGGGGTTCCAGGCGCCGCGGATAACTCCCGCGAGTCGGTATCCCACATCCATCTCCCGGAGAATCCAGCCGTAGTCTATGCCGACGTGCACGATAAACGCCGTGAGCAGGGCGCCGAGGGTCGAGCCGAGCAGGGCGCCTGCAACACCGATACCCCCGGCCTCGAGGAGAAAGGCGATACGGATCTCCCGGTCACGCATCCCGAGGGCGCGCATCATGCCGAGCTCCCTGGTTCGCTCATAGACGGACATGAGCATCGTGTTGGAGACGCCGACAGCGGCGATGACAAAGACGAGAAAGAGGATAACCCCGCTTCCCGACTGTTTTGTCTCGGCGAGGGCGAGATAGTCCGCGGCAAGCTCGCGCCAGCTCAGCAGCTCTGTCTCCGGGGCTACCGAGGCGAGTCGGCCCTCCACCTCCCGGGCACGCCGTTCCATGTAGTCGCCTCCCCCACCGACAATCGCGCCCCGGAACTGCATGTTGACTTCCGTAACCGCTCCCTCCATCTGCAGGTAGAGGTCGGCGGTCTCGAGGGGCACAAACAGACCGGTCCGATTTATAACGGGGTTGGGCGTGTTTATGATCCCCACGATCTGGAGGTCCATTGTCTGGTAGTAGCCGTGTCGGGTCCGGGTAATGAGGGTGAGGGGGTATCCGACCTCGGCCCCGAGATCCTCGGCGAGCCACGCACCGATGAGCACCCCCTCCTCGCCGGGTTCGAGGTAGCGTCCCTCAGTCAAACCCTCCCGGAGCCGGAAAACCTGGTCGTCCCGCCGGGGATCGATGGCGTAGGCGGTGATCCGTGCCGAGCCGTCCTCCGGGTAGGGATCACGAAAGACCACAAGCTCCCCGGCAAAGCGTGTCCTCGCCGCCGCGGGTATTTCCATCCTGTCGAGGAGAGAGAGCACCTCCCCGGGCTCTTCGATCACCCGGTCGAGGGGATGGGTCTGACGTTCTTCCCAGTACTCCTCGTGGTAGACCCTCGCGGAGCTGGTCTCATACCAGACCAGATTCCGCTGGCTCTCGAGCTCCGCACCGAGGAGAAAGGCGTCGAGGAAGATGTAGATGCCGAGGCCCACACCGACGGCGGCGGCAGTGATGACCGTTCGCCGCCGGTGGCGCAGCAGGTTTCGCATGGCGAGGCGTAACAGAAACATCAGCCCCTCCTTCGCTCATCGTCGAGGACCGCTCCGTCCCGGAGACTCACCAGGCGTGAGGCGTATTCCATCACCAGCCGGTCGTGGGTGGAAAAGATAAAGGTCGTACCTCTGCGACGGTTGAGGGATCTCATCAGATCGAGAATCGCCTCACCCGTCGAGGAGTCGAGGTTAGCCGTCGGCTCATCCGCGAGGACGATCGTCGGCTCCTTGATGAGAGCCCGGGCGATAGCGACCCGCTGCTGCTGGCCTCCGGAGAGCCTCGTCGGTCGGCGATCCTCCATCCCTTCGAGACCTACCTCGGCGAGGATCGCCATCGTCCGCTGCCGGCACTCCCGCTCCTCGAGACCGAGAAGGTTGAGGACAAAGGCGACGTTCTCGTAGGCGGTGAGGACCGGGATGAGATTGAAGGACTGAAAGACAAATCCGAGGGAACGACGTCGGAACTCGGCGCGATCCCTCCTGTCCGCTCCGGTGAGTTCCGCTTCACCGATATGGACGGTCCCGGAGTCCGGGGTGTCGAGACAGCCGATGATGTTGAGAAGCGTCGACTTTCCAGACCCCGAGGGACCGGCGATCGCGGTAAACTCGCCGAAGGCAACCTCGAGATCCACGCCCCGCAGGGCGTGGACCGAGGTGTCTCCGCTTCGATACGCTTTGTGGACCCCCTTGATCCGGATCATGCTCTCCCCTCCTTTTCCGCGCGCCTCCCGGCCATCGCGTAGAGGTCACCCCGGTCGACCATGAGGATCGTCCCCGGCGGCGCCCCGATGAGCCGCTCCATCCCGTACTCGACCTCGGCGAAGATCGCGTCGATCCGGCTGACTGCTTCCGGCTCATCAGGCAGCCGTCGAAAGAGTTCCGCCGCCTCCTCTCCCAGGGCGTTTGCAAGCCTCAAGGCGAGCTCGCCGGCCCGATCGGGGATCGGGGTCTCGAAGACCCCCTCTCGAACTCCCTGGTTTACTATTCGAGCGAGGATCGGCGACATGATCCTCACAGAGCGGTCGGACATTTTCTTTCTCAGCAGGAGGTTCTCATCGGTATAGAGCGCGTTGAGCAGCATGTAGAAGCGCTCCCGATCCTGGACCTTCCAACTGAATCCCCGAACCAGGTAGAGCCGCAGTTTTTCCAGGGCGCTCAGAGATGTATCCTCGAGAATCGGCTCGAGAGCCGACAGCATATCCCGGGTAAATCGGTGGACGATCTCGTCGAGGAGGTCGCTCTTGCTGCCGAAATGGTGATAGAAGGTTCCCTTGGCTATCGCCACCGCCTTGATGATCTCGGCAACAGAGGTACCCTCATACCCTTGGGTAAAAAAGAGCCCCTGAGCCGCCTCAACAATCCGATCTTTCGTCTCGAGGGTACCAGCCGCTTGCTCCATCATCGCTCCTCCAGAATCCCCCGGTAGTTGGTTCTGAGTCCGCAATACCCGCGCCCGGGGCGGGGCCAGGGGCGGGGCGCGCCCCTGGCCGGGGCCGGCCAGGGCGCGCCTGGTGTCAGGGCCGCGCGTGACCGGGGCCGGGGCCGGGGCCGGGGCCGGCGAGGGCGGGCCTGGTGTCAGGGCCGCGCGTGACCGGGGGGCCGGGTCGACCGACCGTCGGTCGGCTTACCACTGATGATAGACCGACCGTCGGTCGGTTGTCAAGGAGAACCATGGAGTTTGCCGGGTCGCGGCAGATCGATGCGGTTACCGGCGGTTTGCGAAATCCGACTTCTTCGATTAGCTTTAGCTGCGGGAGGTCACCTATGGCAAAGATGACCCTTCGCCTCTCTCTGATCGGCGCGGCTACCCTGGTAATCCTCCTCGCCGGCTGCGCTACCGCCCCGCAGGCGCCGGGAGACGTGCCCCTGGAGCTGCCGGAGACGGTCTACTCGCCGATCGATCCCCGCATAAGCCCCCCGGAACTGGAGCAGCGCCTCTCGATGGCGGGCATGGTCGCAGGCATCCCCGACCTCTGGCGCGCCCGGCGACACCACGACGTCAGACCCTTTATCGTCGCCGAGATCGTCTCGCCTGTAGGCGAGACGGTAGCCTCGCTGATCCGTATCGACGCCGGCGCTCCTGTGGCTCCGGAGACGCTGCTGCGATTCCTCTTTGCTGAAGCTTTGCTTGTCGACGACCTGGAAGCTCAGGAGTACCTCCAGCCGCTGGAAGACGGAAGCTACTACGCAGGGGTCCGCCTCGACGGGGAGGAGGCTGTGCGTTTGCGATTCTACGATGACGGTGAGACCGTCCACGCCCTCGCCGTGCGGGGATTGTCGATAGCAGTGGAAAGAGCGGAAGTGGAGGCAATGTTGTTGAGCCTTCGAGTTGCAGAGGGTGATGAGACCAATTACCGATACCGCCCATCGGGCGTCTCCATCGTTGAGCGGGGCGATGATCCCTGGGTTTGGCTCGAGGACATTGGCGGGGGTGTTGCCATGACCAATCCAGGCGGCTCCGGGGAGATCGTCGCAGCGATAACCACCCTCGACTCCTGGGAGATCGACGGCGATTCCCTGAACGCGACGTTCTGGGTCGGCCCGAGGCGGGTCATCGCCACCGGAGTAGTCGACGAGGCGGAGACGCAGCGGGAACTCTACCGGTTCGAGATCGCCGGGGACCCCTATTACCTCTACCTCGAGATGGCCGGCGACCTAGTCGATGCTCCGTTGATCGATCAGCCGGAGGTAAGACGTATGCTGGCCACACAGATACTGATCGGGAGGATCGAGTCATGAGAGCAGCTATCCTTCTGTTGATCGCAGGCTTGAGCGTCCTGCTGCCCCACTCCCTCCCTGCTCAGCGGTCGCAACCCCGGGCGGCAATTGTTGTGGTGACTCCGGATAACGCGGACGCTACCCTCCGATCCCTCAGCTCCACCATCGCCTCAACGCTGCAGCTCTCCCTTCAGCTTATCGGCGAGCTCGATATGGCACCTCCGACGGCTCAAAGCAGGGAAAACCCCTTAGACCTCGGTGCCACTGCCGGCGACCTCGAGGTAGAGCTTCTTTTCGTAGTCTCGGTAGCCCGACCGGAAGACGGCAGTTATGTGATGAATGCGGAGGTCTTCAGCCGGCCGGAAGACACGGTGCGTGCTGAGATCGAGGAGTCCGCCGACTCCCTCTTCGACGTCTTCGAGGCGGCAGACCAGTTGACCCTCGCCCTTATCGAGGAGGTCACTGCCGTGGAGGTCGCCTTTGGCTCTCTCACCTTTCAAAACCGAGGGTTCGAGGGCGCCTACGAGGTGCGTATCGACAACGTCCTCGCAGGCTCGAGAGTCGCAGAGATCCAGCGGGTTCTCGCCGGCAGGCGTACCGTTTCGATCCATCCGCCGGGTGAGTCCGAGGCGGTACACCGTGGTGAAGTTGTAGTCCCCGAGGGCGGAACCGCCGTTGTCAGCTTCGAGCTCCCCTTTCTGCCTACCCGGGCTCAGCAGGAGCTCGACCGCTATCACGCGGCCCTTCTCGCCCCGGCTCTCGGCGCCTCCGGGCATACCGGCGATCCCGAGGCAGTCGTCGCCAGGGTACCTCCGGACCGATCGCAGGAGGTGGAGGCGCTGATAGATGCGTTGAAGGAGAGCTCCAACGCCCCTGCCCACGAGACGGTCTCCATAGAGGTGGTCTCCCGGTTCCGCCGATGGGCGAATCGCGCACTAACCGGCAACCCTGTCCAATCACGCCCGTTTCTGCCTGCCCTCAAAGAGGCGTGGGTCTTTCCGGATTCCGCCCCGGTCCAACGGCGGATAACGATCGACGGAGAGGTGAGTGACTGGGAGGGTATACACCCGATCCGGAGGGACACAGACGCTTCCGGCGACCGGATAGACGACCGCTTCGGTGCCGCGGTGGAACGGGCGGAGCCGGGAACCGACATCGCCGAGCTTCGCCTCGCCGAGGGGGAGGAGGGAGTCTATCTGCTGCTCACCTTCTACGATGGCGCGCCTGCGGGAAACGGGACAAGCTACCGTATAACCTTCGAGGCGCCGAAGCAGGGCCAGAGCGATCCGTGGAACCGCATTGGCCTCGTCTGGACCTCCACGGGGGGAGACGAGGAGCGCGCGAGCGTCCGCCTCATCGACCTCGAGGGCTCCGACCGGCAGATCTCCGCGCAAAGTGTCCCACGCCGTCGCAGCGGTGAGGGCATAGAAAGCGTGATACCTCGCTCCCTGATCGAGCTCAGCCGGAGTCGGACCGGGATGAACGGGTGGGATATCCTCGCGATTGCAGAACTCACCGTCGACGGCGAGACAATCGGAACCGATGAAATCCGTTACGGCACGAAGGTACACTTCTAAAGCCGGCCCTAAAACGCCTCTCGCACGTTTACGTAAGGGGAGATGCCGCTCTCGGCGTAGGCGATGTCGATCCGCAGGTTGAGCCTCTGCTCGGTATTGAGGGCGATGCGAAAGCCGAGACCGCCGGCGAGGACCGGGTCGAGGATATCGACGTCGACGAGGGTCTCCCCTACCTGGCCGCCTGAGAAAAAGCCGACCAGGGCGAAGCGGCGATTAAGCGGCAGGCGGTACTCAATCTGGGCGGTAAGGGCTGACTCTGCCCGATACCGCTCCTCGAGAACGCCCCGCTTCGGTCCGTCTCCACCGACGGAGGGGAGAAACTGGAAGGGCACGTCTCCCCAGGAGCTGTAGTAGCGTCCCTGGAGGGCAAGGACGTGGTCTGAAAAGAGGTTGAAGTACCGGCGCAGATCCGCCCCGTAGAGGCCAAAGCTGTAGCTGCTTCCGAGGCTCTCGAGAAAGTAGCGGATGTCGGCATCGAAGACGTAGCCCCTTGTGGGCCAGAAGACGCCGCCGGTGGTGTCGTAGATCAGGCGCACTCCCCCGCCGGATACAAGCAGATCATCCTCCGATCCGAGGATTTCACCGCTATCGAGGGCACCCCCCCGCTCCCGCTCCTCGATGGAGACCGCCTCGAACTGGTAGAGAGGCCCGAGGAACAGATCCTCCGCGGCCTGGAGGTTGAGGTTGGTCTGTCCGCCGAGGGAGAGGGCGCTGAACTGCTCCTCATCCTCCGCCCCTGGACCAATGCCGAAGAACGCCCTCGGAATCCGGTTGCCGGAAAGCGTGTTGTCCCAGCGCAACGCCTCGGAGGCGAAGTAGTTGGTCGTCGCCACCGCGCCGATAAACGAGCCGTTTGTCGTGATGATCGAGTTGAGGGCGACGGTATTGTTCCGTAAGCCCTGCCGCTCCTCCTCGCTCAGACCGACGTCAGGACCGTAAAAGAAGATCGCCGCCGCCCCGAACATCCCACCGAAATCCGGGGAGTAGGCGATTATCGGCAGAGGGACAACACCCCAGGGGCGACGATGCTCCTCCTCAGCTTCCAGGAGCGGCGTGAGAGAGAGAAGTAAAAGAACCAGTCCAGAGAACCGTTTCATCGTTGTAAGCCTCTCCTTTTCTATGCCCCCGGGGCTCACCCCGCCCCCTACCTCTAACACAGCTGGTTGCCGCCGCTGTCACTCCGACGGCGAGAAACTCCACGCTTTCGTCGCCACGGAGAGAGGGAACCCCGACCTGGAGGAGAGCGGCGTTGCCTACCAGAGCATATTGCGCGTATAACCTGACTTCAATGACCGTCGCGACATTCTTGCTCCTCCCGGGGCTCTTACTACTGATACTCGGCGCGCGATTTCTCGTAGAGGGCGCCTCCTCTCTCGCCTCGCGCCTCGGTGTGCGCCCCGGAGTCATCGGACTCACCGTTGTCGCCTTCGGAACATCTACCCCTGAGCTGCTGGTCAACGTTTCCGCGGCCCTCAACGGCGCCTCCCAGATCGCCTTCGGTAACGTCGTGGGTAGTAACATTTTCAATACCGGAGTCATTCTTGCAGTCGCAGCCCTCGTCGCCCCACTGAGCATAGACCGCCGGACAACACGGTTCGAGGTTCCCCTTTCCCTTCTTGCGGTGCTCGCCGTGGCTGCCTCGAGTCTGGACACCGTCCTTGGTGACCCGGGGCCAAACGTTATCGGTCGCAGCGAGGCACTCCTTCTTCTCGGGTTTTTCCTCGTCTTTGTCGGCTATACCTTGAGTCTGCTACAGGAGGACCCGCCGGCGCTGACGCTCTCGCCGGCGAGCTTGACTACTCCCGTAGCGCTCGTTGCCTCCCTCGGCGGGCTGCTCCTCCTCTTTGGGGGAGGCGAGTTAACCGTCCGGGGCGCCTCGGCCCTCGCCGCGGGCCTCGGGGTCAGTGAGCGGATCATAGCCCTCACCATTGTCTCCGTCGGTACATCGCTCCCGGAGCTGGTAACCTCCTTTGTCGCGGCCCGGAGGGGCGAGAACGACCTGGCGGTGAGTAACGTTGTCGGGTCGAATATCTTTAACTCCTTCTTCATCCTCGGAACCTCCGCGCTCATCTCCCCGGTTACCGTGGAATCCGGCGCGATTATCGACCTCGCGGCCCTCGCGATCCTCTCGCTTCTGGTCTTTCTCTTTATCTTTACCGGTCCCGGCAGGCGCATCGGCAGATGGGAGGCGGGGGCGCTCCTGGCGGTCTACGCAGGCTACCTGACACTCCTGATAGCTGGATGAACAGAGTAGCCGGAGCCGGTCGAAGCGCCTATAATCCCGATAATCCGGAGAACTTACGCGTACATGGCCGTGATACGATGACCTCGAGGCAGGAAACTCCTATACCGATTATCAAGCTGACCGTTCCGCCGGTGCAACCGCACCACCTGAGGCGACGCCGCCTCGAGCAGGTCATCGAGGATGCGATTGCGATACCGAGGAGCAGCCTCCTGATCTCCGCTCCTCCGGGCTACGGAAAGAGCTCCCTTCTCGCCGGCTGGCTGCCTCAGCAGTCGATCGACCACGGCTGGATAACCCTTGACCAGGAGGACGACGATCCCGGGCGGTTCGTCGCGCTGCTGTTCCGCGCCCTTGCTCCCCACCTGCCCGGCGAGGAGAGCCCGCCAAAGGGGGCGGTGGCCGAGGGCTACCACCCGGAAATCGCCGAGACCGTCGCTGTATCCCTGTCCAACCAGCTCGCCGGCCGGGCTGAGCCGCTGCTCCTCGTTTTGGATGATCTGCACAACATCGAGTCCAGCGAGATCTACCGGATCCTCGAGGCGCTCCTGCGCCTCCAGCCGCCGGGATTCCACCTCATTCTGCTCACCCGGGAGGACCCGCCCCTCTCCCTGGCGCGACTGCGGGCCCAGGGACGTCTCCTCGAGATTCGGATGGAGGAACTCGGCTTTACCGAGGCAGAGACCCAGGATCTCTTTGCCGCCTACAGCCGGGTCACCATCGATGACCGGCACCTCGCGATGCTCCAGGAGAAGACCGAGGGGTGGGCCGCGGCGCTGCAGCTCGCAATGCTCTCTATCCCACGCCAGGGAAATGCGGAGCGTTTTATCGAGCAGTTTTCCGGAAACGACCGCCACGTAATCGACTACCTCATGGACGAGGTGCTTCGATCCCAGAGCGATGAGATTATCGACTTTCTCTGCAGGACCAGCCAGCTCGATCGGTTCAATCCGGCGATCTGCGACCGCATCACCGATCGCAGCGACAGCGCAGAGCTGCTGAACCGCCTCGAGCGGGAGAACCTGCTCATCCGCTCGGTGGACAGCAGCCACACCTGGTTTCGCTACCATACCCTCTTTGCCGACTTTCTCAGGACGCGGATCTCCCGGCAGGAGCGGGAGCGGATAAACCAGGACGCTGCGGCGTGGTTCGAGGCGGCATCCATGGAGGGTGAGGCGATACGCCACGCGGTCAAGTCCGGGAGGCCGGAGGCGTTTCTTCCTCTTATCTCTGGTGAGGCGCAGCGGCTCATCTCGGCGGGACGGCCCGGAGAGCTGCTACAGATGCTCTCAGGGGTGGACCCGGCGCTTCTGAAAAGCTCCGGTACGCTCGAGGAACTCTACGCCTGGGCCCTCTACCTCCACAACCGTTGGGACGAGCTTGCACGCTTTCTCTCCTCCGACGAAGGCAGAGGCGGAGGGATCCGAGAGGGTCTCGATATTCTGGTCGAACTCAGCTCTGCCGAGGTGAGCCCGGCGCTCCGCCCTCAACGGAATGAGAGAGCGCCGGAGGGGGGCGGCCTGGAGGACTCCTCCCCGGTCCAACAGCTGCTCCGCGGCCTGGAGGACTCCTCCCCGGTCCAACAGCTGCTCCGTGCCCTGGGGCGGTCTCTGCTTACCAGGATCCGGGAGGATGCCGAGGCTACCCTCCGGGAGGCTCACCTGGCGCGCCGCCTCGCCCTGGGGGAGGCACCGCGCTTTCTGGCGGCGTGCGCGAGTTACAACTACGCCGTCGCCCTGCTGTGGAACGAGGATGCCCGGGGAGCCTTTACCTTTCTCTCCCAGGAACTCGAAAGCGGCCGCTGGGCCGCCTCGGAGAGAGGAGAGTCGATGGGACCGCTGCTGCGCCTCCCCCTGGCGGCGGCGAGTCTCAGCCTCAGGCGCGCCGCAGGCATTACGCCCGAGGGAGTGCTTGATGCCCTCGCCCTCTACGAGAAGCTCGACGCCTCCCACCTCCTGCTCGAGCACGGCGCTATCCTCGCCGCCCCCTATCTCGAGTTTCACGGATTGCCCTCCGAGGCGAGGGAGCTGCTGCTCAGGAGTTTGCGCCCCCCGGGGCACCATCCGCTGCTCCGGCGGCAGCAGCAGCAGCTTCGCCTGCTCCTCGAGGATCCTCACGAGATCGGGGAACTTGCCGAACCTCTCTCGGAGCGGGAACGGGAGGTTCTCCAGCAGCTCGCCAGGGGTCTGTCCAACGCCGAGATCGGGGAAGTGCTCTTCATAAGCACCGGTACGGTCAAGTGGCATGTAAATCGCGTTCTGTCGAAGCTCGATGCCCAGAGCCGGACCCAGGCGGTCGCAAAGGCGCGGGAGCTCGGACTCCTGTGACCGCCCCCCGGGGCAGCGATGACACCGAGGCAGGTATCCGCGGAATCCTGCGGCCTCTGACCGCCCCCCGGGCCAACCATCCTCTCTTCTTCCCTGAAATCCTACCTTTCGATAGGCGTCGACCAACCCGGCCCCACGGTATGTTATGGACGCTATTCGGAGGGTAGCGAACTATGACACGGGAGTATGAGATCGTCGTCCGTGGTCACCTGGAAGAAAACCGGCAGGAGGAGTTCGAAGGTATGCGTATGGAGCGCCTCGCCGACGGAACCACCCGTCTGACCGGTCCGGTGCGGGACCAGGCTGCCCTTCACGCGATGATCAAACAGGTCCGAGACATGGGAGTGGAGCTCTTGCGGGTAGAGCAGACCCGTCAAAACAGATCAACGGAGTAACAAGGATGAAGATCAAGCCTATCGGTGAGCGTCTTCTGGTAAAGCCCAAGGAGGCGGAGACCAAGACAAAAAGCGGCCTGGTAATACCGGAGACCGCCCAGGAAAAGACGAGTGAGGCGATCGTCGTGGAGATTGGTGAGAAGAGCGAGGATTACTCCTTCAATAAGAAGGATCACATCCTCTACGACAAGTACGCCGGGACAAAGGTCGTCGTAGACGGGCAGGAGATGCTCATCATCGGCTACGACGAGGTTCTCGCAAAGATTGAGGAGTAAAGGTATGGCAAAGCAACTAGCGTTCAGTGAGTCCGCCCGTCGAGACCTCCTCGCGGGTGTTGAGAAGCTCGCCAAAGCGGTACGGGTTACCCTCGGACCCCGGGGACGAAACGTTGTCCTCTCCAAGAAGTGGGGAGCGCCGACGGTAACCAACGACGGTGTGACGATCGCCAAGGAGATCGAGCTCGAGCATCCGTATGAGAACATGGGCGCGAGCCTTCTCAAGGAGGTCGCCACCAAGACCAACGATGTCGCTGGAGACGGTACCACAACCGCCACGGTCCTCGCCTACGCGATCGTCAAGGAGGGGCTCAAGAGTGTGGCAGCCGGGGTAAACCCGATGGGGATCAAGCGCGGCATGGACAAGGCGGTTGCCATCGCCGTTGGTGAGCTCAAGAAAAAGTCGAAGAAGATCACCGACCGGGAGGACATTACCCACGTCGCGGCGATCTCCGCCAATAACGACACGGAGATCGGCAGCCTCATCGCCGACGCCATGGAGAAGGTCGGCAAGGACGGGGTGATCACCGTTGAGGAGTCCAAGACTCTGGAGACGACCCTCGAGGTCGTTGAGGGTATGCAGTTTGATCGCGGATACCTCTCCCCCTACTTTGCCACGAACCGGGAGAGCATGACCGTCGAGATGGACGATCCCTACATCCTGATCCACGACAAGAAGATCTCCGCCATGAAGGATCTCCTTCCCGTTCTCGAAAAGGTAGCTCAGCAGAGCAAGCCGATCCTCATTATCGCCGAGGACGTGGAGGGCGAGGCGCTCGCAACCCTGGTGGTAAACAACATTCGCGGCACCCTTCGCGCCTGCGCAGTCAAAGCTCCCGGCTTCGGTGACCGTCGCAAGGCGATGCTCGAGGATATCGCCGTCCTCACCGGGGGGCAGGTGATCTCCGAGGAGGTCGGCATGAAGCTCGAGAACACGAGTCTCGAGGACCTCGGTCGCGCCAAGAGCATCAAGGTGGACAAGGAGAACACCACCATCATAGAGGGGCACGGCACAGAAAAGGACATCCGCGGCCGGGTCGAGCAGATCAAGCATCAGATCGACGACACCAGCTCCGACTACGACAGGGAGAAGCTCCAGGAGCGGCTCGCCAAACTTGCCGGGGGCGTTGCGGTCATCAACATCGGTGCGGCCACCGAGGTTGAACTGAAGGAGAAGAAGCACCGGGTGGAAGACGCCCTCTCGGCGACCCGGGCTGCGGTTGACGAGGGCATCGTGGCCGGCGGCGGTATCGCCCTTGTTCGCGCCCTTCCCGCGCTCAAGAAAGCGGATACCTCGACCCTCGCAGAGGACGAGAAGGTGGGCTTCAATATCGTTGCCCGGGCACTCCAGGAGCCGATCCGGCAGATCGCGACAAACGCGGGCCTCGACGGAGCGATTATCGCCGAGCGCGCCCAGAACGAAAAAGAGGGCATCGGATTCAACGCTCAGACGATGGAGTGGGTCGATATGGTCAAGGCGGGAATCATTGACCCCCTTAAAGTGACCCGATCGGCTCTCCAGAACGCATCCTCCATCGCGGGGCTCCTGCTCACCACCGAATGCGCCATTACCGACATCCCGGAGAAGGAAAAGGCGCCGGCGGCCCCGGACATGGGGGATATGGACTACTAAACGCCCCTCGACTCGGATCACAGCTGTTTCTCCGGCCGGTCCATCTGGACCGGCCGATTTTTTTGCTCCCCACCTTGCCGGGCCAACTCTCTCTGTGTCAGTATCTGAAGCCAATGAGCGGTAAAGGCAAGCTCGCTGAGCTTATCTCACTCTTTCTCAAAGGGATCGGCATAGGGGCGGCCAACACCGTGCCCGGTGTAAGCGGCGGGACGATTGCCGCGATAACCGGTATTTACGACCGCCTCATTCACGCGATCAGCACCTTTCTCTCAGACTGGAAGGGAAACCTCCTGGTGCTCCTGCCGATCCTCCTCGGCGTGCTCACAGGAATAGCCACCTTCGCGAGTGTTGTCGACTACTTTCTCGCCACCTATCCCCAGGCGACGGCGTTTTTCTTTATCGGCCTCATCCTCGGAAGCGTTCCCTTTCTGCTCAGGCAGCTGTCGGGCCACCCCTTTCACCTTCCTCAGGGGATCGCCTTTACCATCGCGGCGGCGGTTGTGATCATCATGGGAGTCTCAGGGCGCCCGCCGATCACCGCGCCAATCACTGCGCTCACCCTCGCCACCGGGGTATCGGTCTTTTTCGCCGGAGTCATCAGCGCGGCAACCATGATCATTCCCGGAGTGAGCGGCTCCTTCGTCCTGCTGCTTATCGGCATGTACTCGACCTTTATCTCCGCGGTCCGCACCGGGAATCTGCCCCTCCTCGCTGTTCTCGCCGTCGGTTCGGTGGTCGGCATCGTCGCGGTCTCCCGGCTCCTCGACGTTCTTTTCCGCCGTTTTTTTGCAACGACCTACTGGGCGATCGTCGGTCTCGTTGCCGGCTCGGTGGCGGGGATCTGGCCTGGTTTCGCCTCGGCGGAACCGCTCTGGTTGTCCCCGGCAGGGCTTGCCCTCGGACTCGCCCTCGCCCTGTCCCTCGGCTCCAGAAAGGGGGAGAAACAGCGTGAACAACAGATGTGAGCGGGTCGCCCTGTGCGGCGGCACCCATGGAAACGAGCTCACCGGGGTCTCCCTGGTCCGAAAGTACCGCGCCCACCCTCACTACCTCAAACGTCGGAGCTTCGAGGCTGAGGCGTTTCTGAGCAATCCCGGGGCGGTGGCCGCCGGTCGCCGTTATATCGACCAGGACATGAACCGTTGTTTTCTCCTCCGGGAGCTTGCCGACCCGACCCTCCCGGGGTATGAGCAGAACCGGGCAAAGGTGATAAACCACCGTTTCGGTCCCAAGGGGGGAGCCGGCTACGATCTGGTCATCGACCTGCACACGACCACCGCCAATATGGGAGCGAGCATCATCATCCAGCGGGAGGACAGCCTCGCCCGGAGGGTTGCCTCATACCTGAGCGAGCACCACCCTGAGGTGGCGATTCTCGCCTACACCGGACTCGACGACTACCCGTTTCTCGCGGAGGTCGGAGCCCACTCCCTGGAGATCGAGGTAGGCCCCGTCCCCCAGGGGGTGATCCGATCGGAGATTCTCTCGGCGACGGAGGATCTGCTGATGAGCATTCTCGACTACCTCGACGCCGCCAATCTGGGGGAGGCGGAGGAGAAGGAACGGGAGTTTTCGGTTTTCACCTTCGGGGATAACCTCGATTACTACCGCAACGAGGCCGGAGAGATCTGGTCGGCGGTCCATCCTGAGCGACAGGATCGGGACTACCAGCGAGTCGAGCCCGGGGACCCGATGTTTCTCACCTTTGACGGGCAGACCATCGCCTATGAGGGAGATGAGCCTGTCTGGCCTATCTTTATCAACGAGGCGGCCTACTACGAGAAACGGTGCGCCATGACCCTCTGTCGAAAAGAGCAGCTTAGAGGGTAGGGGCTCAAAAGAGTCCCGGAGGGCTACTGAACGGCGCCGAAGGGGACGATTCCGATAAGACCCTCGAGGTCCTGATCGGTAAACCGCACGCCCCCTCCGATGTAGTAGTCCCGCTCGTCGCTGAGGAGCTGCTCCGCCCCACCGCTGACAAACAGCCAGTTTACCGGGTTGTTCCGGTCCGGCTGAAAGAAGGGAAAGAGGGTTGCGTAGGTCCTGAGGTTCGGTGTCTGCCCGCCGAAGTCGAACACCTCCGCGGAGAGCTGGAACTGCTCCACCGGCGTGAGGTCCACCCCGACACCACCGCTACTCTCGATGAGACCACCCCGGAGGGTCACCGGTCCAAAGCTCCGCGCGAGAAGCAGATTGAACAGAAGCTCATCCTGGCTCTCCTCCTCGACCCGGGTAAAGTCCTCGGTGACCGAGCCTGTGGTGTTCACCCTGGTCGTGGTCGTCTGGGTGGTCACCCCCGGGGCGTCCACCACCCCGACCTCGTAGTACTTGCTCGGGTGTGCCTGGGACTGTTCCGGGAGTCTGGGAATCAGGCGGAGATGGAAGTCGTTTCTCCCCTCCCCCGCCTGGGTCAGATAGGAGCCCTCGTAGCCGACCTGAACGCCGAGTCCCGCGAGGCGATCGACGATATCCTCCGCGCCGGTTGCGATGTTGTTGACCCGCTCGTAGAGCTCGTCATCGTAGACAATGCGACCGATGGTGCCCTCCCCTCGGCGGATCTGGGCGGTCGCATCCTGGACGTCGCGGGCGGACCCCTCCACGGTCTGGAGCGTCCGGTTCAGGGAGGCGAGGGAGGTGCGTACCTCCGCGAGGGACTCGGCCATCTGCTCGTCGTTGGCGGCGACGAGGGACTCGATCCGTGCGGTGACACTCTCGGTGTTCTCGAGGATTGCCGAGACCCGCTCGAGCTCCGCATCGCTTCGGCTGTTGACCTGCCGCACAATCTGGTCGATGGAGCCGAGGGTGCTCGACAGGAGCTGGAGATTCTGCTCCAACAGGTCCCTGGTTGTCTCGCTTGCAACCCGGAGATTCTCGATCACCTCCGTCAGGCTCGAGTAGGTGTCTTCGGTGGCAAACTGGCTCCTGAGCTCCTGAATAAAGAGAGCCGCCTCGGTCCCAACCCGTTCTACCGAGGTGAGGGTTCCGCCGAAATCCCCCTGACTCTGGACGTTTTCAACCGTCTCACCCGCCTCCACCACGCCACCGCTGCGGTCCCCGGGATCTATGGAAATCACCGACGTGCCGAGAAGCGACGAGGGCTGCTTGCTGACCATAGCGTCCTCGTAGATCTCCACACCGCCCTGGATCTCAAGGACGAGCCGCGCCCGACCGTCCTCGAGCTCGATCTCCCTGATCTGACCGATGTCGACTCCCGCCATCCTGACGCCGGAGTCCACAATGAGCCCTGAGGCGTCATCCATGTAGACCGTGATCGTATAACCGTCGTTTCCGGCGATGTTGTCCACGGTGAGCAGAATGTAACCGATGCTGCCGGCACCAATGATAAGAAAGAATAAGCCTACTTTCGCAAGTCTCGACACAGCGTGTTCACACCTCGAGTGAGTTGAAGGAGTTCTCTATGAACTTCCGCACCATCGGATGACTCGAGTCCGAGACTTCTTTCGGTGTTCCCGACTCGGCTACCTCTCCGTCGTGGAGGAAGGCGATCTTATTGGAGATTCGGAAGGTCGCCTGTATGTCGTGGGTAATCAGAATGCAGGTAAGACCGAGCTCCCTGTTTACCCGGAGGACCAGATCATTAATCGTCTCTCCCAGAACCGGATCGAGACCGGTGGTGGGCTCGTCAAAGAGGAGCACCTCCGGCTTTGTCACCAGGGTCCGGGCCACACCGACCCGCTTTTTCATCCCTCCCGAGAGCTCCGACGGCGCCTTGTTCTCGATTCCCGGCAGCCCGATCCACTCCAGCTGTTCCCGAACAAGGCGGTTGATTTCCCGTTGGTCCTTCATGTTCAGGACCTCTCTCAACGGAAAGGCGATGTTCTCGGCCACACTCATGGAGTCAAAAAGAGCGGCCCCCTGGAATGAGTAGCCGAAATGGCGCCGGATTTCCACAAGCTCATCCTCATCAGCCTCCACAACGCTCTTTTCTCTATAGAATATATCACCCTTGTCCGGTTTGAGTATGCCGATCATGTGTTTGACAAGGACGCTCTTTCCGCAACCGCTCTGCCCGATAATCGCGGTAACCGCCCCTTCCTCGAAATCGAGACTCACACCGCTGAGCACCTTGAGCTCTCCAAAGGATCGGTGAACGTCTATGACGCGGATTATCGGCTTTTTGCTCATCTCGCCATTCTCCATCAGTAGACCAGGGCGAGCATGATCGCCGCCAGAACGTAGTCCGCCACAAGGATACTCACCGACGCGGTAACCACAGCCCTGGTTGAGCTCTCACCCACTCCCCTCGCACCGTTGGTTGCATTGTAGCCGTAAAAGGTACAGATAACCGAGACGATAAACCCGAAGATCGCCGCCTTTACGATCCCCGAGAGTATATCCTTAGGGTCCACGTCCCGAAACATCGTATCGAGGTAGGCGGCGGAGTCAACGTCAAGCCCCCAGATCGCCACGGCGTAGGCGCCGAAGATGCCGACCACATTGGCAAGGCCGGTAAGGGCGGGAAACATCACCACCGACGCCCAGACCCGGGGTACCACGAGATAGTGAATCGGGTTCACCGACATCGTCTCCATCGCGTCGATCTGCTCGGTGACCCGCATACTCCCGAGCTCCGCACTCATGGCCGATCCGTTCTTGCCGATGAGCATGAGGGTGGTAATGACCGGAGCGAGCTCCCGGGAGAGGGTCCAGGCGACAGCGGAACCGGCGACAACCTCCGCCCGGAAAAGACTGAGGAGGTCAACGATCTGGAGGGAGAAGATCATCCCGATTGCCAGGCTCGAGAGGGTGATGACCGGCACCGACTGAACACCGATATGCTCCATCTGCTCGAGAAGAAGGCGGAATCGCACCGGTCTGCGAGGCGTCAGACGCAGGATATCCCCCATAAAAACGGCGAATGCCCCGAGAGCTTCGAGGAGGGTGATCACTTTGAGGCGTATGGAGGCAAACATTCAGCTATATCTCTCGATAGTGTGCAGAGTTGTCCGGCGTGCTGTCAACGATAGCAGGAGGCGACCCGCCGCCTCACAGGCGGGGAGTCGGTCGCCCGGCGGGCGACCTTCCCCTGAGACCTTTTGAAAACTACATCAACTCCGACTCGAAAAAGCTCACCAGCTGGTTCCACGCCTCCTGCGGGGCACCCCCCTGATCGTAGGTGGTGCTTTTTACAAAGGCGTGACCCACACCGTCGTAGACGGTGATCGTGTGCTCCACTCCCGCGCTGTCGAGGGCGCTTTCAAAACCCTCTACCTCGCTCAACGGGATGCTGCTGTCTTCGGCGCCGAAGATTCCGAGGAGCGGCTCGTTCCGCCCGAGATTACCGAGCTCCTCCGCGCTCTGGATCGGACCGCCGCCGTAAAGGGTCACCACCGCCGCAAGTCCCTCGGCCCGGGTACCCATGTACATCGCCTGGGTTCCGCCGAAGCAGAACCCCATGGTAGCTATCCGGTCACTATCGACCGCCGAGTGATCCCGGAGGTAGTCGAGGGCGGCGTCGAGATCCGAGGCGATCTGCTCCTGGGGGATGGATCGAAGCTGCGCCATCGCCTCCTGGGGAGTCCGGGCGAGACTGCCGCGCAAGGCGTCGGGGGCGAGGACGACGAAGCCTTCCCGGGCAAGGGCGTCGGCAAGGCGCGCCGTGTCAACGTTGAGCCCCCACCACTCGTGGATCATGATGACCGCCGGAAAGGGGCCCTCTCCGGAGGGGGTGGCGAGATAGCCGTTCAACCTGGTGCCGTCGGCGGCGGGGTAGGTTGCGTTGGTTTCCGCCGGGTCCGCGGGATCCGCCTGTCCGAAGACCACGGCGGCGACAAAGAGCAGAACAAGGAGCGCGTGTACTCGTTTCATACCCTTAATAGTCGGAATACTTAGGCAGGCGGGGCAACAAACTCCTTCACCATATTTGTGGTTTTTTACGGCGTTACCGGCGTGTAACGCCTCGAAAGCGGCGATGCCTGCGGGGTCGAGGGGCGCTTTCATTACTCCGATAAAGAGGGTAAGGTACAGCTCATGAGATCGCTTGCTGTGGTAGCGTTACTGACAATCTCCCTCAGCTCCCTGGCGGCTCACCCCCACGTCTGGATCGACAGCCGCACGGAGGTCTACTTTGACGCGGACCGTCTCGACCGGCTCGTCCATCACTGGACCTTCGACGAGCTGTTCTCCCAGTCGGTCCTCCTCGACTACGATACCAACCGCAATCAGCGGATCGAAGAGGCGGAGCGCAGGCAGATCGAGGCGAACGCTTTTTCCAACCTTCGTTATTACGACTACTTTACCCACCTCGTCCTCGGCGGCCGGGAGGTCCAGGTCTCGGAGGTGGAGGATTTTGACGCCAGGGTCGAAGGGACACGGTTGGTCTACACGTTTACGATCCCCCTCGATCTCGCCGTGGAGCGCGGCTGGCAGCGGATCGCAGTCGGTGTCTGGGATGCGACCTACTTTGTCGAAGTGAGCTACGCGAGTCCCGCAGTGGCGGTCTATGGCGCCCGGGAGGCGGGGGTTGAGATCGACCTCGCCCTCCGGGAGAATCCCGCAGAGGCGTACTGGGGCGGCATAATAACACCCCGAGAGATTCGGCTGGCGTATCGGAGAGCGCGATGAGGCGACGGGTGGCGGTTGTGCTACTGATACTCTCACTCGCAGCGCCCCTCGGGGCACAGCAGGCAAACCCTTTTACCGGTGGTCCTCCCCGGGAGAGGATGGAGGAGGAGCGAAGTGAACAGCGGCCCCGGGGCGGTGGCGGCTCATCCTTCGCCCTCCGGCTCGCCCGGACCCAGGGTGAGCTCCAGCAGCAGATGGCCGGTTTTATCCGCGCCCTCAACGGCGAGCGCTCCGCCCTGATCTGGGCGTACCTCCTCGGTTTCGGCGTTCTCTACGGGGTGGTCCACACGCTCCTGCCGGGGCACAGAAAAACAGTGCTCTTCAGCTACTTTCTCACCGAGGAGGCAACCCCGTGGCACGGCGTGGTCGCGGGCTTCGGCCTTGGACTGCTCCATGTCGCCACGGCGGTGGTGATCGTAGTCGGAAGCTATACGCTTATCGAGATCTCGATTAACGCGGCAATCTCCCAGGCCAACTACTACATCCAGCAAGCCTCGGCATGGCTCATCGTCGCCCTCGGCTCGGTCTTTCTCGTAAGCAAGATTCGCCACCTCTTTGACCACCGCCGCGCCCACGCTGCGGGCGAGGATCACCACGCT
>JBKHDM010000029.1:0-31938 GCA_046541355.1 Spirochaetaceae bacterium
TTGTCGAACGCCTTTTCCACGGTGCCGTCGGGAGCGATGAGGTAGGTGTAGCGCATGATCCCCTCGTACTCCTTACCGTACATCTTTTTGGTTCCCCAGGCGCCGTACGCCTGAATGACCTGCTTATCCGGGTCGCTGAGAAGGGTGAAGGGGAGGTTGTGCTTCGCTTTGAACTTCCTGTGGCTCTCCACCGAGTCGGCGCTGATGCCAAAGACGACCGCGTCCTTTTCGCTGAGGGCGGGAAAGGTGTCTCGGATGCTGCACGCCTCCTTGGTGCACCCGGGAGTGTCGTCCTTCGGGTAGAAGTAGAGGATCACCCGCTTTCCGGCGTAGTCCGCCAAGCGCACCTCCTTTCCGTCCTGGTCGGGAAGGGTAAAATCCGGCGCCTTATCACCAACTTCAAGCATCCTTACGCTCCTTTAAACGCATCGTTATTTTGCCGCAGAAGATACTCACCCCTCCCAACCGGGACAACGAAACCGTGTTTCACAGCTTTGCCAACTCCCGATATACTGCCCCCATGCGGGTGCTCCTGGTGGAGGATGACGAAAAGATCGCTGAGTTTGTCCGCAAAGGACTCAAGCAATCTGGTTTTGTGGTGGACCGGGTATCCTCGGCGGAGGAGGCGCTCGCCGTCGCCGGGGCGGAGGGGTTTGATGCGGCGATCGTGGACATCATGCTTCCCGGCCAGGACGGACTCTCCTTTATCGAGCGCCTTCGGGCGAGGGGGATCGAGACACCGATACTCATTCTGAGCGCCCGACGGAGCGTCGACGACCGGGTCCGGGGTCTGCAGACCGGCGGAGACGACTATCTGGTCAAGCCCTTCTCCTTTACCGAGCTCCTCGCCCGACTCCAGGCGCTCATTCGTCGCTCGACCCGCACCGGGGTTGGAAGCAAGCTCCAGGTGGGTGAGGTTATCCTCGACATGCGCACCCACACCGTCACCCGGGAGGGGCAGGATATCGAGCTGCAGCCGCGGGAGTTTATGCTTCTCGAGTACCTGATGCGAAACGAGGGGACCGTTCTCTCCCGGACCATGATCCTCGAGCACGTCTGGAACTACGAGTTCGACCCTCAGACAAACGTTGTGGATGTTCTGGTCTCCCGGCTCAGGTCAAAAGTCGACAAGGGGTTTTCCAGGAACCTGATTCATACGATCCGGGGGATCGGCTATGTCTTTAAGGCTTAACTTCCGTCTCGCCCTGCTGTTCAGCTCCATCTCGATCCTCGGTTTTCTCCTGGTATTCGGTCTCACCTTTTATTCGCTCTACGTCTCCCTCGCCCGGGAGGACTACCAGGAGCTCCAGAGCAGGCTGCTGAGCTACTGGGCTCAGTACCAGACCGGAGGCGCCGAGCTTCTGCGAGAGGAGATCAGCGTAAACAACCTCCTCGTCGGCGAGCGCCCCTTCTTTGTCCGCATATCGAATCAGGAGAATGAGACCCTCTTTCTCTCGGTGCCGACGATCTGGGAGGAGTTCCCGATCGATGAGCTCGAGGATCGGGAGCGCAGCGATGGAGAGGGACTCATCCTGCTCGACTCCCCGGCCCATGACTACGAGCTCGAGGTCGCGGGGATCACCCTCGGCCGGCGGTACTACCTGCAGCTCGGCCTCGCCAACCAGAACAGGATGCGTCTGCTCGCTCTGTTCCAGCGCAACTTCCTGTTTATCTCCCTCTTTGTTCTCGTGGGTGGGTTTCTTGTAGGAACGGTCACCTCCGCCCGGTCGCTCCGGCCGATCCAGCGGGTCAACGAGGCGGCAAGACGGATCGTGAGAACCGGCCGGATCGAGGAGCGGATCCCGGAGGAGAACAGCCGGGGGGAGATGCGGGAGCTGGTGGTTTACTTCAACCGGATGCTCGAGCGGATCGAGCGCCTCGTCGAGGCGATCAAGGAGAGCGTCGAAACTGTGGCTCACGATCTGCGCACCCCCCTGACCCGAATCCGGGGTACCGCGGAGCTCGCCCTCCGGGAGGCCGGTCTGCCCCAGGACTCCAGCGCCCGGGACGCTCTGGCGACCACCGTGGAAGAAACAGATGAGGTGTTGAGGATGCTCAACACGCTTATGGACATAACGGAGGCTGAGTCCGGAGTGCTCCGGCTCAACCGGGAAGCGGTTCGCCTCCGGTCGCTCCTCGAGGACGTGGCAGATCTCTACGACTTTGTCGCCGAGGAGAAGGGGGTAACCCTCGCGGTAGAGGGGGCTGAGGGCGTTGTGATCCAGGGGGACCCGGTCCGGCTCCGACAGGTGGTTGCGAACCTGGTGGATAACGGGATCAAGTACACTCCCGCCGGTGGAACTGTTCGGCTCTTTGCCCGGGGGGCCGGGGAGGCCGCGGAGGTTGTGGTCTCGGACACCGGCGTCGGGATCCCCCGGGAGGAGCAGGAGCGGGTCTGGGACCGGCTCTATCGGGGCGCCCCGAGCCCGGAGAACCGCGGGATGGGCCTCGGCCTGAGCCTGGTGCGGGCGGTGGTTGAGGCTCACGGAGGCAGTGTCACCCTCGAAAGCAGCCCCGGGGCGGGGAGCAGCTTTACAATTCGGCTCCCTAACAAAAGTGTAATGTCGACGTAATGGGGCTGTAAGGTTCACTTTATATCTATCTCCCCGTAAGGAGAGAGGTAGAGAGCATGAAGACGAGAAAACGAATAACCAACCTGCGCCACGGCATAATCGCCGGGCTGCTGATTATCGCGGCGGCGGGAAGCGCCTCGGCTCAGGCGAGTTCCAGTGCCATCGACATGGTGGAGGCGCACCAGCAGGTGATCCGTGAGGCGAGTCGCAGGGTTCTGCCGGTGGTGGTCGAAGTTATCACGGTGGAAAACGTGACCCAGGAGTTCCGATCGCCTTTCGAGTTTTTCTTCGGCGCCCCCCCCGAGGACGGTCGGGAGCGGGAGCGGGAGTTCCAGCGCCGGGGACTTGGGTCGGGTATCATCATGCAGCGTGACGGTGACAACTACTACGTGGCGACCAACAACCACGTTGTCGCCGAGGCGGACCGCATTACAATAAACCTCCACGACGAGCGAAGCTATGACGGCGAGCTTGTCGGTCGGGATCCTGACAGGGACCTCGCTCTGATCCGGATCAATACCGACGATGATCTGCCGGTGGCGCCCCTCGGTGACTCCGACGAGCTCGAGGTTGGTGATCTGGTCCTCGCGGTCGGCAACCCCCTCGGCTTCGAGTCTACCGTCACCTCCGGAATCGTCAGCGCCGTCGGCCGGCAGGCGCAGCCGGGGGTCGCTCCCCTGACCGATTACATCCAGACCGATGCGGCCATCAACCGGGGTAACTCCGGGGGCGCGTTGGTCAACATTCGGGGTGAGGTCGTCGGTATCAACACCTGGATCGCCTCGGCAAGCGGTGGGAGTATCGGCATCGGCTTTGCCATCCCGATCAATAACGCCCGGCAGTCGATCGAGCAGCTCATAGAGACCGGCAGCGTCCAGTACGGCTGGCTCGGGGTCAACATGGGGGACACCCCCCGGACCTCAAATAACTCCCTCGGGGAGCGGGCAGGTGGAGCCTTTGTCTACGGGGTCTTTCGGGATAGCCCCGCGGATGAGGCGGGCATCCAGCCCGGTGACATCATCTACCGGATAAACAACACGACGATCAGCGACGGGCAGGATCTCCTGCGGACGGTTGCCAACCTCCCCCCTGGACAGACCGCCAACTTCCTGATCCGAAGGTACAACAGCGCCCGGCGCATCCAGGTCGACCTCGGCACGCGAGCGGCGGAGCAGGAGGAGAACAACACTCCCTCCAACTTATGGCCCGGCATGTCTGTGGTTGAGATAACCGATCAGGTTCGAAACCGCCTCGACATTTCGCCCCGGAGCGGGGAGCTCATTATCAGTCAAGTTGTCCGGGGCTCCCCCGCGGCGACGGCGGGGCTGCGCAGCGGGGACATCATCCAGCAGGTCAACGGCCGGAGTATCGACAACCTGCGGGAGTTTTACCGCAGCTTGAATGAGACCGAACGAGACGAGGTTGTCTTCCGGATCCTCCGGGGTGAGAACTCCGTGATTATCGGGCTTGTGAAAGAGTAGATGGTGTGCTCCCTGACCCCTGCCCGTCGGCGTTGCCGGCGGGCAGTTTTTTTCAGACGGGGTTTAGTCGCCCCCGCCTCCGGTAGCCCCTTCGATTTCCCCTTCCTGGAGGAGGGTGAGGCGGATCACGATGTCGGTGTAGCCGGCGTCGGAAGCGACCCGGGTCGGGGTGAGACCGTCTTCGGTCCGGGGCGAGATTTCCGCGCCCTCCTCGATGAGCATGTTCATGATGTCGATCTCACCGTAGCGCGCAGCGGTGTGCATCGGCGTCCAGCCGTACTCATTGGCCTGGTTGACCTCAGCGCCCCTCTCAATGAGATATTCTGCCATAAGGTAGTTACCTTCCATAATGGCGTAGCGCAGGGCGGTGAGCCCGCCGACCTCCGTCTCGGCGTTTACGTCCGCCCCCTCCTCGACGAGGAGCTGGACGAGGTCGAAGTTGTTCTGCTTCGCGGCGTTGAGCAGCGGCGTGAGATCCTGCTGGTTTCGCTCCTCGATGAGGCCGGCCTCCTCCTCGAGAAGTCGCTGGATCCGCTCAGGCTCGTTCCGGTTGACGGCGCTATGGATATGGGAGACACAGGAACTAAAGGCGAGGGCGGACAGGAGCAGGAGCGTGATGACTCGGTACATGATTGGCAGTATAGATAGGCGCCCGGGGCGTTACAAGGCGGTGAGATCGCTCCTGCTCCTCGCCCTTTTCGCTCTCTCCTTCAACCTGACAGCTCAGGAAGCTCCAGCTCCATCCGGGGACGGCGCGGCAGAAGCTGAGCCCGCCGCCGGGGCTGGGGAGGAGGAGGCGGTGTACGAGATCTCCGAGATAACCTTTGAGGTTATAGGGTGGACCGACGAACGGAATATCCTCGCCTTTCTCCGGCTCGAGGAGGGAGACCGGTTTTCCAGTCTCGAGGAGTTGAACGAGGCGGTCGAGCGCTTCGAGCGGGACCTTTACAACCAGCGGGTCTTTAACGAGGTGGACGTGACCTACGAGATACTGCCCGTGGAGGGGGAGGCGCGGGAGGTCGCCCTCCACTTTTACGTGGACGACGGTTGGACGGTGCTCCCTGTCGTCTTTTACCGGTACAACTCCAACACAGGCCACAACCCGTTTGTGGTTCTCTACTGGGACAACTTTCTCGGCACCCTCACGGACTTCGGGTTCTCCGCCGGCTTCTACTCGAGGGAGTGGCCCGACGCCTTCGGGTGGGATGTCCGCCTCGACCTAGGGGGCGTGCGGATGCTCGACCGGCGGTGGAACTTCGGCTTCGACCAGGAGTTCAAGACCCTGGAAAAAGCCTCCTCCGAGGGAGATCTGCTTCTGCGCTACAGTTTCTACACCACCGACTTCGGCGTGAGCACCTCCTTTCGTCTCGACGAGGATTGGTCCTACCGCGTGTCCCCGGGTATCGGGGCGGCCTACGGCTACGAGACCGACCGTAACCTGGAGGGGGAGGCGATTCCGGAGGACGCGGTATCCCTCACCTTCTCCCACGGGGTTGGTACCGGCCGGCAGGACTGGCGGCAGAACTTCCGGGAGGGGTGGAGTTTCTCCGTGAACAACGGCTTTTCCTACGCTATCGATGAGGGGCAACTCGATTCGAACGTCTCCCTCTCCTCGGCGTACTTCGAGATCTTCGGGATCTTTAATCCCTCGGTCCGGGGACGGGTCCAGTACTTCTTTGACGGCGACCAGCTCTCCCAGGGGGGCGACATCCGGGGGGTCGCCAACAGTCGCGTCTTTGGCCGGACCTTTTTCAAGGCGAATACGAACCTCGCGATCCGGGTTCTCGACATACCACGGTTCAGCGAGTTCAACCTGATCCCGTTTCTCGACGCCGCAGTTGCGGTGCCCGAGGGAGAAACACCCTCGGAGGATGGGCTGTTTCTCGGCGCCGGGGTGGACCTGGTCTTTTTCCCCTACTTTCTCAGAGGGTTCCAGGGGCGCATAAGCGTCGGCTTCGACGTGCGGGACCCGCCGGAGTCGATCGCGGACTTCGGCTCCTACGAGCTCGCCATTACCGAGAGTCTGGCGTTTTAGGAGCGGACAGGTTGAATCGACCACCCCCCTCGCGGAGAGTCCCGGCGCTGTTTGTTCTTCTGCCCCTGGCGATGCTGCTGATTCCGGGATGCAGCGGCGGGCCGGAGGCGCAGCTCTCCCCGGGCAACCGCACCCTTCGGGAGCTGATGCAGGAGGAGCTTCCGCCCTTTGAGGAGGCAGCCCCCGGAAAGACCCCCCTGGTCTCCGAGTACTACCGGGACGCCTACGGTGAGGTGGCCGGGGCGAGCCACGCCGCGGGCTACATGGATGCACACGGCTACCGGGTCGCGCTCCACCTCTTTTCGCCCCGCCTCGCCTCGGCCGGCTCCCTGGTGGTCATCCACGGCTATCTCGCCCACACCCTGCAACTTGCCGTTCTCATCGAGGCGGCTCTCCTCGAGGGGTACGAGGTGCTGGCGATGGAGCTTCCCGGGCACGCTCTCTCCCGGGGTGAGCGGGGGGAGATAAACGAGTTTCGGGATTACGGGTTGCTTCTCTCATCGGCCCTCGATACCGCCGGCGCGAGGCTTCCACAGCCGTGGCACGCCGCGGGCCACTCCACCGGGGCCGCGGCGATCCTGATCCATCTCGCCGAGCTCGGCGACCCCTTCGAGGAGGTCGTCTTTCTCGCTCCCCTGATCCGGAGCAAGTACTACGGTTTCAGCCGGTTCGGCCGCACCTTGACCCGCCCCTTTCTCTCCTCCCTGTCCACCGGCTACGACGATCCCCTCGGGGTATCCCGGATGCCCCTCGCCTGGTTCGACGCTCAGGTCGCGTGGAACCGGCGCAATCGTGAGTATCCCGGGTCCCAGCGGTCGCTCCTGGTTCTCCAGGGAACCGGGGACACCGTTGTCGCCTGGAGACGCAACCGGCGCTATCTGGAGCGCCGGTTTCCGAACATGGAGTACCACCGCCTCGAAGGGGCGGGCCACGTGATCCTCAGGGAGGACCCGGAGATCCTCATCCCGGCCCTGGGGCAGATCCTCACCCACCTCGAGGAGTAGCGCCGATGGAGCCGATGGTCTCTGTTGTTATACCAACCTATGAGCGCAAGGAGCTTCTGGGCATCGCCGTCGCGTCGGTTCTCGCCCAGGGTTTCAGGGAGTTCGAGCTCATCGTTGTTGATGACGCCTCGAGGGACGGCAGCCGGGAGTATCTCGACTCCCTCCGGGAGGTTGACTCCCGCCTGCGACCGGTCTACCTCGAGGAGCATCTCGGCTTTCCCGGAGCGGTACGAAACCGGGGAGTGGAGATCGCCCGAGGCTCCCTGATCGCTTTTCTCGACTCCGACGACCGATGGCTCGAAGAAAAGCTCGAGCTCCAGGTGCCGCTTCACGGGAAGGGCGGTTTCAGAATAACCCATACCCGGGAGCGTTGGCTGCGAAAGGGGAGAGAGATCTCCCAGAAGGGACAGACACACCGGCGCGAGGGCGATATCTTTACAGATGCCCTGGGCAAGTGCATTATCGGCCCGTCGACGGCGATGGTCGACCGCCGTCTCCTGGAGGAGCTCGGCGGCTTCGACGAGGAGCTCGAGGTTGCTGAGGACTACGAGCTCTGGCTCCGGGTGACCGCCCGGGAGGCGGTGGGTTATCTCGAGGTGCCCCTGACGGAGAAGCACGCCGGACACGGGGATCAGCTCAGCGAGAAGTATGGCCAGATCGAAGGGTTTCGCATCGAGGCGTTGCGCAGGCTGCTCTCCCGGGATGCGCTTCCCCGGGAGCGCAGGCAGGAGGCGGTAGCGGCCCTCGCCGGGAAGCTCGAGATCTTCGCCTCGGGGGCACGAAAACGAGGACGTCTTCGGGAGGCGGACTCCCTCGAGGCGGAGGCACGTCAGTTACGGGAAGGTGAGGTTTTTCAGGGTGAGACAACATAGACGAGGCGGATTCTTCTCTTTCGGCGCACTGCTACTGCTCCTGACTATTGTGATCCTTCCGGGATGCGGGAGCAGGGCGATCGTCGATATCGATGGTGACGGGGGCGGGAGCGCCGAGGTCATGGTTGACCTCGACCCGGTCTTTGTCGCCTATTTCAGGGACCTCGCCGGGAGTGTCGGCGCGGACGCCGAGGCGCCGATCTTCGACCTAACCGCGATCGACCGACGGTTTGCCGAGGAGGAGGCTATCACCCTCACCGGCGCCTCGGTTCCTGCCCAGGGCCGCCTCGAGCTGAGCCTCGGCTTCGAGGACCTCGAGGAGCTCGCGGCGGATGAGCGGGCAGGGAGACTCCTCTCCTACGAGAGGCAGGAGTCCGGCAGCACCGTTACGATGAGCCTCGGGCGGGAGGAGATACCCTTCATCCTCTCCCTCGTCGGGATCGGCGAGGACTCCCCGGTAGCCTACCTCCTGCCGCCCCCGGGGGCGGGGATGAGCTCGGAGGAGTACGGTGAGTACCTCACCTGGGCTCTCGAGGAGTACGCATCCCCCGGCAGGCTCGAGCAGATCCTCGAAGGGGCGACGGTCACGGTGACCGTGCGCGCCCCGGAGCCGCTGACGTCGGTCGTCAATGGAGACGAAATAAGCAGCCGGGAGGCTCGCTTCACCCTTCCTCTGCTCCCTGTTCTCACCGGTGAGGCCGAGGAGGTCTACCAGGTGAGCTACTAGGCAGCCTGTTTACTTGTCGTAGAAACCCGCCATGGCGCGCATCTCTCTCGCCGGCCCCTCATCCGAGGGCCGGCCGTTATGGACAATCGCCTGGACTCCCGTGGCCAGGCCGTAGAGCTTGATAAACCCTGTAGCGTCGTGATGGTCGTAGGTGCTCTCCCCGAAGGAGGCGAGATCCTCGAGGTAGAGGGAGTAGGGGCTCTTGCGACCGGCGATGATTATGTTGCCCTTGTACAGGACGATCCGCACCGACCCGGTGACGTACTTTGCCGCCTCCTTCATGTAGGCGTCCATGGTCTCCCGGAAGTGGGTAAACCACTTGCCGGCGTAGACGATGTCCGCGTAGCGCAGGGCGAGCTGGTTTTTCATGCTCAGGGTGTCAAAGTCGAGGGTGATCATCTCCAGTTCCCGGAGCGCCCGGTGGAGGATCGTTCCCGCGGGGGTCTCGTAGACGCCCCGGCTCTTCATGCCGACCAGCCGGGTCTCCACCAGGTCGGTCCGGCCGATCGCGTTGAGGGCGCCGAGCTTGTTGAGGCTGTCGAGCATCTCGAGGGGAGTCAGCTCCTTACCGTCGAGCTTCACCGGAATGCCCCGGTCGAACTCAACGGTGATCTCCGTCTCCTCGTCCGGCGCCTCCTGAGGCGACCTGGTGAGAAGGTACATCTCCTCCGTCGGCCGGTTCCAGGTGTTCTCGAGCTCACCGCCCTCGTGGCTCATATGCCAGATATTCCAGTCCCGGGAGTAGATGTTCTTTTTCGAGATGTCTCCGAGGGGAACGCCCTTTGCCTTGGCGTAGTCTATCGCCTGCTCCCGGGAGCGGATGTCCCACATACGCCACGGTGCGATAACCTCGAGGTGGGGGGCGAGAGCTTTGTAGGTGAGCTCGAACCGGACCTGGTCGTTACCCTTGCCGGTACATCCGTGGGCGACCGCGTCGGCCCCCTCCTGTATCGCCACCTGGACCTGGTGCTTTGCCTGCAGAGGGCGGGCGATAGAGGTTCCCAGGAGGTACTTACCCTCGTAGACCGCTCCGGAGCGGAGCATCGGAAAGAGAAAGTCCCGGGCGAACTCCTCCCGAACGTCGATGATGTGCAGCTTGCTCGCCCCGGAGGCCTTCGCCTTCTCCTCCATGCCGTCCCAATCCTCGTCCTGCCCCACATTGGTACAAACCCCGATCACCTCGGCCCCAGGGTAGTTCTCCTTGAGCCAGGGAATAATGATCGAGGTATCGAGCCCTCCGGAATAGGCGAGGACGATCTTTTTGATGCTCTTTTCAGCCATGGTTTACTCCTTGCTGAGAACGGAGCGAAGGATCTCCACGCCCCGGTCGATTTCGTGCTCTTTGATAATGAGTGGTGGTGCGATTCTGAGGATGTTGCTCCCGGAGCGCAACACCAGCACTCCCCGCTCCTCGGCGGCGGCGATGATCGCCCCCATCCGGGCGGCTCCCCCCGCCTCGGTTCGCCGGCCGCCCCCGGCGTGGTCACCCCCGGCGTGGTCACCCGCGGCCTGGTCACCCGCGGCCTGGTCACCCCCGGGCCGGCCGCCGGGGCGCGCCTCCGGGGCGTGGATCTCCAGACCCCGCAGCAGTCCCGCCCCCCGTAATCCCGCGACCGCCGGGAGCTCTGCGGCCAACTCCCTCAGCCGGAGGTCGAGGTGGGCGGAGCTCCGGCGCACCCTTTCGAGAAAGCCGGGAGCAGTGATCCGCTCGAGCATGTAGCGCCCCGCCTCGGCGGTGACCGGTCCCCCTCCGAAGGTGGTGCCGTGGTCGCCGGTTTCGACGTGGCGGTTCACCTTCTCCGGGATCAGGGTCGCCGAGAGGGGGAGCCCGGCGGCGAGAGGCTTGGAGAGGGTGATGATGTCCGGGTCGAGGCCGACGTATCCGCTGCCGAACAGCTCGCCGGTCCGCCCGAGGCCGGTCTGTATCTCGTCGGCGATGAGGATTACGTCGTGTCGCGCACACGCCTCGTTGAGGGCCGAAGCGAACTCCTCGCTCATCACCGTGAGCCCCCCCTCTCCCTGGACCGGCTCGACAATAACCGCCGCGAAGCTCCCGTCGATCACAGCTCTTGCCGAGTCGGGGTCGTTGTACGCAGCGGTCTCACAACCCGGCATGAGAGGCTCGAACTTCTTCCGGTACTTCTCGTTCGGGGTTACCGAGAGCGCCCCGATCGTGCGCCCGTGAAACGCGTTCGAGAAGGAGAGGATCTTGTGATGTCCCGGCCCGCGCTTTGCCATCGCATAGAGGCGGGCGTACTTAATCGCCGCCTCATTGCCCTCGGCCCCGCTGTTTCCAAAGTGGACCGCGGTAAACCGTTTCTCGCTCCCCGCTACCGAGAGCGTCAGGAGGCTCCGGGCGAGGTCTACGGCGGGCTCATTGGCAAAGAGGTTGGAAATGTGAATGAGCTTCTTTACCTGTCGGCGCAGTCGCCTCGCAAGCCCGTCGAGGCCGTAGCCCAGGGCGTTTACAGCGATACCCGAGCCGAAGTCGAGATACCGTTTTCCTCCCGCGTCCTTGACGTAAACGCCCCTGCCCGAAACGATCTTCAGAAGCTTTGAGGCGTAGTTTCGCGGGAAGGGCGATTCGGTAAGCAGCGAATCTCTACTCATTGCGTAAGCACCGTCCCTTTTCTGCCCTCCGCGAGGGCCCTCAGATCCCCGGGCGCCTCGTAACGGCCGATGGTGATTGCCCCGACTCCCGAGGCGAGGGCGCGAACAGAGCTTCTCACCTTCGGAATCATCCCCCCGGAGATTGTCATGTCGCCGATCGCCGCCTCCGCCTCCTCCGGGGTCAGGGAGGGCAGGCGCCTGCCCTCCTTCAGTATCCCCTCGGTGTCGGAGAGAAAGATGAGATGCCTCGCCTCGAGGGCCTCGGCAATCGCGAGGGCGACCTCATCTGCGTTGATGTTGAGCCCCTCCCACACCTCGTCCCGACAGACCGGGGAGACCACCGGCAGGTACCCCGCGGCGAGGAGCGTCTCCAGGAGCGCTCCCCGGCTTTCAGCGACTGACCCGGTACGGCTCGCCGTTCCGTCAGCCATCACCACCGGCCGGCCGACAACGGTGCCGCCGTCCTGTCCGCTCAATCCGACGGGGTTGAGCCCCGCCTTTCCGCAGAGGCGGACCACCTCACTGTTCATCCTCCCCGAGAGAGCCATGTCCACAAGGGGCATCTCCTCCGTCGAGGTCTGCCGGATTCCGTCGACGAAACGGGGGGTGTATCCGTAGCGCTCCATCAGTGAGGAGAGCTCACTGCCCCCGCCGTGGACCAGCAGATGCCGTCCGGCCTCGGCCGCCTCGATCTGCCGTATCTCCCGACATAGCTCGAGAATCCGCTCTGCCTCCGCCGCGGCCCGGCCGCCAATCTTTATGACCGTCACTGAACCCACGTCACACCTCGGCGTCGAGTATGAGTCCCGCTGTTTCGTCGAACCCGAAGCGGACATTGAAGTTCTGCACCGCCTGGCCCGAGGCGCCCTTCCAGAGGTTGTCTAGTACCGAAAAGATGAGAAGCGAGCCGCGCTCCCGGCGGTAGCCGATGAGAGCGCGATTGGTCCCCCGAACCTCGATGGTCTCCGGGACCCGCTCGCCGATCACCTCGACAAAGGGCTCGGCGGCGTAGCGGCTCTCGAGGAGCTCGACCCCCCGCTCCACCTCCTCCGTGGCTACCATGATCGTCGAAGCCATACCCTGCTTTATCGGCACCAGATGCGGGGTGAAAAGCAGGGGCGGCTCCCCTTTGCCCGGCCAGCCCCCGGCGGCGCGCAGCTGCTCTTCGATCTCGTAGAGATGTCGGTGGCTCCTGCCGGGGGAGTAGGCGTTCACGTTCTCGCTGCGCTCGGCGAGGAGAAGGTTCTCCTTCGCCTTCCGTCCCGCCCCGGAGATGCCGCTCATGGAGTTTATGACAACCATCCCCTCGAGGATGCCGGCGGCGGCGAGGGGGAGGAGGGGCAAAAGCGAAGAGGTCGGGTAACAGCCGGGAGTCGCGATGAGTCCCGCACTCCGAAGGGAGTCTCTCGCGAACTCCGTGAGACCGTAGACCGCCTCGGAGAGCAGCTCCTCCCGGGGCGGCGGGGCGCTGTAGGCGCGCTCGAAGTACGCCCGGTCCCGGTGGCGAAAGTCCGCGGAGAGGTCGATCACGACGGAGGTTCCGAGAAAGGGGGCGCAGACCGCCGCGGAGGTCAGGTGTGGAAGGGCGGAAAAGACCGCCTCCGGCTCCCGGGCGAGGGCCGCTTCCACCGGGATGAAGCGGCCGTCGGTGGACGCGAGCTTTGCCGTCGCCTGGCGGGAGAGAAGGGTGCCCTGGCTCCGGACAGACTCACCGGGGCGGGAGGAGGAGACGGCGAGGATCTCGGAGACCTCCGGGTGGTGGGCTAATATTCTTACGAGGAGCGCGCCGGTGTAACCCGTCGCTCCGAGGACCGCGACTTTCATCTGGGCAATCTACCGAAATTACTCTTCGAAGTCAGGTACCCGCTCGCGGAGGGTCTCCACGAACTCCTTGCGACTCACACCTTGGCGGACCACAACAATAACCGTGTCATTCCCGGCGACGGTCCCGAGAATCTCACCGATACCCATGTTGTCCAGGGCTATGGCGACACTGTCGGCGTGGCCGTTGAGGGTTCTGACTACAGCGACATTTCCCGAACACTCGAGGGAGACGTAGCCCCGTTGAAAGTCGAGAACGTAGTTTCGCTCAGCCTCCCGCCGCTCCTCCTCGCTCGGGAGGGTGTAAAAGTAGCCGTTGGTTCCTTCGGACTGTTTACCAACTTTCAGTAGCTTGAGATCTCTCGAGAGCGTGGCTTGGGTCAGATGAAATCCCTCCTCCCGGAGGAATCCAAGAAGCGTCTCCTGGCTGTTGATCTTGTGGGTGCGTATAATTCTCTTTATAGCTTTCAGGCGAGACGACCGCTCTTTCACGTATGTCCTCGTATCAATGGTGGTTTGGTATATATATACTAAGGGGCCGCATATAGTTAATCAAGACAAGTAGTATCAAGAAGCGTGTTGTTTTTTTTGGTCTAACTCCCGCCGAGACGGCAACTTGCCGCGGGAAAGACCTCTTATCGCCCCGAGGTCCTTGCTCCATAACGAGTTACAAGGATTTATCAACACGCTTCTTGATACCACCCGATGCTTGGACACCCTGGGGCAGGGCGTAGTATCCTGCTGAGCGGCAGGCTTTTATGAGCGCGTCCACCCAGAGCACCGACGGATACGCCGAAATCTCAGTTGCCGAGGACCGGATGAGCGTGCTGGCCACCTTTATCCCGCCCCGGGGTGAGGGCAAACCGGTCACCCTCGACTACATCGAGGCGATGCTCGAGAGCCACGGCATTATCTCCGGCATCAAGTGGGAGGAGATTCGGGAACGGGTCCTGGAGGTGAACACCGAGGGCAAGGTGATCCACGGCGTCCTCATCGCCGAGGGAGAACCCCCGATCGACGAGATCCCCGCCCATCTGCGCCTCCGCCGGGAGCTTACCCGCCGACTCGAAGCGCCCCCTCCCCCGCCGATTGACGAGCGGGGAGCCGCGGACCTCCGACAGGTGGGCACCCGGGTACCGATCGTCATCGTCCATCGCAACGATCTGCTCGCGCGGGTTGTGGAAAAGCGAAAAGGGCAGCCCGGCAGCGACGTTTTCGGTTCGCCCGTCGCCCCGACAAAGCGAGAGGTGAGCCAGATCTCCCCGGGAAAGAACACTCGCCTCACCGACGGCACGCTCCTTGCAACCAGGAGCGGGCGTCTCCAGTTGAGCGGCGGGAGCGTCTGGGTAGATGAGAAGCTCGAGATCGCCGGGTCCGTTGACTACGCCACCGGAAATATCGAGTTTCCCGGAGACGTTACCCTCAAGGGGGATATCAAGGACGGCTTCCACGTCTGGGCGGGCGGGTCGGTAAACGCCGCGGGAACCGTCGATGTCTCCCAGGTCTACTGCAAGAAGACCTTTGTTACACCCGGCGGGATTATCGGCCGGAAGGAGCGGATCCTCCGGGCGGGTGGTCAGGTGAGCGCGCTGTTCGTGGAACACTGCCAGATTGAGAGCAAGGCGTCTATTTTTATAAAAGAGTACGCCTACCATGCCCGGCTTTTTGCCCTCGACCGGGTGGTCTTTGGAGAGGAAGGAAAGATCCTCGGCGGTCAGGTTGTCGCGGCCCACGGGGTGAGTGCCCAGGAGCTGGGAAACGACGCTGGAGTTCCCACGGAGGTTGTCCTGGGGATCAACTTTATCGGCCACCGGCGGCTTCAGAGTGCCCGGGACGCCTTCGAAAAGGTTCATCAGGAGCTCACCCGCCTCGAGCGTCTGCGAGAGGAGCGGGAGAGTGCCGCCCTCGAGAGGAGGATGGTCCATCTCACGGAGCTGCGGCTCGAGTACACCCGTCGGATGGAAAATCTCCTCGAGCAGGTGGACCGTAATGAGGAAGCGGAGCTCCTCTGTCGCGGAACCGCCTATCCCGGGACGGTTATCCGCATCTGTCGGGCGGAGCTCCTGGTCACCGAGCCGATCGTCGCCCACCGGTTCCGCCTGGACAAGCTGAGCGGTCGGATCCTCTGTGAACCCCTCGGGGCGCGGGAGGTTTGAGCGATCTCAGTGAGCTCACCAACCCCTTTAACGGCGCTCGGGTAATCCATCTCCCCGAGGTGGACAGCACCATGGCCGAGGCGCGACGCCTTATCGCCGAGAAGGGGGAGGCGATGGATGGGGTGGTCATCGTCGCAGACCATCAGCGCGCGGGAGTCGGCCGTGCCCCCGGGCGCACCTGGGTCGACGAGGCGGGGGAGAGTCTGCTTTTTACCCTCCTCCTCGCCGACCGGAACCATGGCGACCTCGGCCGGGACGCTCTGCGCATCTCCCTCTCCTCGGCCCTCGCCCTCGCCGAGGCGATAGAGTTGATCGCCGGGGTCGCGGTCGCGATCAAATGGCCGAACGACCTTCTCCTCAGGGGCAGGAAGCTCTCCGGCATACTCGCCGAACGGGGAGAACGGTTTATCCGCCTCGGAATCGGGGTCAACCTCAACGGGACAACCGTTGCCCGAGGGCTGGGAACGGCGGCTACCTCCCTGCGTCTGGAGACCGGCCGTCGCTACCGTCGCCGGGAGCTGCTCGAGGCGATTTTGAAGCGACTGCACCTGCGCCTCCTCGCCGGGGAGATCGATGTCGAGGCGATCAATCGCCGGCTTGCCTGGCGAGGGAGGGTCGTGGAGCTGCGACTCCGGGAGGCCGAGGGGGGAGAGTCGGTGCGCCGTGGAGTCCTCGCCGGCCTCGACGGGGCGGGAAACCTCACCCTCCGCCGAAAGGCTCACCTCGAAACGGTAGACACGGGGCGATTGATTTCAGTCTCGCCGGGTTAGTATTTTTCGCCTCGAACCGATGGCGCTTCGTATCTTTACGCCCCGTCGGGAGTTGCGTCGCATCTCCCGGCAGCCGATTTTATTCTTCCTCGGCCTCTCTCTTGCCGTTGTCGGCAATGTGTTCGCCCTTCGCCTGTTCGAAGGGTTCGACTACTTCTTCGGCTCGATTTTTTCCCTCATGCTCTATCTCCGGTTCGGCCCGATTACGGCGATCTCCTCGGCGGTGATCGGGGCCTTACCGGTGGCCATGGTAAACAGCGCTCCCTGGGTTCCCCTTATCGCCGCCGGGGAGATTCTCTTTCTCACTCTTATTCCGATACGCAGGAAGTCTGATTACCTGGTGCCGTTGGTTGCCCTCTTCTGGGTCGCCGCGGCAGTGCCGATTTTCGCCCTCCTTTTTCCCGTCTACCAGGACTACGAGCAGCCGCTGCTGTTCGCCCTCAACCGGCTCATTAACGGTATTGCCAACGGCGTCGGCGCAACCATCCTCCACACGATCATTTCCGATGGCCCCTGGAGCAGGGCCGGCAGGAAGCAGCGTTTCTCCTACCGATCGGTGATCTTTGTCGCGATGATCGCCTTTGTTATCGTTCCTTCTCTCTTTACCCTCGTTGCGACCCTCAACCGGGAGGTTGAGATGCTCGACCGTCGCATTCAGGAACGGACCGCCCTCGTCCTGAGGGCGGCGAATCAGTCGGTGGGGCTGCGCCTGAGTGACTACGAGCACGTCGCCCGCACCCTCGCCCGGGCGGCGACCTTTGAGGAGACCCTCGACGGAGAGAGTCTTGGACAGGAGTTACGGCTCCTGTTTCAGGCGGATCGCTGGATACGATTTGCCGGGACCTGGGACAGTAACGGGGAGCTTCTGCTCGCCTACGGCGACCGCAGCAGTGCCGAGGGCCTCCAATCCTATCCGATCCGTGAGGCCGGGAGCGAGCGGATACCGATGACACTGGTGCGTCTCGATCCCGATGAGCCGGCTGAGGCGATGGCGCGCCTCGGTATTCTCATCGTTGTGCCGGTGGTGGAAGAGGGTGAAGTGGTCGGCGGAGTCGGCATGGTTGTGGACGGCGACCTGTTGGGGCACCTGTTGGCGGACCTCTCCACAGGCTGGTGGATTACCACGGCGATCGTAGACGAAGACAACCGGGTCATCGGTGCGAGCAGTCCGGGTATCGACGCGCTGATGGTTCTCGACGAGCCGTTGATCCCTTTCAACCAGAATCGCCTCACCTCCCGGGTCTCGATCGTGACGCCGGGGGGTTCGGAAACCAACCAACAGCGGCTAAGTCCCTACGAGCAGAGTCTCGCCTTCGACTACAAGCCGTCCTGGCGTATCGTCGCGGACACCTCCCTCGCCCCCTTCCGGGCCGAACTCAGGAGCGAGGCTCTGCGCTCCCTCATTGTTGTCGTACTCGTCCTCCTTCCTGCGATGGGTCTCGCGGCGCTGGTGAGCGCCTCCCTGGTGAGTTCCCTCGGAAAACTCCACGCCCTCACAGACTCCCTCTCCCCGAGGATCGACCGGAGCGAGGAGGTGCCGTGGCCGACAAGTCGCATAAAGGAGATCCACGCCCTGATCCGGCGATTCAGGTCGAACCTGCAGGAGCTCGGGGCTGCCTTCAGCGAGCTGCGCCGGACAAACGCCCGTCTCGAGGAGGCGAGCGAAGCGGCGAAGACCGCGAGCAGGGCGAAGAGCGCCTTTCTCGCCAACGTCAGCCATGAGCTGCGAACCCCCCTCAACGCGGTCCTCGGCTACGCTCAGTTCCTCCAGAGCGAGGAGGAGCTCAAAGAGGAGTACCGGGAACCGGTTACCACGATCCGATCGAGCGCCGAGCAGCTGCTCGAGATGATCGACGATATTCTCGAGGTCTCGCAGCTGAGAAATCAGGCGATCGCGGAGCGCTGGGATATCTTCGATCTGCGCTCCCTCCTCGAGCATGTGGTACGCCCCTTTGAGCTCGAGGCGAGGGCGTCGGGACTGGAGATGAAGATGACCCTCGACCCGGAGATCCCCCACTTTGTCCGGGCGGATCAGAAGCATCTGCGGCGGATTGTGAGCAACCTCCTCGATAACGCCATCAAGTTTACCGAGGAGGGCGGTATCACCCTCACCGCCAGGATGGCTGATACCGAGCGGCTGCAGATTCTGGTAGAGGATACGGGGATCGGCATACCGGAGCACCATCTCGTTGAGATTTTCGCTCCCTTCCATCAGCAGGAGGACCATCTCACCAAGAAACGCAGCGGCGCCGGATTGGGGCTTGCCATTGTCCAGCATCTTGTTACACTAATGAAAGGAGAAATCGCGGCTCACAGCACACCCGGAAAGGGGACCCGCTTCTGCGTGGAGGTGCCTGTAGCCCTGGTTTCCGGGGAAGCCGGAGACGACGGTAGAGGCGAAGGGGACGGGCCGAGGCCGGAGTACCTGAGAGCGCTGGTACAAGTGGCCGAGTCCGGGGATGTGACCCATCTGCGGGCGCTTATCGTCGAGCTGGAGCGCGAAGACCCTGGAGGTGCCGGGTTTTACCGGGAGGCCCTCGCCCTGGCCGACGCCTTTGAACTCGACCGGCTCAAGGAGTTGTTGAAAAAACGAATCAATGGATGGTGATCTGATTCAAGGGGCGTCGATCCTTGTTGTCGACGACAATCCGGCAAATCTCGGTGTTCTCTACCAGTTTTTGAGTCGGGCGGGCTACCGGGTCCTCGCCGGCCAGGACGGCGAAGCGGGACTGGAAATGGCCGAGCGGGAGCAACCGGACCTCATCCTGATGGATGTGATGCTTCCCGGGGAGGATGGGTTCTCGGTCTGCCGCAAGCTCCAGGAGCGGGAAAAGACCGCCCCGATCCCGGTGATCTTTGTCACCGCCTTGACCCAGGTGGAGGACAAGCTCGCCGGTTTTGACGCGGGAGGGGTGGATTACATTACCAAGCCTTTTCAGCGTGAGGAGGTCCTTGCGAGGATTGGTGCTCACCTGACAATCAAGAAACAGGCTGAAGAGCTCACCCGGGCGAACGCGTCGAAGGATCGCTTCTTCTCCATTCTCGCTCACGATCTGCGGGGCCCCTTCGGCGGGCTTCTCAACGCCACCGAGCTTTTGGCCACTTCCGCCGAGGCGATGAGTACCGACCAGGTCAAGGAGATGGCCCACACCCTCCACGGCAGCGCCAAACAGACCTACGATCTCCTCGAGAAGCTTCTCGAGTGGTCCCGGCTCCAGAACAACACGATACGCCCCGAGCCATCCCAGTTCAGCCTCGCCCTCGCGGTTCGCGAAACCGCCGAGATCTACGCCGGAAGTCTGGCGGACAAGTCGATAGAGCTTCACCTCGACCTGCAGGAGCTCGAGATCGAAGCCGACCGTTACATGTTTGAGACCACCGTCCGCAACCTGCTGAACAACGCGGTAAAGTTTACCCCCGACGGCGGGAGGATCACCGTTTCCAGCAGCCGGGAGCGGGATGAGGCGTTTATCTCGGTCAGCGACACCGGCATAGGGATGGATGAGCAGACCGTAAGTCGCCTGTTTGACGTCGGAACCACCAGCCGACGGGAGGGTTCCCGGGGGGAGAGCGGATCGGGTCTCGGGTTGCTGCTGGTCGGGGAGTACGTGGAGAAGAACCGGGGCAGGATCGAGGTGGTGAGCGAGGAGGGGTCCGGTTCGAGGTTCACCTTCTCCGTGCCCCTCTCCGAGGCGGAGGCCGCCTCGCTGCGCACGAGTCGGGAGCGCAGCTCCTACGGCGACGAGTCCGCCAAAGCGGCTCACTAAAAGCTCTTCTTACAGCGGGTCCTCCCAGAGGAGCAGTTCGCTCTCCAGTCCCCGGGAAAGCGTTCCGAAAGGCGCGCCCAGAGTGATTCTCATCGTCCGGCGTATTCCCACCTCCACCTCCGTATCTGCGGGAAGCTCGATCGCCCCAAAGGGATCCAACACCAGTCGCGCCTCCCGCCCCTTCTCGCCGGGGACTCTCGCCAGGGCCATCGGAGCTATCGCCTCCTTCCAGAGCTCCGCGACGCCGACTCTCACCGGCGGGAGCGCCGGGAGGCAGACGGACGCCTCCGAGGCAAAGAGGGGCACAACCCCCTTTTGCGAAAACCTCAGCTCCTCTTCAACCGGCTCACCGATCCCCACTGATCTGCGGACCGTCACCACGGAATCCTCCCGAGCCCCCGGTTTGCCCAGGGCGAACTCCACGGGGGTGAGGAGAGCGGGGCGGGTGAGGGCGCCTGCAAGACGGAGCTCCAGGGCGAGGAAGAGCTCCTCGTACTCCGAGAGAAAGTAGCTGTCGAGGCGCACCCGGCCGCTGAGGGCGCCGCGGACTATCGACTCCTCCCGCAATCCTCGGCTGAGCTCGCCCTCGAAGGAGAAGGCGGAGATCGTGTCGATCGAGCAGAGCTCCGGGGGCAAAAGGGTGAGGCTCCCCCGCTCCCGGAGGGTGCTCACCCCCGGCTCCCCGACGCCCGCGGTCGAGTCGTGGTTTACCAGGGCCGCCGGACGTCCCCGGTCGGTCCTGAGGTCAAAACGCTCTCCGACGATCTGGGCAAGGCCGTGCATCGCGGCGGTGTAGGTGCGCTTTGTGCCGTAGGCGGCGTTTCGCTCCTCCCTGGGAGCCCGGGCAGTGGCCCCGGGCGAGGGAGCCCGGGCAGTGGGCCCGGGGGCGGCGGCCCGGGCGGCGGCCCCGGGGGCGCCCCGGAGGGCGGCCCCCCCGAGGCGCGGGAGCCTCAGCTCTTCGAGGACCAACCGGTGACGCTCGTTGGTCGGCCCGGATAGCTGACGCGCCTGTGCTGCGCCCCGAAGCGCGCGATGCATCCCGACTGAAAAGGGGGAGCCCCCGATCGGCTGCTCCCGGGCGGCGCAGACCAGGGCGCTTTCCCCCTCCTCCCGGGCTCTTTTTCGCTCGAGGGGGACAACCGAGACGGAGCGGGACAGCAGCCTGCTGCCGCCGACCAGCGCGCAGAAGCGGTTGAGAGTGTTGAGGGCGTCCGCCTCCTCCTCGGTCTCGAGCAGCACAACTACCCCGGTTCCCTCCTTATGACCACGGCGGATGAGCCGCCGCAGCTCCCTCTTTTCTCCCGGGGGCGGCTCCCGTCGCAGCCGCAGGAGGGGCAGGGAGTAGAGCTTCTCACCCTCCCCGAGGAGCAGCCGCTCGCCGAGCCTCTCTGTGACCACGCCGAGGATCATCGGCAGGGATCGCGGGAGTCGCTTCAGGTCCGGTAGAAAGGGGGCGCCGAGGCGGTCGTAGCCGTAGATCGTGGTCCCGCACCCCTTAGGCGGTCCTCCGGTCCAGGTGACCTCCCGGCTCAGCTCCTCGGCGGTGAGGGCGAGCTCCGGTGCGCCTGTGTAACCTGCGGCGGCCAGACTCTTAAGGGGAATGCTCTTCCAGAGCCTGTAGGCGTCGTCGGGCAGCCGCTCGGGGTCGACCGAGAGATTCGGGTCCGCCGGGGCGACAAAGAGCGGCTCGCTGCGGCCGGGAAGCTGAGCCGTCGCCCGACGCATCGAGGCGATCAGCTCCCAGTGAGATCGCGGGTTCAGGGGCGGAAGTGTGACCAGAATGGTGAGATCAGCGTTCGCGGCCATACCTATTATCCATTTCGGCGGAAAAACCGGTTGCTGAAAGCGCTTATCATTTGTATCTTTCCCCCAGCTAGAAGGCAAAGTTCCAGATACACGCGCTTAAACTCAAATACCAGATCTATCAAGAGGAAGTGCTATGGCTAAACAATTGATGTTTGATGAGGAAGCGCGCCGTTCGCTTCTCAAGGGAGTGGAAAAGCTCTCCAACGCAGTTAAGGTGACCCTTGGTCCCAAGGGTCGCAACGTGCTCCTGGACAAGAAGTTCGGTGCGCCGACTGTCACTAAGGATGGTGTTTCGGTCGCCAAGGAGATCGAGCTCGAAGATCCCTACGAGAACATGGGTGCCCAACTCCTCAAGGAAGTAGCGACCAAGACCAACGGCGTTGCCGGAGACGGCACCACCACCGCCACGGTTCTCGCCTACTCCATTATCAAGGAGGGGCTCAAGAGCGTCGCCGCCGGTATCAACCCGATGGGCATCAAGCGGGGGATCGATCAGGCGGTTACCCACGCGGTCGAGGAAATCGGCAAGATGTCCAAGGTGATCAAGGACAAGGGTGAGATCGCCCAGGTCGCCGCTATCTCCGCCAACAACGACAATGAGATCGGCGACGAGATCGCCGGTGCGATGGAGAAGGTTGGAAAGGACGGCGTCATCACCGTGGAAGAGTCGAAGACGATCGAGACTACCACGGAGTTCGTCGAGGGGATGCAGTTCGACCGCGGCTACCTCTCTCCCTACTTCGCGACCAATCGCGACACGATGACCGCCCAGCTTGATAACCCGTACATCCTGATCCATGACAAGAAGATCTCGAGCATGAAGGACCTCCTCCCGATCCTCGAGAAGGTTGCCCAGGCGAGCCGCCCGATCCTCATCATCGCCGAGGACATCGAGGGCGAGGCGCTTGCAACCCTCGTGGTCAACTCGATTCGAGGCACCCTCAACGCGGTTGCCGTCAAGGCGCCGGGCTTTGGTGATCGCCGAAAGGCGATGCTCGAGGACATCGCGATCCTCACCGGCGGTCAGGTGATCTCCGAGGAGCTCGGACTCAAGCTCGAGACCACCGACATCAGTCAGCTCGGCTCCGCCCAGACCGTCAAGGTCAGCAAGGAAGACACCACCGTCATCAACGGCGGCGGCAAGGCTGGGGATATCAAGGATCGTGCCGCCCAGATCAAGGCGCAGATCGAGGATACCACCTCCGACTACGACCGGGAGAAGCTTCAGGAGCGACTTGCCAAGCTCTCCGGCGGTGTGGCGGTTATCAACGTCGGCGCGGCTACCGAGACGGAGCTCAAGGAGAAGAAGCACCGGGTCGAGGACGCGCTCTCCGCTACCCGGGCAGCGATCGAGGAGGGGATCATCCCCGGTGGTGGTCTCGCCCTGGTTCAGACGGTTGCGGCCCTCGATAAGATCGACCTCTCCTCCATGGCGGAGGACGCGAAGGTCGGCTTTAACATCGTAAAACGCGCCCTCGAGGAGCCGATCCGGCAGATCGCTCACAACGCAGGTCTCGACGGGTCGATCGTCGCCAACCAGGCGAAGCATGAGAAAAAAGGTATCGGCTTTGACGCCGCCACCATGGAATGGGTCGACCTGGTAAAGAAGGGTATTATCGACCCCGCAAAGGTTACCCGCTCCGCTCTGCAGAACGCCGCATCGATTGCCGGACTGCTGCTTACCACCGAGGCCGCGGTCACCGATCTTCCTGAGAAGGATGACGGTGGCGCAGCCGGTGCCGCCGGAATGGGCGGTATGGGTGGCATGGGCGGTATGGGCGGCATGATGTAAGAAGTGCGGCCAACTCAATAACGCGTGTGGAATTAGGGCCGTCCCTCGAAGGGGCGGCCTTTTTCTATGGAACTGTTACCCTTCGAGCTGTTATACTCCCCCTCGCACGTTATGAAACGGGAAGACTTCATTTTTACCATCGGGTTCAGCGGAACCCGGGCCGTGGTCGATGCGAAGGCAAAGGGGCAGTACGGCAAGCTGTCGACGGATGAGCTCCTCGAACGGGGGCTCTACCGAGCCGCCTTCTGCTCGGCTCTCCACACAGGTGATCAGGATGAACTCGAGCGGTTTCGCCTCGCCTACGTCGAGCGAACCGGACAGCAGATCGAGACGACCCTCGCCCTGAAACGGCTGTTCGGTATCTTTGAAGTACCCGAAAACGTCAGCAAGGTCGAGGCAATCTGAGTAACTCCTTATCTTGACTGGCGCTAAGGCTCTATGATAGCCTGCCGAAATCTCTGTGACCCAAGGACGATAACATGGAACGCATTATAGGTAATCTCTTGCCCCTCATGGGCGCGCCGGAGGGCGCGGCCGGTGGGAGCCCGCAGTCGGTTCTGCCGACCTTTGTGACCTTCGGACTGGTCTTCCTCATCTTCTACTTTCTCATTATCAGACCTCAGAACAAGAAGCAGAAAGAGACCAAGGAGATGCTCTCGGCCCTGCAAAAGGGGGACCGGGTAGCGACGATCGGCGGCATTCGCGGCACGATCCACGCCCTGAAGGATGAATCGGTAGTTCTCAAGGTCGACGACAACACCAAGCTCGAGTTCAGTCGGAGCGCGGTGGCCAACGTGCTGGAGAAAAAGGGTGGCTCCGGCAAGAAGACAAAGCAGGCGCAGGTGGAGGAAGAACCCTCCGAAGAGTCCGAGGACGAAGAAAACGCCTAACCCAGAAACCCGAGACGCCGGAGCTATCTCATGAGTAAACGACTACGACTACTGCTCATTCTCCTCCTTGCAGGATTTGGTGTACTCACCTTCCTCCCTACCTTCCAGTGGTACTTCACCGTACCCGAGGATATGAAGCAGCTTGCAACCTCCTCCCGGGTACAGATCCGGGATTACGCCGTTCGTCAGGCGCGGGAGGCGCTTGGAGATCTCCGGGTGGCGGCCCAGGCGGACAATCCGCTCCCCGAGGAGTACAGCTTCCTGATACCCGAGGCGGAGGAGAACTTCAGTCTCGAGGGTCGGGATATTCCCGAGACCTGGGGCACCGAGGAGGTGCTCTCGAGCTTTCGCAGCGAGAACGAAGCTTTCGAGTTCCTCGAGGAGCACTACGCCGAGGAGATCTTTGCCCTGAAGGATCGGCGTGAGCAGATCATTCAGCTCGGCCTCGATCTCTCCGGCGGTATGAGCGTGACCCTCGAGGCGGATGCGGAGAGCCTCGAGGAGCGGCTCGGGGAGGAGCCCTCCGAGGCTGAGCTCGACGACGCCGTCGACCGGGCGATGGAGATCCTCAACAACCGTATCGACCGCTTCGGCGTAACCGAGCCGGTCATCCGGCGACAGGAGAACAACCAGATTCTCATCGAGATCCCCGGTGACGCGGACCCTGAGCGGGTCAACTCCTTTCTCCGGGGGCGCGGCAGCCTCAACTTTCACATTGTCCACGAGGAGCCGACGCAGCGGCTCATCGAGCTTCAGCAGGAGGAGCCGGGCTGGACCCCTGAGATCGACGGCACTCCGGAGTGGATACCCGCGGGGAGTGAGGTTGTTCCCTACCTTACCCGGGACCAGTACGGGATCGACCAGCTGGTGCGCTACATTGTTATCTACTCGGACATCGAGACCTACGGCCTCGACGGCTCCCACATCCAGGACGCCGAAACCGGACGGGACCCCCTTACCAACCAGCCTGTGGTCAACTTTGTCCTCGACGGCGAGGGCTCGGACATCTTTTCCCGGCTTACCCGGGACAACGTTGGCTCCTCCCTGGCGATCGTGATGGACGATACGGTCCGCGCCTACGCGCGAATCCAGGAGGAGATCCCCACCGGACAGGTGAGGATCAGCGGTTTCAGCCAGGAGGAGGCGCAGAATATCGCCCTGGTCCTGCGGACCGCCGCCCTCCCGGTCGACCTGATTGTCCTCAACCAGGAGCGAATCGGAGCCTCCCTCGGACAGCAGGCGATCGAGGCGGGCCTCCGGGCGATCGGTCTCGGATTCGTGCTGGTCATTATCTTTATGGCGCTCTACTACAAGGGCGCGGGTATAGTTGCCGACCTCGCCCTCCTGCTCAATCTCTTTTTTATCGTCTCGATTCTCTCAGCCTTCAACCTCACCCTCACTCTCACAAGCATTGCGGGAATCATCCTCACCGTGGGTATGGCTGTGGACGCAAACGTTATCATCTTCGAGCGGATAAAAGAGGAGTACCGCCTCGGCAAGAGCCCCCGGGCCGCAATTGCCGCAGGATTCCAGAAGGCGTTCTGGACGATTATGGACGCGAACATCACAACCTTTATCGCGGCGATCTTTCTCTCCCAGCTCGGCACCGGCCCGGTTCAGGGATTTGCGGTAACCCTTGCGGTTGGTATCGTCTCGTCGATGTTTACTGCGCTGTTCGTCTCCCGCCTCGTTTTCGATTTCAGCACTGAGGTGCTCAAACGCTCCAAGCTCAGCATCGGATGGAGGATCAGATGAGGCAGACCATCCAGTTTACGAAAATCACAACCGCTATGGTCGTTCTCTCGGTGGCGCTCATCGTCGCCGGTTTGGCAGGTACCATCGTCCGCGGCGGTTTTAACCTCGGTATCGACTTTGAGGCGGGTCTCACACAGACTGTCGCCATCGACGCCACAGAAGATGTAAGCGCCGAAGGGCTCCGGGGACTCCTCGAGGAGGAGCTTCCGGGGGTGCAGGTTACCAGAGTAGGTCAGGTTGAACAGAGCACCTTCAGTGTCCGGGTCAGTCAGGAGGAGTCGGGGGAGGATGTTTCCAACACCGTCTCCCAGCAGATCGAAGAGATCCTCGAAGCTGAGTATGGAGCGGCCTCTGTAGAGACCCTCGAGACCGCCTTTGTAGAAAGCCGGTTTTCCCAGGAGCTTGCACGGCAGGCGATCCTCCTTACCGCCCTCGCCCTGCTCCTGATTCTGGTCTATATCTGGTTCCGATTCCGCCTCGGCTACGCCGTCTCGGCGATCACCGCACTGGTTCACGACACCGCTCTTGTGGTCTTTTTTATCGGGTCGATCCAGATGGAGGTTTCCACCGCTACAATAGCCGCTGTCCTGACGATCATCGGTTACTCCCTCAACGACACCATCGTTATTTTTGACCGGATCAGGGAGAACGAAATCCTCATGCGGGAGGCGAGCTACGAGCAGCGGGTTAACGTAAGTATCACCCAGAGCCTCGGGCGAACGGTGATTACCTCGGTGACCACCTTTCTCGCGGTCCTCGCGATCTTCATATTCGCAACCGGCACGATTCAGGACTTTGCCCTCGCCCTCATGGTCGGCGTTGTCGTTGGCACCTACTCCTCCATTTTTATCGCCTCCCCCACGCTGCTGCTCTGGCAGCGCAAGGCTCGGGAGCGCTCCCGGCGGAGGGAGGGCGAAAAGTACCACAGCAGCGGCTCGTCCTCGGAGAAAAAGGAGCCGGTGGGTGCGGAGAAGAGCCCGAGTGAGGCGGCCGCTCCGGTTGACCTCGACGCGGTCAAGCGAGAGATCACCCAGAAAAAGAGCCCCGGGGGCGCAAAGGGTGTTCCCCGGGCAAAACGAAAAGGAAAAAAATAGCTGAGGTAGCAATATCTTGGGATTTCGGTGAGCGGGGCAGCCTCTCCACGGGAGGCTGCCCCCTCTCCTTTACCCGCCTTATTCTATCGCCGCGCCGCCTTGCGAGGCGGCGCGTTTTTGGTATAGTAGCGTCATGCAAGAAATCATCGCTCCGATCCGAGAGCGTCGTGCCCGACGCGCCCTCGACAGCCGTCCGGTTCCGCCGGAGGTAAGAGACCGAATCCTCGAGGCCGCGACCTTCGCCCCCTCCTGCTTCAACAACCAGCCGTGGCGCTTTCTCGTCCTCGACGACCCCGAGGCTCTCTCGAGGGCAAAGGAGTTTCTCGTCGGGGGCAACTACTGGGCAGAGCGGGCTCCCCTGATTATCGGCGTGGTCACCCGCAACGATCTCGACTGCCGGCTCGACGGAGGACGGGAGTACGCGTTTTTCGGCTGCGGCCTCGCGGTGGAGAACCTGCTCCTCCAGGCGACCGCCGAGGGACTCATCGCCCATCCGATAGCGGGATTCAAAGCTCCGGAGATGCGAGAAGCCTTCGACATTGATGAGTCCTTTGTCCTGCTTACCCTCATCATCGTCGGCTATCCCGGAAGCGGGGAGCACCTCTCGGAGAAACATCGGGAGTCCGAGGGCGGCGACCGGAGCCGAAAACCGATGGGGGAGGTTGTCTTTCTCAACAGCTGGAGGGTTAGCAGCGGTGGATGACGCCCTCGAGAAGCTCGCCGACCGTCTGCGTTCCAAGCGGGGTTTTATCTCGGATATGGACGGCGTTCTCTACCACGGAAGCCGTCTTCTGCCGGGGGCAAAGGAGTTCATCAACTGGCTCAAGGGGGAGAAGAAGCAGTTTCTCTTTCTCACCAACTCCAGTGAGCGCTCCCGGAAGGAACTCAAACAGAAGCTCGAACTCCTCGGTGTCTCGGTGGACCTCGAGCACTTCTACACCAGCGCTCTCGCCACCGCCGGGTTTCTCGCGAGCCAGAACCCCGGCGGCAGCGCCTACGTGATCGGAGAGGCGGGACTGACCAACGCCCTCTACGATGTCGGCTTTGTCATGGACGACATAAGCCCGGACTACGTGGTGGTGGGAGAGAGCCGCAGCTACAGTTTCGAAAAGATAGAGAAGGCGATAAACCTCGTCATCCGGGGAGCAAAGCTGATCGGAACGAACCCGGACCTCACCGGACCGGTGGAGCGGGGGATTGTCCCTGCCTGCGGCGCCCTGATCAAGCCGATCGAGCTCGCCACCGGGGTACACCCCTACTTTGTCGGAAAGCCGAATCCCCTGATGATGCGCCAGGCTCTCAGACGAATCGGCTGTCGCCGGGAGGAGACCTTTATCGTGGGCGATCGGATGGACACCGACATTGTTGCAGGTCTCGAGTCGGAGATCGAGACTATTCTTGTGCTCAGTGGTGTTACCCACGAGGCGGATATGGAACGGTTTGCCTATCGTCCTCATAACGTCCTCGAGGGCGTAGGTAAGATTCCGGAACTGGCGGGATGATGCTGCACTTCTTAAAAGAGGGAGAGAGGCAATCCGGGTCGACACCTCTGGTTATCCTCCACGGCTTGTTCGGCTCGGGGGATAACTGGAAGTCCATCGCCCGGGAGCTTGCAATCGACCGCCTCGTGATCGCTCCCGACCTGCCGAACCATGGCGCCTCGCCTCACACCGATCGTTTCGACTACCGGGAGGTCGCCCGGGATGTCGCCGAGTTCCTCAAGGCGCTCTCCCTGCCGCCGGTTGTCCTCCTCGGCCACTCGATGGGCGGCAAGGTCGCTATGAGTCTCGCCCTCCAGGAGCCGGAGCTCGTGGAGGCGCTCCTGGTGGTGGATATCGCCCCGAGGGCGTACCCGCCCCGGCATCAGGAGGAGTTCGAGGCGATGGATCTGGTCCGCCGGGAAGGGGCGGGCAGCCGTCGGGAGGCGGAGGAGATCATGGCGCGCCTTATCGATCTGCGGGCGGTTCGCGCCTTTCTCCTCAAGAACTACGTCCCCCGGGAGGATGGAGGCTACCGGTGGAGGTTGAACCTCGACGGCCTCTGGTCTCACTACCAGCAGGTTGCCGACTGGCCCGATCACACCGGAACCTTCGACTCTCCGGTTCTCGTGATTCGAGGTGGTCGCAGTCCCTACATCCGCGAGGAGGACAGCGACGGTTTTGAGAGACTCTTTCCCGGTTATCGCCTCGAAACGATTGAGGAGGCGGGTCACTGGCTCCACGCCGAGGCGAAGGAGGAGTTTCTGAAGATAACCGCACGGTTTCTCGCACGCCCGTCCGCTGACGCCGGTTAGATGAACAGTCCAGCCTCCGAGCCCGGCCACGCACTCCCCCTCGGCTCGACCATAGTTCCCCGAGGGGTAAACTTCAGCCTCTTCTCGAGGCACGCCACGGCGGTCTCACTCCTTATCTACGATGAGCCCGGGGACGCCGAGCCCGCTCAATCCTTCGTCCTTGACCCGGGTATCAACAAGACCGGGGACCTCTGGCACATACTGCTGCCCGAGGCGACCGAGGGGAGCCTCTATCTCTACCGGATCGACGGACCCTTCGCCCCGGAAAAGGGCCATCGCTTCAACCCGAACGCGCCGCTCCTCGACCCCTACGCCAAGGCGTTGAGCGGCGGCCACATCTGGGATCTCGACCAGGCCCTTGCCTACGATCCTGATGCTCCAGAAAAGGACCTCGCCCCGGCTGCCTACCGTGGAGCCGCGCACCTGCCGAAGGGTGTGGTGGTGAGTGACGAGTTCGACTGGGGCAACGACCGACCCCTCAACTACCCTATGCGGGAGAGCATCATCTATGAGGCGCACCTGCGGGGTCTCACCGCCCATCCGACGAGCGAGGCGAAGCATCCCGGCACCTACCGCGGGGTGATCGAGATGATCCCCTACCTCAAGGAGCTCGGTATAACGAGCCTCGAGCTCCTTCCGGTGCAGGAGTTCGACGAGTTCGAGAACTTCAGAACCAACCCGCTTACCGGAGAAAAGCTGAAGAACTACTGGGGTTACAGCACTATCGCCTTTTTTGCACCCAAGGCGAATTACTCCTCCGGTGACAAGCGGGGAGGGCAGGTGCGGGAGTTCAAGGAGATGGTGAAGGCGCTCCACCAGGCGGGGATAGAGGTGATCCTCGACATCGTCTTTAACCACTCCGCAGAGGGAAACGAGCTGGGCCCTACCCTGAGCTTTCGCGGGATCGACAACTCGATCTACTACATTCTCGAGTCCAACCGGCGCTACTACGCCAATTATTCCGGCTGCGGAAACACGATGAACTGCAACCACCCGATCATGCGTAATTTCATCGTCGACTGCCTGCGCTACTGGGTGACGGAGATGCACGTCGACGGCTTCCGATTCGATCTCGCCTCGATTCTCGGCCGGGACGCCCAGGGCAATCTGATGGAGAATCCCCCGATCCTCGAGCGGATCGCCGAGGAGCCGATACTGAGGGGAACCAAGATTATCGCCGAGGCGTGGGACGCAGCCGGGGCGTACCAGGTGGGGAGCTTTCCCGGGGACCGGTGGTCCGAGTGGAACGACCGGTTCAGGGATGATGTGCGCAAGTTCTGGCGGGGGGACACCGGACTCATCAACACCCTCGCCACCCGCTTTGCCGGAAGCTCGGACCTCTATCTGCGAAACGGTCGCAAGCCGTTTCATTCCATCAACTTCGTCACCTCCCACGACGGGTTTACCCTCCGGGATCTGGTGAGCTACAACCGGAAGCACAACGAAGCGAACGGCGAGAACAATCAGGACGGGCACAACTCCAACTACAGCTACAATCACGGGGTCGAAGGGGAGACCGACGATCCTAAGATCCTTCGTCTGCGCAACCGGCAGATGAAGAACTTTCTCGCAACCCTCCTGCTCTCCCTCGGTACACCGATGCTTCTCAGTGGAGACGAGTTCGCCCGGAGTCAGGGGGGTAACAACAACGCCTACTGTCAGGACAACGAGATCTCCTGGAACAACTACGCCCTCGGGGTTCCCTATATGGACATTTTCCGGTTTACCAGGCTGCTGATCCTCCTGAGACGGAACCACAGCGCCCTGACCAGGCCGGAGTTCTATACCGGCCGGGACAATAATGCGAGTACCCGCCCCGACATATCCTGGTTTACCCGGGAGGGGCAGCCGATGGACTGGGCGAGGGGGGACTCCTGTCTGGCGATCTACATCGACGGCTCCGAGACCGAAACTGTCGGGGACGAGCCGGACGATGACTTCTACATCCTGATCAACGGCAGTCGTCACGCTCACCGGTTCTCTCTGCCTACCCCGCGCCGGGGCCACCGTTGGACCTCGGTGATAAACACCGCCCTCGAGCCGCCCCACGACATTCGTGAGGCGGGGTGGGAGGACGATCTCTGGAGCGAGGAGGATTTCCAGCTCCTTCCCCGCTCCATGGCGCTCCTCCAGAGCCGGCCGACTTGACAACCCGGGCTTCTTGGAGCCACTATCAGCTCAACACACGGTGGAAGGCGTTGATGGAGACGAGTACCCCTGTACGGCGGCTTGAGAGAGAGGTGGCCCGAGGCTGAGAGCCCCTCGCCGAACCCCAGGGAGAAAACCACTCCGGAGCCGCAGGGTGAACGGACCGGCCCGCCGGTCCTGGGTATTCCTGCCGGGGGCGTCACGAGACGACGTTTTGAGCGCGACGGACGGGGATGTGTGGACCGCCCGTCGAACTGAGGTGGTACCGCGGAAGGCTTGCGAGCGTTTCGTCCTCATTACGGGACGTCACGGTGGCAGGCTTTTTTTGTGCCCCGCCCCGAGGG
>JBKHDM010000030.1:0-31562 GCA_046541355.1 Spirochaetaceae bacterium
GGGCGCGGGAAACGGGGCGTATCAGCGCTCCCGGCGGGAGGACTCGGCGTCGAGCTTCCGCTTGGAAACGCCGTAGCGCTCCCGCTTCTCCACGTTGCCCAGGGGTTCGATGTGGACCAGGACATCGTAGACGTTTCCCAGAGCTCCCTTGATCGCCTGCTCGGTCTTCTGGGCAATGGCGTGGGCCTCCCGGACGGTAAGCTCGCCGTCGACCTCGATATCCAGGTCGACGATGTGCATCGAGCCGACGGTACGGATCCGGGTCCGATGCGGATGCTCCGCCCCGGCCACCCCCTCCACGGCATCAAAGATCTCCTCGTAGGTGGAGCGGTCCTTGTGCCCCTCCATGAGCTCGGTGTTGGTGTCGATAAAGATCCGGAACGCGAGGTACATGATCCAGGCGCTGATGAGGAGCGCGGCGATGGAGTCGATTATCGGCAGATCAAACAGACGCACCGCGGCGAGTCCGAAGAGTACACCGAAGGAGATGACGATATCCCCGCGCATGTTCTTGGCGTCGGCGATAAGCATCGCGCTTTTCTGCCGCCGCCCCACCACCCACTTGTGGCTCGCAAGCAGACTCTTTCCGAGTATGGAGGCGAGGGTAACGAGGATTGCCAGATCCGTCTCCACCTCCGGGGGGCTCTGCTCCAGGAGACGGCGGATCGTACCCGAGGCGAGCTGGGCGCCGGCGAAAAAGATGATAAAAGAGAGGGACTTGGTCGCGATCGCCTCGGCTCGACTATGTCCGTAAGGATGGTCGATATCCGGTGGCTTGGTGGTGATCCTCGCTGCTACGAGGGTAATGGCGCTGGTGAGAACGTCGAGCCCGGAGTCGATACCGTCACTGATGACCGCCGCGCTTCCGGCAATGAGGCCGACCACCGTCTTGAGTACGGCGAGAACTGCGTTTCCAACGATCCCGATCCAGGAGGCGAGGACAATCCTCCGTCCCCGCTCGAGGAGTTCCTCGTCCTCTGCGCTCACCTGGGCAGGGTAGCCCCAGTCGCTGGTGCGGTCAAGCTTCACGAGGTGTTGCGCGCCTCACCGGTGGGGTCAACGGATGCCCCGTCCCGGGAGGAGCACGCCGAAGCAGGGGCGGCGAGGGAGGGCGAGGATACGGCTACAGAAGGTTGAAGCGTAGGCGGGCAGGGCGATTGAGCCGCGGGCGATGCCCGGGATGACCTCGATAACCATCATGGAGCCACCATCATGGAGCTGGTGATCGTGATTACGATCCCGGCACGGTTCTCAGCCGGGGGCGTGACTCTTGTTCTTGTCGTCCATGAGGCAATCCTCCCGGTCGTACCGGCTGCAGAGACCTGCGCACTCCTGGGTCCAGCTGAACTTCTCCGTCACTTCGTTCTTGTAGTGATCGACAAACTGAACCAGACGGCAGAGAACTGAGGAGGGCATGTGGTGCTCGAAACTGTCTGCAACGGCCTCGGCCACCGGATGGGCAACACCGAGAACGGAACTGAGAAAGTCCTCCATCGCCCGATAGCGAAGCAGGAGATCCCGTCCGATCTGTCTGCCCCCCTCGGTGAGGGTGACCACGCCGTACGGCTCGTACTCCACCAGTTCGAGCTCCGCGAGACCTTTAACCGTCTTGGTAACGGCGGGAGAGCTCACGCCCAGAGTGGAGGCAATCTCCTTTACCCGGGCGACACGACGCTCGGTCTCGAGGCGGTAGATCGTCTCGACGTAGGACTCTTGTGTTTCTGTCAACTGGGAAGCCACTTCCGTAAGTGTACGCCTCCCCTCCTGTTCGGTCAATCCGCTTGCCATGCGTAGCGCACCTCCTCTTTCAACTCTGGTCGAGGAGCTTTGGGATCACACACCGTGACCAGGGCGCAACTCGCACAGGCGATCTTCTCCCGACACTCAGCCTCAGCCACCCCAGGGTCCATCCGCCGTAAGGTAACCTTCCCTATCGCCTGGAAATGATCGAGGGCGGCCTGGACAATCTCCCGGTCCGCCCCGATATCCGCTGCGATCTGGAGCGAGGACGCCTCCTCCACTGAGCGGAGGAGGCGTTTCACTCGAGTCAGAATCACGACGCCATCGCCCTTTTATGGGACTCCCGGCTGCCGATGACAGCAAAGGTCGCGATCATCGCGCCGATCAATCCGAGGGCTATCAGCACCGGCAGGAGCTCCGGCCCCGAGAGGAACTGATAGAAGAGCGTCGAGAGCGCCCAACCGAGAACCGTGAGGTACCCGGCGAGGAGCCATCCAAAGAACTGTCCCATCTCCCGGACAGCGGCGCCAAGTGCGGCGACACAGGGGAAGTAGATGAGAACGAACAGCAGGTAGGCGTAGGCACCGATGGAGGTGAAGCGAGCTCTCATTCGGGCGAAGACCGCACCGTCCGTCCCAAGCTCGTCTACGAGGGCCTCCTCGCTCTGGCCGACAAGGCCGAGACCGAGAGGGTCTACCAATCCCCCGCCAACACCGGCGAGATTTGCCGGGATCGTAGCAAAGGACTCGCCGATGCCGCCCCAGAAATCAAACCCGTCATCGCCACCCGCTTCTGCCGCCTCCGGGGCGCTCGAATCCATTGAGTAGAGAGAGTTGAGGGTTCCGACCACCGCCTCCTTGGCGAAAAGACCGGTAAACAGCCCTACCGTCGCGGGCCAGTTGTCCTCCTCCACACCCATCGGCGTAAAGATCGGCGTTATACCCTTACCGATCGCCGAGAGTACAGATTCCTCGGTGTCATCCCGGCCGAAGGAGCCGTCGACGCCCAAGGAGTTGAGCCCTGCGAGAATTGCCACAACGATCGTGATGGTTATACCTGCACGAACCACGAAGGTGCGAAGCCGAATCCAGGCGGTCCTCAGAATGTGCCCGACCCGGGGCTTATGGTAGGGGGGCAGCTCCATAATGAAGTGGGAGACCTCACCCCGGAAGAGGGTTCGCTTGAGAAGGAGCCCTGTCAAGACCGCCAGCACGATGCCCGCGAGGTAGAGGGAGAAGACCACGCCTCCCGCAAAGGCGGGAAAGAAGGCCGCCGCAAAGAGGGCGTAAACCGGAAGCCGCGCTCCACAGCTCATGAAAGGAGACATGAAGTTGGTCATGTACCGGTCTTTCTTCGACTCCAGGGTACGGGTACCCATGATCGCCGGGACCGTACAGCCGAAACCGACCATCATCGGGATAAACGACTTACCAGGCAGGCCGATCCACCGCATGAACCGGTCCATAACAAAGGCGGCCCGGGCCATATAACCTGAGTCCTCGAGAAAGGCGAGGAGACCGAACATGAAAAAGAGGATCGGAACGAAGGTCGCCACCGTCTGGATACCGGCGCCGATACCGCCGGCGAGAAACTGTACCAGCCACTCGGGCGATCCGATCGATCCGAGGAGCTCCCCGAAACCGTCGACAAAGATCGTGCCGAAAAAGATATCGAAGAAGTCGATAAAGGCGCCGCCCACGGAGATGGTAAGCCAGAAGACGAGGTACATCACTCCGAGAAAGATCGGAATACCCGTGACCCGGCTCAGGGCGAACTTGTCGATCACCTCGGTGAGCCGCTTACGGTTGATACCGCGTTTCATCACATCCTTGGCGACGCCGTGGATAAAGCCGTAGCGCGCATCGGCGAGGATGATGTCCGCCTCGTCTCCCGCTTCCTTCTCGACCCGATCCTGGGCGCTCTGAATATCACTGTAGTCGATGAGGTCCGCCTCCACAGTGCGAGCGGTGAGGGCGGTGTTGCCTTCGAGGAGCTGCAGGGCGAGCCAGCGGCTCTCGACGGCGTAGTTCTTGGCCGCCGGAGCGAGACGCTCCTTCCACGCTTCGGCAATGGACTCGACAGCCTGGGGATAGGCGACGGAGGCGGAGGAGATCCGCTTCTCCGCAAGGGCGCTCTGGAGGGCGTCCCGGCTGTCTCTGATCCCCTTGCTGGTAACCGCGGAGATCGCGACCACCGGTGCGCCGAGGTGTTTGGAAAGGTGTTCCACATCGATGGTGATACCGTCTTTCTCCGCCATATCCATCTTATTGAGGACGACGAGGATCGGTAATCCCATCTCGATGAGCTGGAGGGTGAGGTAGAGGTTCCGTTCGAGGTTGGTGGCGTCGACGATATCGACGATCAGGTCCGCCTCTCCACTGAGCAGGTAGTCCCGGGCGATAATCTCGTCCTCCGAGGAGGCGGTGAGGGTGTAGATGCCGGGAAGGTCCACAAGCTGGACTTCACCCTTTCCTGTTTCAGCCTCTCCCATAAGGGGCTGCTCGGTGTGTCCCGGGGTGGGAGTAAAGGGCGAAGTCAGTATCTGGTCCATGCCGCTCAGGGCAAGAACCCCCTCCTTCTTCTCTACCGTCACACCGGGCCAGTTACCTACCCGCTGCCGGCTGCCGGTCAGTCCGTTGAAAAGAGTAGTCTTACCGGTGTTGGGGTTGCCGATTACGGCTACGCGCGGTTTCTCAGACGGCATGTGAAGCCTCCTGATTAATCGGCTCGACCTCGAGAATCTCCGCCTCACTCCTGCGCAGGGTAAGAGAGAAACCACGGAGCGATATCTCTACCGGGTCGCCGAGGGGGGCACTCTTTACAAAGGTAAACTCCGTGCCCCGGGTGAGCCCCATAGACAGCAGCTTCCTTCTATATTCTTTGTCCCGACCGCCGTATCCGACTACCCGGGCCCGATCTCCTTCGCTCAACGAGCTTATTCCGACGCTCATGGCTCCTCCTTGAATAACAAAGTGCGCTCCTGGGGTTTACGGGGAGAACAGTTTGTTACGTATGGTGATATAAGTTAACGTTGGTTATCATAGGTCAAATCCCTTCTCCCGTCAATAAAAAAGAGGCTGATTTCACATCTTTTTAGTCAGAAGATGCAATAAAGAGCTTTGAGTTCCGCATATGGCGTCTGACGCGCTTTTATCACCCTTGGAGAAGGGTCTCTATTTCGCCGACGAGGTCGCTGCGGCCGGGCTGGTTGTTGAGAGTAGAAAACCCGAGTTCCCCGGCGACGGCGCAGTTCTCATAGAGGTCGTCGATGTAGAGGGTAGACTCCGGCTCGATGCCTGCATGGCTGCAGAGGTAGTGCCAGATCCCCGGGTCGGGCTTCATCAATCCGACCTTAAAAGAAAAGACGTGCCACTCAGGGATCGTCGCCAGGCTCTCCTGCTCGAAGAGCCACCGGGCGTGGAGGTAGCTGGTGTTGGAGAGAACGAAGACCCTCCGTCCCTCCCGGGAGGCGAGGCGAAGCGCCTCAACACCCTCCTGCGAAGGCTCGAGGGCGCTGCAGTAGCCCTGGACAAACTCTTCGTACCCCCAGAAGGGGTCACCGGATATCGCCTCCTGTACCCCCCGGAAGAACTCGAAGGAGTTCCAGACCCCGGTTTCCGCCTTACGCTCCAGGTCGGTTCCGAAGATCCTGCGGAGAATCTCCTCAGGAGATAGAGGGGAGTGGGAGGCGAAGGCTTCGCCGATTCTCTCTCGCGTTACGTGGGCGAGAACATTGCCGAAGTCAAAGACAACGTTTCTGATCATACGGTAGGAGAGTATAGAGCGCCCCGGGGCTGCTGTCATCCAGTGGGCCGATCGCTCTTTCGCGTTCGGATGACGGTAATTCACACATTTATTGACCGGTTCGGGAGGACTCGGCTATAGTGACGACCAAATACGCTGTAGCACAATACTGTAAGGAGGTATTCTTAATGCGCAGTTCCTTCTCAGCGCGGCGACTCGTCATTGTTGCCCTCGCTCTCGTCCTTTCTATTGTCCTTGGTGTTACCTCATGTGCCAGGGATGATCAGGAGGCCGCGACCGAGGACGTCGCGCAGGATTTGATCATCGTCGTACAGTCCGACGTTGTCAGCCTCGACCCACACGGCTCAAACGACTCACCCTCCAGTAACGTTCGTACCAAGATCTATGACAACCTCGTCTACTTTAACGAGAACATGGAGCTTCAGCCCGGGCTTGCCACCTCCTGGGAGCTCATCGACGAGACCACCTGGGAGTTCACCCTCCGGGAGGGCGTCTCCTTCCATGACGGCACCCCCTTTACTGCAGAGGCGGTAAAGGCGAATCTCGAGCGAATAGTGGATCCGGAGCTCGCCTCTCAGCGCGCCTTCCTGTTCACCATGCTCGATGAGATAACTGTCGTGGACGACTACACCGTTCAGATTTCCACCGAGTTCCCCTTTGTTCCGATTCTCAGCCACCTCGCCCACGACGCCGCGGGCATCGCGAGCCCCGAGGCTCTCGAGGAGGCAGGCTATGAGGAGGTCGAGCCGATCGGTACCGGCCCGTTCCGCTTCGTCTCCTGGGATCCGGGTAACGAGATCGTTCTCGAGCGAAACGAGGATTTCTGGGGCGAGCCTGCGAACCCCGCTACCGTTACCTTCCAGATTGTTCCCGAGGAGAGCACCCGCCTCGCCCTTGTCGAGCGGGGTGACGCCCACATCTCCGAGATCCTCCAGCCCGCCAACCTGGCCCGGGTAGAGGCGTCCGAGAACATGGACCTCGCTCTCTTTGACACCTTGAGCCTCAATTACATCGGGTTTAACGTCGAGAAAGAACCCTTTGACGACGCCCGGGTCCGACAGGCAATCACCATGGCGGTCGATATCGAGGCGATAATCGACGGTGTCGTCGAGGGTGCCGGCACCCGGGCTATCGGTCCGATAAGTAACGCGGTTGTTGGATACCATCCCGACCTCGAAGCGCTCCCCTACGATCCGGAGAGGGCAGCGGAGCTTCTTGACGAAGCGGGACTCGCCGACGGGTTTTCCACTACCCTGTGGACCAACGACAACCCGACTCGTATCGCGATCGCCGAGATCGTCCAGAACAATCTCGCCGATCTCAACATCGAGGTCGAGATCGAGGTTCTCGAGTGGGGCGCCTATCTCTCCCAGACCGCCGAGGGGCTCCACGACATGTTTATCCTCGGTTGGGTATCCGTTACCGGTGACGCGGACTACGGCATGTACGCCCTGCTCCACTCCTCCAACGTCGGCGCGGCGGGTAACCGTACCTTCTACCGGGATGAGCAGGTCGACACGCTTCTCGACCGCGGGCGGCGTGAGGCTGATCCGGACAGTCGGGTGGAACTCTACCATGAGGTTCAGGAGATCCTCGTCGACGAGGCGCCAATGCTGAATCTCTACCATCCGCAGTGGATGATTGCCGTCGGCAATGGAGTCACCGGCTACAGCCACCATCCTGATAACGCGATGCTTCTCGAGAACGTCGTCCTCGAGTAACGACGTCACCTGATACTTCTTTTGCCGGCACCCTGGGGGTGCCGGTACGGGAACTGTTATCATCCCGGGTTCCGTCGGAAACTTCGGGCCCGGGATTTTCTGTCTGTAAACGGTTTCCGACTACCCTGGAGGTTATACCGTACCATGCAAGCAACTACTGAGGTCACCGACCGGATTGAAACCGCGGTTGTCGACGCACCCGGGACAGGGCGATGGAACGTCCTCGGGAGAAAACTGCTGCGAAACCGCTCGGCTGTGGTCGGGGGGCTCTTTATACTGCTTCTCCTCGCTATCGCCGCCGCTCCCTCTCTGTTCGCAACCCACGATCCGACCCGTTTCCAGGATCCGGGAAACCGGTTTCAGCCGCCCTCCTCAGAGCACTGGTTCGGCACCGACAATCTCGGACGGGATATCTACAGTCGAGTCATCTACGGTACCCGGGTGACCCTCACCGTGGCGTTCCGCTCGGTGATAGTCGGCGCCCTCCTCGGGGTCACCCTCGGCATCGTCGCCGGCTATTACGGTACGTGGGTCGACACGATCATCATGCGGCTGATGGATATTCTCCTCGCCTTTCCCGGTATCCTTCTCGCTCTCGCAATTGTCAGTGCCCTTGGGGCCTCCCTGGACAATGTGGTTATTGCGATCGCCATATTCTCAGTTCCCACCTTCGCGCGAATCGTCCGCGGCTCCACCCTCGTGGTCCGCAACCTCGAATACATCGAGGCGATTCGCGCCCTCGGTGCCCGGGACATAAAGATCATCTTCCAGCACGTTCTACCGAATGTGCTCTCTCCCATCATCGTTCAGGCGACCCTCTACATTGCGACGGCGATCCTCATTGCCAGCGGGCTTTCCTTTCTCGGCCTTGGAGCACAGCCGCCGACTCCGGAGTGGGGGCTCATGCTCTCCGCGGGGCGCGACTTTATCTGGAACGCAATCCACGTAACCCTCTTTCCCGGGCTCGCCATCGTCCTCGCCGTTCTATCCTTCAATCTTTTGGGTGACGGCCTGAGGGACGCCCTCGACCCGCGGACAAACTAGGAGCGAACGAAAGATGTCACTTGGTGTCTACCTCGCCCGGCGGCTCGTGCAGATAATTCCCGTTCTTCTGGGAGTCGTTTTTCTCGTTTTTCTCATGCTCCACCTCATCCCGGGTGATCCGGCGATTGTCATGGCGGGGGAGCAGGCCTCCCCGGAGCAACTCGAGCTCATGCGGGAGCGCCTCGGACTCAACGACCCCCTCTACATGCAGTACCTTCGCTATCTCGGTAACGCGCTTCAGGGGGACCTGGGGCAGTCGGTACGTAACAACAGACCGGTAACGACAGAGATTTTCCAGAGCCGCTACTGGGTCACGATCCAGCTCGCCGTTTTCAGCGTGATTCTCGCAATATTCCTGGGGGTAACCGCCGGGGTGGTCTCGGCGGTCTGGCGTTACTCGTTAGCGGATACCGCGATCATGCTCGTCGCCCTCTTCGGGCTGTCGATGCCGAACTTCTGGCTCGGGATAATGCTCATCTTCTGGTTCAGCGTGCAGCTTCCGTGGTTGCCGCCGGCGGGGTGGGGCAGCGTTGCCGAGGCGATCATGCCGGTCATAACCCTCGGAACCGGCGGGGCCGCAGTAATCGCTCGGATGACCCGTTCGAGCATGCTCGAGGTGATTAATCAGGACTACATCCGCACCGCCCGGGCAAAGGGAGTGCGGGAGGCTGTGGTCATAAACAAGCACGCCCTTCGAAACGCCCTGATACCGGTTGTCACGGTGGTAGGTCTCCAGTTCGGCTTTTTTCTCGGCGGGTCGGTCCTGACCGAGACGGTTTTCGCTATAAACGGCCTCGGCCGGATGATGGTCGCGGCGATCGCCGCCCGGGATTTTCCGGTCATCCAGGGAGGAGTCCTCGTAGCTTCGGTCTCTTTTATGGCCGTTAACCTCCTGGTGGATGTGGCCTACAAACTCCTGAACAAACGGATCGACCTCAACTAAGGCGGCGCCATCGCCGGACAAGGAAGCATCTATGGCAGCAGCAGAAAGCAAGAGCGACGCGCTTTTAGAAGTAAAGGATCTGAGAACCTCCTTTTTTACCGATGATGGAGAGATCAAGGCGGTGGACGGGGTGAGTTTCGCCCTGCGCAGCGGAGAAACCCTCGGAATCGTCGGGGAGTCGGGATGCGGAAAGAGCGTCACGTCTCTTTCGATCATGCGTCTGCTCTCCCCTCCCGGAAAGGTTGTGGGAGGAGAGGTGCGGCTGAGGGGAGAGAACATCCTCGACTACTCCGAGAACCGGATGAGGGAGCTCCGGGGAAAGGAGATCTCCATGATCTTTCAGGAACCGATGACCTCCCTGAACCCGGTCTTTACCGTGGGCGACCAGATCGCCGAGGCGGTACGTATCCACGAGGGGCTCGACAAGCGCTCCGCGATGAACAAGGCGATCGAGATGATCCGCCTCGTCGGCATTCCCGACCCGAAGCGGCGGGCGGATCAGCACCCCTTTGAGCTCTCCGGAGGGATGCGGCAGCGGATCATGATCGCCATGGCCCTCGCCTGCAGCCCCTCCCTCCTTATCGCTGACGAGCCGACCACCGCCCTGGATGTTACGATACAGGCGCAGATACTCGGTCTTCTCAAGGGGCTGCAGAGAGACCTCGGCCTGACTGTTCTGCTGATCACCCACGACCTCGGGGTCGTCGCCCAGACCTGTGATCGGGTCGCGGTCATGTACGCGGGAAAGATCGTTGAGTTTACCGATGTCCACACCCTCTTTGCCAACCCGCGACACCCGTACACCGTCGGACTCCTCAACTCCCTGCCCTTGAGCGGAGATCAGGAGGGGGAACTCAGGGCAATACCCGGAACCGTGCCGAGCCCTCTGGCGATGCCGACCGGCTGCCGGTTTGCCCCGCGCTGCAGCTTTGCCCGGGAGCTCTGTCGCGGAGAGGAGCCGGCCCTCGCGCCGGATACCCGACCGACCGGGGCGCAACCCGGCAACGCCGGCAGCTCCCCGGTGGGCAACGCCGGCAGCTCCCCGGTGGGCAACGCCGCTGGGGATGAAACCCTCCTGCGCTGCTGGATCTACACCCCTCGCTGGGAACAGCAGCCTCTGAGGGAAGGAGAGGAAGCATGAGCGGAAAAGAACCGATTCTGAAAGTACGGAATCTGAAGCAGTACTTCCCTATCCATGGCGGGGTGTTGGGGCGGGTGCAGAACCACGTCAAAGCTGTGGATGACATCAGCTTTGATGTCTATCCGGGAGAAACGCTCAGCATTGTCGGCGAGTCGGGGTGCGGCAAGTCCACCACGGGCCGCTGCATCCTCCGTCTCCAGGAACCGACGGAGGGGAGCATTTTCTTTGAGGGGCAGGACATCACTTCCCTCTCTCTCCGGGATATGCGGTTACGGCGGCGGGACATGCAGATCGTCTTTCAGGACCCCTACGCCTCCTTTAACCCGCGGCAGACGATCCGCCGGCTCCTCGATGAGGCGATGGCGATTCAGAAGATCAACCCGCCGGGAGGACGGCGGAAACGGATTATCGAGCTTCTCGAGCTGGTCGGACTCAAGGCGGAGCACATCGACCGGTATCCCCACGAGTTTTCCGGCGGACAGCGGCAGCGGATCGCCATAGCCCGGGCGCTCTCGGTGGATCCGAAACTGATTATCTGTGACGAGGCGGTCTCCGCTCTCGATGTCTCGGTTCAGGCGCAGGTCATAAACCTGCTCATGAAACTGCAGCGGGAGCTCGGACTCACCTACATTTTTGTCGCCCACGACCTCGGTGTGGTGCGTCGGATATCCGACAGGATCATCGTCATGTACCTCGGCCAGATCGCCGAGGTCGGTGAGACCCACCAGATCTTTGAGAACCCTCAACATCCCTACACCCGGGCGCTCCTCTCGGCGATTCCGATCCCGGACCCGACCAAACGACAGCGCCCGATCACCCTCGAAGGCGATGTTCCCTCGCCGGTCAACCCGCCCACAGGGTGCCCCTTTCATACGCGGTGCCCGTATGTCATGGACCGTTGCGTCATAGAGAAGCCTCCCCTCTACGATGTCGGCCCCGACCAGGCCGCGACCTGCCACCTCCTCGATCAGGGGCCCGTCGACTACGATACCCTCAAGCCGACCCGCACGCCCCGGGCAACCGCGTAGAAACAACGCTACCCGCCGCGCCGGGGTGCCCCCAGGGCGCGCCGGGCCGTAAACGCCGCCCCAGGGCGCGCCCGGCCGCGTACGCCACGGCCGCCGGGGGGTAGCGCAACGCCCCAGCCGCGCCGGGGTGCCCCAGGCCGCGCCGGGCGGTAGCGCAACGCCCCAGGCCACGCCGGGGTGCCCCAGGCCGCCGGGCCGCGCTCTTACCTTCACCCTACTTCTGTAACTTTCTGTAGGCGAGCTTCCGCCAAAGCGTCTCCATAGGTCCACGACCAGAGGTCCCCTCGATAATCCGCGCTCCGATGAGCTGCAGCACCGAAAACCCCGCGACGATGAGCCAGAGCGCGCCTCTGCCGAGGGAGCCCCAGAGTCCCGGTGCTACCAGGGTAAAGAGGGCAACCATCACGACACTCTGGGCGATGTAGAGGGTAAAGGCGCTTCGACCTGCACTCTTGAGAAGCCGGATTAAGAGCCGGTCGGAGTCAGCGAGGGGCACCATGAGGGAGGCGTACCCGAGGGCCATGAGAATCCCGGGAATCATCATCATGCTCATCGTCGCGTAGCTCGCGCTGGAGCCGACCCCGAGGCGGTAGCGTAGTACCAGTAGCGCTCCGGCGAGAGTGAGTCCGACCGCGAGGAGGGGCAGCGCCCGTTTCCAGGCGTTGCGATTCTCAAAGAATCCGCTGCGGTAGAGCGCCATACCGAAGAGCATCAGTGAGGCGGCGTGCCAGACGAGGGTCAGAGGAAAGGCGACGAGGGTTTCAATAAAGAGCTCCCCATTTGCCTCGAGGCGACTGAAGGCTCCGGTCCAGGTCTCCCGGAGAGCGGCGATCTCCTCGCCGGAGTAAGGCAGCTCAGGCAGGGCCATGATGTTTTCTCCCGACAACAGGGATCCCAGGAAGGCTGAGAGGAGAGCGAGTTGGCCGAGGAGGAAGAGGGCGAGACCGACGACAACCATCCGTCGCACCGGCCAGTGACCCCAGCCGGAGACGAGGAGGCCGGCTACAGCGTAGAGGGTGAGAATGTCGCCGTACCAGATGAGAAAGCCGTGGATCAGGCCGAAGATAAGCAGCCAGGCGAGACGCCGGCGGATCCATCCCCCCGGGGCAAGCCCGCGACTGGAGAAACTATCGGTCTGAATAGCTAATCCCGCGCCAAAGAGGAGGGCAAAGAGGGAGAGAAAGCGGCTCTCCACGAGGAGCGACTGAACCACGTAGATCCCTTGGTCTACCTGTCCCGCTCCCTCGTACCAGTCGGGGACGTAGTAGGCTACCCAGGGCGCGGCCATGCTTACAATGTTCATAAGCAGAATACCGAGGATCGCAACCCCTCGGATCAGATCGAGACTCTCTATGCGTCGCCGGTCATTGCTCATGAGGCATTGAACACCCTTTGCCCCGGCAACTACAACGGCGAGGCCCTGCTGATCTCCTCTCTAGAGGCGGAGGTCGGCACGAAGCGCGGATATGAGGTAGGCTTGTCAGGGTGAAAGAGGCTAACCAGTTTGAACTTGTCAGGGAGCTTCGCGACCTCACCATGGAGCGTACCAAGGCGGAGATCGCGACGTTGCCGGGTGCCAGAAAGGTTGGAGAGAGCTTCACCGGTCCGGATTGGACCGCCGAGGTCGACGAGCTTCCGTTGGTGGAGGTCGGGAGCATGACCTTCCGGCGGCTGCGCCTCACCCTCCGGGGCGAGAAGGAGGCTGTTACCTCCGCCTGGCATGAGCTGTGGCTCAAGTTCCTGCGCGGCGGCGCCTGAGGCGAGGCTCCCTGAGGCGCGGGGGTCCGGGAGGCGCGGGTCTCCCTGAGGCGGTGGTCTCCCTGAGGCGCGGGGGTTGTCCCGAGTGTGCAGTTGCCCCGGGTGTGCAAAGTAGCGAGTTTCTAACTTGTAAGGAGAACCTATGCCCCAAGAGTCCACCTTCGCTATCTATAACACCGCAAGCAACCGTAAAGAGGAACTCGTTCCCCGGGAACCGGGGCGGGTCAAGATCTTTACCTGCGGCCCCTCGGTCTACCGGCGACAGCACCTCGGCAACTACCGCACGTTTCTCTTCGAGGACATACTGCAACGGTACCTCGAGTATCGCGGCTACGAGGTGCAACGGGCGATCAACATGACCGACGTCGAGGACAAGGCGATCGAGGAGGCGAAGGAGAAGGGTGTGAGCCTCGGGGAGCTCACCGAGCCGGTTATCGAGGAGTTTCTCGACTCCGCGGCGACCCTCGGGATCAAGCTTCCGCCGGGAGAGATCCCCCGGGCGACCACCTCGGTTCCCGAGGCGGTGCAGATCATCAGAACGCTGATGGAGCGGGGGCACGCCTACCGGCACGAGGGCAACGTCTACTTCGACCCCTTGAGCTACCCCGGCTTCGGAGAGGTCTTCGGCCTCGACATGAGCCGGTGGCCGAAAAAGCTCTACCGTTTCTCCCGGGATACCTACGAGGGGTTGCGCTGGAACCTGGGGGACTTCATCCTCTGGCACGGCAAGGAGGATGACCCTGACTACACCTGGGAGACCGACCTCGGTCGCGGTCGCCCGGCGTGGAATATCCAGGACCCGGCGATGATATCAAAAACCTTGGGGTACGAGATCGATATCCACTGCGGGGGGATAGACAACGTCTACCGCCACCACGACTACAACCGCGCGGTGATGGAGGGGGTCTCAGGCAAGGAGTTCTGTCACTACTGGGTCCACGGGGAGCACTTGATCGTTGAGGGAAAAAAGATGTCGAAGTCCCGGGGCAACGTGCTCTACCCGGCGGACTTGCTCAAAAAGGGACGGGAGCCCCGGGAGCTTCGCTTCACCCTGATCTACGGGTACTACCGGGACAAGCTCAATATGACCGACCGTCGCCTCGAGGAAACCGGAGAGCTCCTGCGCAGGATACGCCGGCTCATCGAGAGGATCACAAAGCCCCGGAAGGCTACTACCGAACCGCACCGCCCGGAGTCCGAGGCGTATCGTACCGACAGGATGGTAGGGGAGCTCGGACGTCTCTTTCGGCTCAACATGGATAACGATCTCCACGTGGAGCGAGGGATCAACGATATTCACCGCATATGCCGCCACCTCGACGCCCGGGCGGAGCGCCACGGACTCACCAACGCTCAGGCGCGGGAGGCGGAGCGGGATCTGCGGGAGATAGACACGGTCCTCGGCGTGCTATTCCGCGAGTAGATCAAAGAGCCGCTCGTACTCCTTGGACTTGTCGAGAAACTGTTCTGCTCCGAGGCTCAGCGCCCGGTGCCGCTCGGAGGAGCCGGGAAATGTCGTGAGCACGATAACCCGGATGCTCCTCCTCTGGTCGCGCAGATAGGTCAGGACGTCGAAACCTGTGCCGTCGGGCAACAGAAGATCGAGAATGACGGTATCCGGTGACTGATTCTCGATCGCCTCGATGGTCGAGGCGACGGTGTCGGACTCGCACAGCTCGCTGACCGAGGGGATCGTGGAAAGCAGCCGGCGGAGATTTCGGCGAAGCAAGGTTGAATCGTCGGCGATAAGCACTTTCACACTCTCGAGTATGCACCCGGAAGCCCACGAGGTATGCCGCAGGGGGTGTACAGTTTATGCCACAGATCCTGTGGCATGGGACTGAGCGTGTTACTCGATCAGGTTGTGTTTGAGGGCGTAGTGGATGATCTCGGCGTTGCTGTGCAGGCCGGTCTTCTGCATCAGCCGGGACCGGTAGGAGTTGACGGTGTTTACGCTTAAGCCCAGGGTTTCGCTTATCTCCCGGACGCTCTTGCCCTCCCCGATGAGTATGAGCATCTCGTACTCCCGGTCCGAGAGCCTTGTGTGGACCGGAGCCTCCGTGTCGCTGCCCATCTCCGCTGCAAGCTCCTCGGCGAGGGACTGGGAGATGTAGCGCCCCCGGGAGTAAATCCTTCGAAGCGCCATGATAAGCTCTTCCGAGGCGGTGTCTTTGGTCATGTACCCGGAAGCTCCGGCTGCGAGGGCGCGCCTCGCATAGCGCTCCTCGGGATGCATGCTGAGAATCAGCACCCCCATGGCGGCGTACTCCTCCCGCTTGCCGCTTTTGAGACTCTTGAGCACCTCGAGGCCGTTCTGGTCAGGCAGGCCGATATCGAGAACCAGGACGTCCGGAGCGGGGCCGGTACGCAGCAGCTCGAACAGCTCCTCCGCACTCCTCGCCTCCCCGATCACGATGATATCCGCCTCCCGGCTCACCAGCTTCTTAAAGCCGTCCCGGATGAGATCGTGGTCGTCGGCAATCGCGACGGTGATCACTTACGCTTCCTCCACCGGAATCCTCGCCCGCACCGTGGTGCCCGCCCCGGGGGCAGTTTCGATCTCAACGACACCCCCCACCTGTTCCGCCCGCTCTCCCATGCTCAGAAGCCCGAAACCTCCCCTGCTCGCTCCAGCGGAGAGGTCGAAGCCCTTTCCGTTATCCCGAATAGTAACCTCCAGGGCGCCGTCCTGCCCACGTTTTACCGAGACCGAGACCTCAGTCGGCTCCCCGTGACGGACACTGTTGGTCAGCGCCTCCTGGACGATTCTGAAGGTCGCCAGGGAGCACTCCTTTCCGAGTTGGAGCTCCTCGATTTCGCTCGAGAAACTGGTGGTGAGCCCAAAGGACTTCTGAAACTCCCTGGTATGCCAGCGAAGCGCCTCAAGGATACCGGTAGTGTCGAGGACCGGCGGCCGGAGCTCCTGAACCATGGCCCGCACCTTGCTGACCGTCTCATCGAGGATCTCCCGCATATCAGTGACAAAAGGCTCGATGTGCGGGTCCTCGACGCTCTTGGCTATCATGGTGAGATTCATCTTGAGGGCGGCGAGGGACTGTCCGAGATCGTCGTGTATCTCCCGGGCCATGTAGGCGCTCTGCTCCTCCCGGACCCGCTGGAGATGGTTGGAGAGGTCCCGGTACATCCGCTCCCGCTCCCGGAGCGCCTGCTCCACTGCATGGAGCTTGAGGGCCATCTCGACGGTGGCCAGAACAAAGTTTTCATTCCCCGGGACCTTCTGGACGTAGCCGTATTTTACCATGTTTTCGGTGCTCCGGAGGGTGGCGCTGTCGGTGTAGGCGGAGTGGAGGACCACGGGGATCTCCCGGGACTCGTGTATGAGGCGGGTCGTCTCCGGTCCGGTGAGGCGGCCCGGGCCGAGGTTGATGTCCATGAGAATCAGCTCCGGAGGCTGCCCTGATTCGATCCGCTCGAGGCAGGACTCCCCCGACTTGATCGGTTCGGCGGGATACCCGCGCTCCTCGAAGAACTGGGCGAGGTGGAGCCCGATAATCAGCTCGTCATCGACAATCCAGATAAGGGGTTTGCTATCTTTTTCCATCTGCTCCAGAAACTCTATGTTTTAGTATGGTTAGGAAGTGTATGCAACAACGCCCTCCGGCGCAACTCACCCGCGGCGTGAACCGGTTGCCCTCGACAGAGAGTCGTGATTAAGTGGGGCTATGAACGAGCAGCCATGGTGGAAAGAGGCGGTGATCTACCACATCTATCCACGTAGTTTTCAGGACACCGACCGGGACGGTTTCGGCGACCTCCCGGGAATCATCGAGCGACTCGACTACGTCGCGGATCTCGGCGTCTCGGCGATCTGGATGGGCCCGGTCTTTGAGTCGCCGCAGGTCGACAACGGATACGATATCTCCGACTACCGGAGGATCGATTCCCGCTTCGGGGACCTCCAGGATATGGAGCGACTTATCGAGGAGGCGGACCGACGGGGTATTCGGGTTCTCCTCGATCTGGTCTTTAACCATTCCAGCGACCGTCATCCGTGGTTCAAAGCTTCCGTGGAGGACCGCGACGGGCCCTACGGGGATTATTACATCTGGCGGGACCCCGCCCCCGATGGAGGCGCCCCGAACAACTGGAGAAGCTTTTTCAGCGTCCCCGCCTGGAGCTGGTCCGAGAGACGGCAACAGTACTATCTACACCTCTTTGCTCCTGAGCAGCCGGACCTGAACTGGGAAAACCCCGAGGTCCGGCAGGAGCTTGCGGATATCGCCAACTTCTGGCTCGACCGTGGGGCGGCGGGGTTCCGGATGGACGTAATCAACGTTATATCCAAGCAGCACGGCCTGCCTTCGAGCAAAGCCGGGGAGCGGCAAGGACTATTTATCGACGGGCCGCGGGTCCTGCCCTACCTGCAGGAGTTTCGCTCCCGCCTGCACCGCAAGGATGAGATCGTCCTGGTCGGAGAGACTCCCGGAATCAGCCCCGAGGCGGCCAGACGCTACACCGACCCCGGAAACCGCGCCCTGGACATGGTGCTCATCTTCGACCACGTCACCCTCGATCACGGACCCCAGGGACGGTGGGACCCGAAACCGCTGAAACCGGCTCAGCTGCGGAGGGTTGTCACCGACTGGCAGGGGGTTCTCACCGATCCCGCCTGGCCGAGCATCTACCTGTCCAACCACGACCAGCCCCGGGTGGTTTCCCGTTACGGAGACGACCTGGAGTATCGCTTTGAGAGCGCCACCGCCCTGGCCACGGCGTTCTATCTCCAGCGGGGGACCCCGATCGTCTACCAGGGCGACGAGATCGGAATGGCGAACTATCCCCTCGAGGAGATCGCCGAGGTCCAGGACATCGAGAGCAGCAACGCCTACGCCTGGCTCCTCGAGGAGGGTCTTTCCCCGCAGGAGGCGTTCCGGCGGATCCGCAGCAGCGCCCGGGACCACGGACGAACCCCGATGCAGTGGAGCGCGGCGGAGCATGGCGGCTTTACCGACCCCGATGTACAGCCGTGGTTTCCGGTCAATCCGGATCACCGGGAGTGGAATGTGGAGGCCCAGGAGGGGTGCAAGGGTGAGGGTGAGGCGCCGACCCCCGGGGTCCGGTCGGTCCTCTGCTACTTTCGCGACCTGTTCTCCCTGCGACGGCGGGAGCCGGCGCTTGTGAGGGGGACCTTCGAGGCCCTCCCGGTAAGGGAGGGTTCAGGGCTCTTCGCCTTTCGCCGCCGTTACCGGGAAGGGGGAGACTCGATCGTGGTTGTAGCAAACCTCTCCGATCTGCCCTCGCCCTGGGATCTGCCTATCCTCCAGGGAGAGCTGCTCCTGTCGAACCTCCCCGGAGGCTTTCGCAGAGGTGAGATCGCTCCGTGGCAAGCTCTGGTCTTTCGGTGAGGCAAGTTGCCCGGAGTCCAGGATGATAAGTACCTTTCGCCTCACGATATGGAGACGACACAGATACTGATCGTGGGGGGCGGGTTCGCCGGAATCGAGGCCGCCGCTGCCGCAAGCAGGCGCTCCCCGGGTGCGGATATACGGCTCATCGACGCCGACGGATATGCGACGATGGTTCCAGCGTTGCCGGACATTGTTTCCGGCAGAATCGGGGAGAACGCTTTTGCCCGGCCACTGAGTGAGGTGCTCCCGGAGCGGGTATCCCTGACGGTGGACCGGGTGACCGCAATTGATCTGGACAACCGGAGTGTCCGGGGCGAGGGGGGGTCCTACGGCTATGAGGTCCTGGTCATCGCCAACGGCTCCAAGCCCAATTACTACGGTTTCAAACCGGAAGGAGGGCGCCTTCACTCGGTGCACTCCCTGCCCGCTGCAAGAGCTTTCCGCCACGCCTACCTCGAAAAGGCGAGAGAAAACCGCTCCCCGGAGGTTGTCGTTGTCGGCGGCGGTTATACCGGTCTCGAGGTCGCAGCCGCCCTGCGCTACGGCTCGGTTCGCGCGGGTCTCGAGCCGAAGATCCGGGTCGTGGACCTCTCGAAGGAGTTACTCACCTTTCTGCCCGAAAAACCGCGTCGCCGCCTGATCTCCTATCTTCAGGATCGCCGGATCGAACTGATCACCTCCACCTCCCTCGCCTCCCTCACCGATGAGGAGGCAGAGCTCTCAAACGGGGATAAAATCCACGATCCCCTTGTCTGCTGGTCCGCGGGGATGGAGGCGGAGCAGGAGGAGCTCTCCGGCACCGTCAGCCGCACCCGGGACGGCCGGATAACGGTCAACGAGGCGCTCCAGATCCCCGGGTACCCGGAGGTACTCGTCGCCGGAGACGCTGCGAACCTCGAAAAGGATGGAACAACCCTCCGGAGAGCGGTGAACTTCTCCTACTACTCCGGTCGCCGGGCTGGGGCAAACGCCGCCGCCCTCCTCTCGGGAGGAGAGGTCCAGCGGTTCAAACCGGTGGACCTCGGCTGGGTGATCCCCTTGAGTGAGGCAAGTACCGGCCGGATCCTCGGCTCTCTCCCGGTGGGAGGGCGCCTCGGCATTCGTCTCCACTATTTTATGTGCGGCTTCCGCCACTTCGGAGCTGAGCAGCGCAGGGAGTTCTACAAGACCGCCGGCTACCTCGGGCGGAATCCGGCACTCCTCGAGGTGTAGGAGCGTGACCGAACCGATCCAACTGACGCCGTTGGGACGCTGGTTTGTCTCCCTGCGTCCCTACTCCTTTACCGCTTCCCTCATGCCCGTCGCGATGGCCGCCGCCCTCAGCGTCGGCACAGAGGGGAGCTGGTGGACCCTGCCGCTCTTTGCCCTCGCCGCAGTTCTCTTCCACGCAGGAACCAACGTCCTGAACGACTACTTCGATTTCCGCCACGGCGTCGACGGCCCCGACGACCCGGACCCGACCCACGCGATTACCCAGGGAATCGTAACCCCCCGGTTCATGCTCCTCACCGGGCACATCTATTTTTTTCTCGGGGTAGCCCTCGGCGTGCCGATCGCCGCCCTCCGGGGCGCTGCCTACCTCCTCGCCGGCCTCGCCGGCGCCCTGGGCGCCTACTTCTACACAAACGCGAGGTTCAGCTTCAAGTACGTCGCCCTCGGTGATCCCCTTGTCTTCCTCCTCATGGGGCCCGCCCTTGTTCTCATGGGGGTCTGGGGTATCAGCGGGAGCGCCGGGACAGGGGAGGCCCTCCACGCGGTGCCTATGGCCCTCCTGGTAACGGCGATCCTCCACGGCAACAACCTGCGAAACCGGCGCAGTGACGCTGACGCGGGTATCCGCACCCTGGCGACCCTCCTCGGGGAGCGGAAATCCCGCTATCTCTTCGAGCTGTTGCTGTTTTTTCCCGTTATCCTGTTGCCCCTGTACGCGTTTGCCCTTCCTCTGACCCCCTGGGTGCTTCTCGCCCTGCCGGCGCTCTTTCCTGCCTACCGCCTCGCCAAGCAGGTTCGCAGCGCCCGGTCACCGGAGATTCTGGTACAGCTGCCCATGCGGGTCGCCCAGCTCCATACGCTTTTCTCCCTCCTCTACGTCGCGGGCATCCTTGTTTCCAGGATCACGGGGTGAGCATCGGAGATGCGTTTGCCGGGACGGTCAGGGGACTGGTCCGACACGCTCTGGAGGAGGAGGGTCTCGAGGTTGAAGGGGCGACGCCTCTATCTCTCCTCGAGGGCTACCTCGCCCGGCCCGCCTCCCTCCTCCGTCCCCGGCTGCTCCTGGCGACCGCCGAGAGCTACGGTGCCGACCCTCGCACCGTCGCCCTGACCCGTCTCGCCGCGGCCACGGAGCTTCTTCATCTGTTCGCCCTGATGCACGACGACGTCCTCGACGAGGACGGCCGGGAGGGGGTCGAGCTGCCGGGGCCACCGGAGCGCAAGCCATCGCTCCTTCTCACCGGGGATCTCCTGCACTCCCTGGCGATATCCATCATCGAGACCACGGTAGAGCAAAACAACCTCAGTCGCCGCATCCTCACCCAGATCCGCTCCATCTCCCTCAGGACGATCGTCGGCCAGAGTCGGGACCTCTCCTTTCTCCGGGAGGGGTCGACGAACTCCCTGCCGGGAGCGCGGGAGCTCTACCGGCTCTACGACCTCAAGACCGGCTACTACTCATTTGTGGCGCCCCTGACCATCGGCGCTATTGCCGCGGGGAGCGAGGATATCGACGGGCTCGAGCGGGTAGGTCTGCTCCTCGGTAGGGCGTACCAGCTCCGGGACGACCGCAGAGATAGTCGCAGGTTTATCGAGCAGGGCCGTTTGCGCGCTGTCATGCGCTGGGAGCTGAACCTCCTTGTCGTCCTCCTCGCCGCCGAGGGGCGTACATCGGAGGCCCGGGAGATTCTCACGGGGGAGGAGCCGAGCCCGGAGACGAGAGCCGTCGCCCTCGCCCTCCTCGATGGAGCCGCCGGGGCCGGAAAGCTCCGGGAGCTCCTCCTCGAGGCTCTCGCGGCCGGTGAGGCTCTCGAGCCCGGGGTCTCCCTTGTAAAACGGCTCATGGAGATCGCACGGTTGTCGCTCCAGTAGGAGCGCCGTACCTTCGTATATATGAAGGGACAAAATATCGGAAAGCTGTTCATCCTCTTCCTCGCGATTGTTCTCCTGGTTGGGGGTGGATCCTTTCTCTACATATGGGTCAGCGGAGGAAGCGGAGAGCCCACCCGGGAGACGGAAGCGGAAAACGTCGACTCCCGGCAGGAGGAATCGGTGGTCTATGAGGTGGACCCGGATAGCTCCGAGGCGCGCTTTATCATCGGAGAGGTGCTGCGGGGAGAGGAAAACACCGTCGAAGGTCGCACCGACCAGATCGACGGTTCTGTCGCCCTGCGCCCCGACTCCAACGAGCTTGAGATCGGGGAGTTTGTCATCAACGTGAGGTCAATTGAGACCGATGACGAGGTCCGGGACAGAACGATTCGCAGCCGCATTCTGGAGTCCAACCAGGATGAGTATGAGTTTTCCACCTTCGACCCGACTGAGTTGACCGGGCTTCCGGAATCAATCGAGATCGGTGACAGCTTCAGCTTCGAAGTAACCGGAGAGCTGACGATTCGCGACGTGACCAGTTCGGTCACCTTCGACATGAGTCTTGACATCCGATCGGAGGATGAGATCGAAGGCAGCGCATCCACCACCCTCGAGTGGGATGACTTCGACATTACCATCCCCTCCGTGGGTGGCGACTCTATCGTGGCGAGCGTGGAAGAGAGCGTCGACCTGGAGCTGGAGTTCGTGGCAACCGCGGCGGAGGGGTGAGGCGGTGCAGCGCTCCGCCGCCTGAGGCTTCGCCCCCCTCGAGCAGGGGTGAGCGCGGGTAACCTTCGACCTCACCCCTTAGACATCACCATTTCGACGCTCATCTTCGATCCTAACCTTCGAAGCCGAGGAGTTCGCAGATTCCGGCGTAGCGGCGGAGGATCTCATCCCCGTATCTGGCAACCTCGAGGAGATGTGACTTCGCCTCGGTGTACCACGCTGTGTCGATCCGCCCCCGGTAGCGCAGGAGGGCGAGCATCATCAGGCTGTTGTAGTACTCCAGCCCCGCCTCCCCCGCTTTCAGGAGCAGCGCCCTGTCCTCGGAGATGAGCGGCAGCCTCCGATTAACCGCAAAGTTGAGAAGAAGGGCGTCGGTGTCCACCTCCTCCTCCCTCCTCGCCCCGGGATGATCCACCACCACCGGGAGGGAGGGCCAGCCGCTTTCCTGGACCACCTCCTCCACGGTTCTCAGGGTGACGACACCGGCGAGGAGGCCGAGAAATCCCGCCTTGAGCATGTAAATGAGGGAGCTCGTATCGATCGCCGCCTCCCGGAGAGCGGTAAAGCGGCCGATGAGCTTCCGGGGGGAGAGATCCTCCGGCGGGAGCGTCACGCCATCCCGGTACGGTGGAAGCGAACCACCATGTGCACCGTCGCACGCTCCTCCCCGATATTCTCGATATCGTGATCGACGTCGCACTGGTATCGGATAAAGTCGCCGCTTCCGAGCTCCTCGCTCCGCTCGCCGACGGTTACCCGGACCCGGCCGGCGAAGACGGTGAGAAACTCCTCGGTCCGGGGAAAGTGGGCGTTACTGCGGAGAGCCCCGTTCGCGGAAAAGGTAAGAAGGTACATCTCGAGGTCCTCGGCCATGCTCAACGGGGTGAGCACCTTCATGTGGAGCCCCTCCTCATCGGTATCGAGGACCGGGATATCGTCCTCCCGGGTGAGATGAAAGCGCCGAACCGGCCCGTTCGAGCCCTCGAGGAGCTCGTTTATGTCGACGTCGAGGCCCCGGGCTATCTTCCAGACCGTGGCTACCGTGGGATTGACCTTTTCCGACTCGATCTGGGAGAGCATAGCTTTGGAGACACCGCTACGCTCCGAGAGAACGTTGAGGGTGTACCCCTTTTCCTGCCGTCTCGCCTTGATGTTTGCACCGATAAGGGGGGGCTGGGATGTATTGTGCACGGGGTACCTCCGGTTGACAAAGAAGGGTTTGACATATGGAACAACCCTTCCTACTCTGTATAGTATATTTAACTCGCGTTCACTATAATGCTATATCAGGCGAGGCGCCTTGTAAAGTTATGAAGCGAATACTTATTACCGGAGCCCTCGGTCAGCTCGGAAGCGAGCTGGCGGCGGAGCTCAGACGCCGCTTTGGCGTAGACAACGTGGTACTCACGGACATCAGAAAGGACGTGAACGAGGATCTGATCTCCGAGGGCCCCTTTGAGATTCTCGACGCCCAGGACGGCGAGGGAATGAGCCGGATCGTCCGGCGGGAGCGGATAGACACTATCTACCATCTCGCCGCCCTCCTGTCGGCCACAGCCGAGCAGCGACCCCAGCAGGCGTGGGAGCTCAACATGCGCAGTCAGTTCGCGGTGCTCGAAGTCGCGAGGGAACATACGTGTGCCGTCTTTACCCCGAGCTCCATCGGCGCCTTCGGGCCCTCTACGCCGAAAGACTGGACGTCCCAGGACACCCTTCAGCGACCGACGAGCATGTACGGCATTACGAAGGTCGCCGGGGAGCTGTTGTGCGATTACTACTTTCACAAGTTTGGGGTCGACACCCGGGGCGTTCGCTACCCCGGCCTCATCTCCTACAAGACCCTTCCCGGGGGCGGCACCACCGACTACGCCGTGGAGATCTTTTACGAGGCGGTTCGTCGCGGCAGGTACAGCTGCTTTCTCAAAGGAGACACCTATCTGGACATGATGTATATGCCCGACGCGGTAAAGGCTGCGATCGACATCATGGAGGCGGACCCGGAAAAGCTGCGGCATCGCAACGCCTTTAACGTCACGGCGATGAGCGTCTGCCCCGAGGACCTCGCCGGCTACATCAGGGCGCATATTCCCACCTTTGAAATAGACTACGTCGTTGACCCCCTGCGGCAGGCGATCGCCAACTCCTGGCCGAACAACATGGAGGACTACGCCGCCCGGGTCGAGTGGGGATGGGAACCGAACTACGGCATCGAGGAGATGACCGTGGAGATGCTCGAAAAGATAGGAGAGCGGGAACATGTCACGAAGGATGCTTGAGGATATCGCCCAGACCCTCGAGGAGCTCGAGGAACAGGGGCTCTACAAGCGGGAGCGGGTCATCACCTCGCCCCAGTCCGCACAGATCGACGTCGCCGGGCGCGCCGGGGTTGGAGGCGCCCGGGAGGTGATCAACTTCTGCGCAAATAACTACCTCGGCCTCTCCAACCACCCGGAGATCCTCCGCGGCGCCGCTGAGACGATGGAGCGCCGGGGCTACGGCCTCTCGTCGGTCCGTTTTATCTGCGGCACCCAGGATATCCACAAGGAGCTCGAGCAGTCGGTGAGCCGTTTTCTGGGGACGGAGGAGACAATACTCTACGCCGCCTGTTTCGATGCAAACGGCGGGGTCTTCGAGCCGCTTCTCGGACCGCAGGACGCGATAATCTCGGACGAGCTCAACCACGCCTCGATCATAGACGGCGTTCGCCTCTGCAAAGCCGCCCGGTACCGCTACCGCCACGCCGACATGGACTCCCTCAGGGAGCAGCTCGAGGCCGCCGGCGACGCCCGCTACCGGCTCATCGCCACGGACGGCGTCTTTTCGATGGATGGAGATATCGCCCCCCTGGACAAGATCGTATCCCTCGCCCGGGAGTACGACGCCCTTGTGATGGTGGACGACTGTCACGCGACAGGCTACATCGGCCCCACCGGCCGGGGGACGTGGGAGCATTTCGGCCTCGAGGGAGAGATCGACATCATCACAACCACCTTCGGCAAGGCTCTCGGCGGCGCCTCCGGCGGCTGTACCAGCGGTCGCAGGCAGATCATCGAGATACTCAGGCAGCGTTCGCGCCCCTACCTGTTCTCCAACACCCTTGCCCCGGCTATCGTCGGCGGTACCCTCAAGGCGATCGAGCTGATCGAGGCCGACAGGAGTCTCAAGGAGCGCCTCGAGGCGCGGGTCGAGCGCTTCCGGACCGGCGTGACCAGCATCGGACTCGATGTCCTCCCGGGGCCCACGGCAATCGTGCCGGTGATGCTCTACGACGAGCCGACGGCGGTAGGTATGGCTGACGCCCTTCTAAAAAAGGGGATCTACGTAATCGGGTTCACCTATCCGGTGGTGCCCCGGGGCAAGGCGCGGATCCGCGTCCAGATATCCGCCGCCCACAGCGAAGCGCAGATCGACCGCGCCCTCGAGGCGTTCCGGGAGGCGGCAGAGGAGCTCGGGCTGACGTGAGCCTCACCGGGCCGGGGCAGGACAGAGGCTTCTCCCGGACCGCGAACGCCCTCGCCTCCCGCGGCGACCGGGGAGCTCACTCGGCCGGGGTGAGTCCCTCCTCGTTCAACAGGTATCGCCGGGTAACCGAGCCGTCCCCGGGAGCCGTGGTGCTCTCGATATCCACAGGCGTTCCGGGCGTTCTCCACAATTAGTATCGCTTCCTGGCGGGTCGAAAGCTCCTCTCGCCGCCGGGAGAGTATCGTCTTTAGGAGCCGTGGGTCTCGCTCCTCCTCCTCCGGGGGTTCCACCACGAAAATCCGCTCCGGCTGCCGGCGGCGCAACCCCTCCCAGTCCCGCCACTCCATTGCCCGGGAGCCTTCCGCCGGTTCCCGGTAGATCCGTACCATTTCCGCGTCCCGGCTGCGGAGGTTGAGCTCCTCCCGGGATTTCCAGTTGTTCGCGACCAGGAGATCCACGCTCCGGGTAGCGTGGTTTTCGATGTAGCCGAAGACGAGCATCGAATGGTGCAGCTCTGCTCCTGTCACGCCGACCGCTACCGGCTCCTGCCGGTCGATACGCTCCATGATCCGCTCCAGCTCGACAAGCCGCTCTCTATTTCCCTGAGGCTCCTGGAGATCACGCCCTCCCCCGGGGAGTATCTGGTCGTAGACGACGTCGAACTGGAGGTAGTTCATCTCCCGCTGAATCCGGCTCACCCCCGGCCGGATGTCGTAGACCGACTCGTAGGGCTCCGGGAGGGAGTCAGGGTCGAGGAGGTAGGATAGCCCGCTGACGCTGAAGGCGTAGCAGCGTCCGGAGTTTCTGCCGAAGAGGGAGTACATCAGGTCCGTCAGGATGACCCGGTCCCCCGGGTCCTGGAGGTCGAAGCGCTCCTCGAGCCAGGAGGAGAGTATCTCGGAGTAGTCGCCGATGACGCTCTCGTAGTCGGCGTTGTTGCCGAAACGGTAGTTGTCCCGGCCCCAGACAAACTCGGTAAAGGAGATCGTGTAGCTCCAGCTGCCGAGGGTAGCTCCCCCCTCTTTTAGAGCCTCGAGCTCAAACTCGAGCTCGTAGCGACCGGGAACCAGGTAGGGTGACAACCTCAGACCGGATGCGTGCTCCGGCGGAGGTTCCAGGAGGGTGAAGGTGTGCATGTCCCCGCCGCTTCGAGCGATGAGCTTGCCGGGAACCGGAAAATCCTCCCGGAGGGCAATCTCGAGGAGGAGGGGCGTCCCGCTGAAGGAGCGCAGCTGCAAAGCTTCGAGCTCCGGTGACCGGGGATCCGCCCCGAGGAGTGAGGGGAGGGTGAGCAAAAGAATAAGCGCCGGGATGAGAAGCTCGGCGTCCGTGCCGCTTCTCCGAGAGCCGCGCCCGGGAAAGAGCAACGTCCGACCCATCTCTCAGCGCGCCGCCCCGGTCCTGAAGAGAAATCGGTAGATCCTGTCTCGCTCCGCCTCGGACAGCCCGACCCAGCGCAGGTGCATAAGCTCTCCCCCCTCTCCCGACGTTCGTATAACCCGCCCCCTCACCTCCAGCCGCTCCAGCTCACCGAGGCAGAGGGTGAGAAGCAGCTCGCTTCCGGCTCGAAACCGCCCCTCCGGATTCACGAGCGTCGCCCCGCCCCCGCCTAGCTCGCAGCTGAGCGTAGACCAGGGGTCGTGTGAGCCGGCGAGCTCCTCCACCAGGACCGTTACCTCCGCCGGCCGCCGCGCATGGTCCCGACGCTGGCGGGCCGAGAGCTCCTCGCTGTGCTCGAGTTCGAGCACCCGCCCCTGCCGCCGCAGGAGATGGGAGGCGAAGCTGAACAGTCCGCTGCTGCCGGGATAGACCACCGAAACCCGGGAGCCGGTGGGAGGAAGCAAACCTGTAGCCGGTGCCTGGAGACGAAACGCCCCGGAGGTGGGAGGAAGCACGGTGCATTCGAGCCCCCGGCCGAGTCGGCCGTGGAGCTCCACAACCCGTCCAACCGGTATCTCCGTGCTCGAACGAGGCCTGCTTCCCACCATCGTTCCGGTGAGACCGAGTTTAACCCGCAGGGTAGTCACCTCCGCCCGCTCGAGGCTGCCGCTTTCCAGGGCGTGTCCGGCGGCACGGTTGAACACCCCCTGCTCCTCGAAGATCCGGTAAGCCGGGACCGAAGGCGGGAGGTGCCGGATAAGCCGCTCGAGAGCGTCGCGGTCGAGCCCGCTCAGATCGCAGGCGTCGAGATGCTCCCGGTAGAGCCGGGCGTTCTCGAGAGCTCGGCGCTCCCGTTCGAGGCGGAGGCTCCGGAAAGAGTAGATCGACAGAGCGAGGATAAAGAAGAGGATGAAGGCGATCGCGAACGTGACCTCCACCGGGGTACTCGAGAAGCCTGATACAAAGTCGTTTCCCGGATCAACCTGCACCCTCTCGACTCAGCCTCCTTTCTCCATAAGATACTATGATACGCCCGGGCAGCTCCTGCCGCATACAGGGAACCGTCGGTGGCCGGAGGTGTGTACGGCCTGGTGTAGCAGAAGGATCTCTCTAGGTTGCCCCGGTCTACTTTGCCCCGGAGACACTCATGATCGACCGGAAGAGGCGGTGCGTGGTGGCGTCCTCGACCTGATTGAACCTGATGTGGGCGATGGAGTTGGAACGGGAGGTGCGCACGATCGTAGCCGGGATCACGATCGGCCCACCCCCTCCCGTATCGAAAACGCAGCGGAGCGCTTGTCCCGGACGGAACTGCTTTTTCGGATTGCGGATCGCCGCCCCGCCGATACTTATGTCGACGGTCCTGGTTGGGGCGGACATCGAGCCCACCTTGATCTCCACCGGCATGCGCAGCGCGCGGCGTCGGTGTGTTCGCCGTTGAACGCGTTCGAGCTGCGAGGTGTGGTCGAGAAGGAGCTTGCGCCCCTCCTGGGCCTGCACGGTAGTCTCGAACCGGTAGAGTCCGTCCCGTCCCTTGCAGATGACGTCCACACGCTTTCCCGGCTGAAAAAGCGTCCCGCTGCTGCGCAGACGCACTTTGAGATGGGAGGGGTGGTTGAGGTAGATCTCCCCAGCCCCACTCTGCATCGCCCCGTCGGCTATCGAGACCTCGATCCCCTGACCAAGCTTCAGGGTGCTCAAGCCGCCGAGACCCACCTTTTCCGGATCGTACCCGAGTTTCCGCGCAAGCGCCTTCAGCTCGTTGATGCCCACAAGCCCCTCTGCCAGGGCGCGCCGGGCGATCCGGAGAAAGGTATCCTCATCCCCGATCACTTTCTGAATAGTTCCGGGACTCCGCAGCAGCCAGGCGAGACGCCCGAGGAGATCCCGGTCGTAGGTAGAGAGCCCCGGCAGCAGATCACCACGCCCCGGGCGGGATGCTTTTGGCTTCGGAGGGGGGAGTTTTTTCTTTTTTCTTCCTTGAAAGGTGGCAAGCAGAACAATAACCATCAGAACCAAGAGTGAGAGAATGGCAATTTCCGTGCCGCTTGATTCAAACACTGAAGTGGGTTCCTCCGAGGCTCAACCAGACCTCCTGTAATTGTGGAGTGAAAACCGGAAAAGGTCCACTACCTGAATAAATACCTAACAGACCTCCTTTGAGGTAGGCCGCCTCTATGCCGATATTGGAAAGGCGTATGAAACTGAAACAGCTGACCGTTACCCTCGCCCTGCTCGGTGCGCTTTTCGCGTTCGCCGGTTGCGAATCTCCTCCCCCTCCCCTGCCCCCGGGGCCTCCCCCATCCGAGCCACCTCCGGAAGAAGAGCCGGAACCGGAGCCGGTGGGAACGGCCCCCCTCGTCGGTACGGTCTGGAGCCTCGACAGTCAGTACTCCGCCGAAGAGCTGAGAGAACCGCCTGCCGAGAGCGTCTCCTTCCACCTCCAGTCGGGGGAGGAGGGCGAGTTCACTGCCGAGGGTCCGGTAAACCAGATCCGCGGGACCTACGACTACGGGGTCAATGGGAGGGTAAGCGAACGGCCTGACTACGAGGAGGGTAACCTTACCGTAGTCGCCCGGGTACGCAGCCGGGCTACCGGTCCCTACATCGACTACGAGGACCTCATCCTCGAGAATCTCGCCCTCGCCCAGGGCTACTACATCACAGGGGAGCGGCCCGCGGAGAGCACGCTCGTCATCTTCGGCGGCTACGGCAGGGAGGAGATCATTCTCTTCGAGCTGAGCGTCAAGGAGCTCCCACCCCAGGAGTAACGGCCCCCGGAGGGGCAGGGCCGGGCGTGGTGATGCCGCCCCCGGAGGGGCAGGGCCGGGCGTGGTGATGCCGCCCCCGGAGGGGCAGGGCCGGGCGTGGTGATGCCGCCCCATCCTCCGCAGAGCCCGCCTCGTGCGCTACTTGCCGCGAGCGCTACTTGCGCCGTTGGACGCGGGAGTTCTATTCTGGTAAGGGTGAAGCGTTCAGTAATCTGCCCGGACACCGCGTCACCGACAGCAAGTCTCCCCGCCCCGACACTCCTGGTTCAGACACGGCAAATCTCCGAGACAGGAGCGCAGCCTCGTCGGTGCGACAAACTCCACCGATCAACCCTGGAGTCGATATACGTGGAGAAGAGCGCGGCGGATGGCTGACTACTACCCCGAGGTTCCCGGAGATCTCAAGGAGCTCTTCCTGCAGGAGGGACTCGGCCTTCTCGGCGTTAGCGACGCGGCAGGCAACGAGGAGGGGGAGGGTGAGTATCGGGAGTGGCTCCGCCGAGGGTTTCACGGCTCCATGGAGTATCTCGAAAAACACCGCGAGGCAAAGTTTCGTCCCCAGGAGATCCTCCCTGACTGCCGCTCGATTCTCGTGGTCGGACTCAACTACTACCAGACCCCGTCCCGGGCGCACTCCGGGGAAGGGAGGGTCGCGCGCTACGCCTGGGGCCGGGACTACCACAAGGTCCTCGGAAAACGGCTGCTGAGGATACGCCGCCGCCTGGAGGAACGGTACCCTGGTGAGAGCTTCCGGAACTTTACCGACGCCACCCCCCTCGCCGAGCGCTACTACGCCGAGCGGGCAGGTATCGGTTTTCAGGGGCGAAATACCCTGCTCATCTCAACCCAGTACGGCTCCTGGTTTCTCCTCGGGGAGATCCTCTCGACCCGACACGTTCCGCCGTCGAGCCCGGCGCCAGGTCGCCACGGAAGCTGCCCCACCTCCTGCCGCAACTGTATCGACGTCTGCCCCACCGGCGCGCTCTATGCGCCCCACCGGATCGACGCCTCCCTCTGCATCTCCTATCTGACAATCGAGCACAAAGGTCCGATCCCCCTCGAGCTGCGCCCGAAGATCGGGAACTGGCTGTTCGGCTGCGACCTCTGCCAGGAGGTCTGCCCCCTTAACGTGCGGCGGCAGGTCACGGCGGTCGAGGATTTCCGAACCCTCAGGGCGGGCTCGACGGTAGAGCTCGAGGAGATCCTCTCCATCAGGACCGACGAGGAGTTTCTCCGCCGCTTTGCAGGCAGCCCCCTCATGCGCCCCGGTCGCCGCGGCCTCATCCGTAACGCCGCGGTGGTCGCGGCAAACAACCGCGAGGTAACGCTCCTCCCGCGGCTGCGAGAGCTTGCCGAGGATCAGGATCCCCTGATCGCCGAACACGCCCGTTGGGCCGTTGGCCGGCTGAGCTGACCCGCCGCGCCCGGCCGTGGTACCCGGGCCGCCGCGCCGCTGAGCTGACCCGCCGCGCCGCTGAGCTGACCCGCCGCGCCGCTGAGCTGACCCGCCGCGCCCGGCCGTGGTACCCGGGCCGGCCCACCCGCCGCGCCGCTGAGCTGACCCGCCACGCCGCTGACCCGCCGCGCCGCTGAGCTGACCCGCCGCGCCCGGCCGTGGTACCCGGGC
>JBKHDM010000031.1:0-30915 GCA_046541355.1 Spirochaetaceae bacterium
CCTGCGGCGGATAGTACTTTTTCAGGGCACCGAACCAATGCCGGTCACTCTCAACGACTCGAAGTTTATGATCCTTAGGGTGACAGGGAATGTCACCTCAACAAAAAAGTTTCAAAGCACGGGCGTTATATCTATACGTTTGATTACGGCACCAGAAAATTTGTTTTAATAGACTATTTTTAATCACAAAGCTTTTTATACCACTACCCTCGCTAAAATTCAAAAAATTGAAAACCATGGTTAATATCGGGGCACAGCTGCTGGCTCACGAGATAAAGCCCAGGGTAACCATTGGATTTGATTCGATCCTGTAGTGAAAGGCAATATGTGCGGCGCTGGAGAGCTTTGCGACCCACGTCGAGGGTCGAGGAAACGGCAGCACATGGGCCGTCGGCACAACACATCTATAGGACTGCAAGACTCAGGGGATCGCTTGACGTTCACCTGTTAGTATAGCGGTCGCCGATTTGACGAGTATTCCCGTGGTTTGTGTTTCGTCTGGTAGAAACGATTTTCGAGTCCTCGATCGCCAGACTTCGGAGTATCCGGTAATGGTCCCTTGTGAACTCTGAATCCTGTCGATGAGACTACGCTCATACACCGGTTCGTAGACGACATCCAGTGTGTAGGTTCCGGCAGGTAATTCAGCGAAGTCCGCGCTCGACAACGTCATGTACCCGAGGATTTCTCCTTCCTCGATATCGATTACCCGAATCTCTATCAGCCCAGCGATGAATTCGAATGGCTTTGCCGTATTTGGGAGGGATGCAATCGTGCCTTCTTCTAAGTATCTTTCGGTTGAAACCGTATGACCATATGAATAATGTGTGATCTCGAATATGAAATCCGTATCAACCTGATCTGCGATTTCCGCAAAAGCCAGCGCGCCCCCGCGTTCGTTAACCTGATTGAGCAGGGCCCGATCCCTCACTCGGAATCCACCACGCAGAAGCTCTTTCTCGAGCTCGTTCACGATGAAGCCGGAACCTGTTTCTGATTCAGTTAAAGTATTATCCGATACGGGAACGCGAATAACTACGCTCGTTTCATCGTTCGCGATCCGATCAAAGTAGGCATCACTAATTTCAATATCAGAAAAACTGCTGAAGACGGGCTGTACCAAGCGTTGTTGAGATTCGGGCCATTCGGCGTCCTGACTAACGCAGCCACTCACCAACATTAGAAAAAAGCTAATTCCAATTATGGAAAAGTACTTCATGTTTTTTATTATCGTTAAAGAAAAGATTATTATCAATTAACGGTCCGCGAAAAACGATCTGCCCTCAACTGTCAGCAACGGTAGTAAAGTTCTGGAAAGAGGGGTGCGGACAAAAACTCGGACTACTTTTTGGAGGAGGTAGTCTCTGTTTTCGTATAACGACAGAATGAGAGCTGTCCTGATGTACATCAAGTAAGACCGGGGAACGGCAGCCAGAGTTAGTGATCTCGGGTATCCGACAACCAAGACGTTGAAGAAATGGTATCGGGAGCACATCGCTCACGGCGATCCCCAGCGCGCCACGATTCGTAAGGGGAGTTTACTGCAGACCAACAACGGTTTGCACTGCACTACTATCTTGAGCATGGTCGGAGCAAGCACGGCATCATGGACGTATCCATGATGCGAAACCGCCCCTGGTTTTCCCGGAGACCTGTTTCTTCCACGCTTCGTCTCGGGGCTCCTACAGCGACACCGCTGCCGCTCTGGTAAAGCGACCAAAGGCGAGGTCAGCATGACCCGGGGCGCCGGCAGTGATCGTTGACTCGAAGGTTCCGTTGACAGGTCTTGGACAGTCACGCGTGTTCCTCCGAAGTTCCGGTAGCTGTGGGCGTTCGTCGATGAGAGTCCCTGCTTGCCGGCGCTCCTCTCCTATCCCCTGCCGGTTCAGCCGGGCCAGGAGTGGGTTGTTCCGTCCACTATCAGGTCAGCCCTCGCCTGAGGATTGTCTCGTTGCATGTACCGGTCTTCTTCTTCAAACCACTCATTCCACATCTTTCGTACCTCTGCTTCGCTCATGCCGGCGCGGCGCTCACGCTTTCGAGGATCATTACAGGCGTTACCTCCCTCGTGACCGCCTCGGGATGATGGTTTTTGCCGCAGCCGGCTGGGGTGTGGGTGAGACGTTGTGCGCCGGCGGCAATCGGTTCGAAGAGGCGTTCGACGATCTGGACCTGCCGGTCCGGCGGGCTGACCGGCCCGGAGAACTCATCAATGTGGATGACCGTTGCCTCCAAATCTTTGCTCAGAGCCGACGCCAGGGTGGATTTGCCCGACCCGCCGTGACCGTCTATCGCGACGAAAAGGGTGTTTCCGACGTTGGGACCCGCACTCAGGAGGCGCGCGGCGTGACGGGTGGGATTGCCCGGAGGGAACGGTTCGGTCTTCGCTACGCCGGAGTTGAGGAGGCGGACGTCGCTACCGAGTCGTGCCGTGGAACAGGAGCATCCCGACTGCAAATATCGACATTGCGGAGCAACCCGGATTGGTCGAGCGGGCAAAAAGGGGGATGGGCGGACGGCGCCCGGTGTCGCCGGCGGATCTACTGACGAAAAAAGCCGTCTCGAGAGAGACGGCTTTTAGAGTACACTCGGGCTGGGCGGATTTGAACCGCCGACCCCTTGTCCCCCAGACAAGTACGCTAAACCCCTGCGCTACAGCCCGATTGGTTGCAGCCGAGAGGGTAGCACCTATGGCTGATCCGTGTCAACGAAACGGCGCCTCCCTCCCCTAGGGCTCAAAGCGGTAGGGGGAGAGGTAGAGGAGCCACTCCTGGTCGAACTGCTCGAGGTACGCTGCCTCCCTCAGAAGCTCCTGTACCGCCGAGGGTAGCCCACGACGCCACTGGTGCGACACCGCCCGGCGGGCGCCCTGGAGGAGGCTTGCGGGACTGAGGGCGCGGTAGTCGGTGTCGGTATAGTCGATGAGCTCCACCGGCCGCCCGAGGCGCTCCTCGAGGCTCTCTATCGCGGTGTAGATACCCCCGAGGCGGTCGACGAGTCCCCGTTCCACCGCCTGGGACCCGGTCCAGACCCGCCCCCGGGCGGCGGGTTCCACCTCATCCACCGGAAGGCCCCGCCCCTCGGCGACCGCCTCGACAAACCGCTGGTAGGAGGCATCGACGCTCTCCTGGAGACGCTCCTCCTCCTCTCCGGTAAGCTCCCGGTAGGGGGCTGCGAAGTCGGCATTCGCTCCCCTTCCCACCGTAACCCAGCGAACCCCTAGATTCTCGGAGAGCCCTTCGATATTGGGTATGATGGAGATCACTCCGATGGAGCCGGTGACGCTGGTCGGCTGGGCGATAATCTCGTCGCCAAAGGCGGAGAGCAGGTAGCCTCCGGAGGCCGCGGTGCCTCCCATCGACACGATCACCGGCTTGGGTTGCTCCCCCTCCCTGGTCAGCTTGACCTCCCGGGCTATCGTCTGGGAGGCGAGGGCGGAGCCGCCCCCTGAGGCAACCCTGAGCAGTACCGCCTCGATTGACTCGTCGTTTCGTGCCTCGGCGATCGCCGCCGCCAGGGAGTCGGAGCCGGCGGTTTGCCCGGCTGTGCCGAAGCCTGTGGTGATCGGTCCTGTTACGTAGATGAGGGCTACCTTTGCCCGCCGCCGGTCGGACCACGGGTAGCGGATCTCCTCCCGGTCATCGGCCCCTCGGATCCGCGCCCTCGGCTCGAGCGCGTCGAGGGCGTCTATGATCTCGTCCTCGTAGAGCAGTCGATCCACGAGCCCCGCCTCCAGTGCCTCCTCCGCCAGCAGGTAGGGCCCTCCGTCTATTATCTCATCCACGGGGGCGGCGAGTCGCTCTCCCCTTCCCCCCTCTATCATCCCGGTAAACGCGTCGTAGAGCCCGCCGAGGAGATAGTCGAGAGCCTCCCGCTCCTCCTCGGGCATCTCGGTGTCGGTGTAGACGGTGCCGAGGTTTTTGTACTCGCCCCCGGCAAAGGCGCGCACCTCGATCCCGACGGTGTCGAGGAACTCCCGGCTGTATGCCCGGGTAATCGACCGGCCGGTCAGAAAGACGCTGCCTGCGGGATGGAGGTAGATCTCATCTCCCGTGGCCGCGGCGAGGGCGTAGTTGAGGTTGCCGACGTTCTCGTAGTAGTAGACGACCCGCTTGCCCGCGCCGCGAAACTCCTCGAGGGCAGCCTCGATCTCCTCGATGTTGGCAAAGGAGGTCTGGAAGCTCTGCTTGCGAAAGAGGATGCCCTCGACCTCATCGTCCCGGGCGAGGCGTCGGATCTCGGTGGCCAGGGTGAGGGCGGAGACCGACGTGTCCCACCGGGTAAAGGGCCAGACCTCCGGGGTGGTGCGCCGCTCCACAACCTCCTGCCCCGGCGCGTAGTCGAGAAAGGTTGACTCTCCCGGGGGCGCGAGGGCGGCAAACCGTTTGGGAGAGAGATGAAAGAAGAAGCTCCCACCCTGCAGGCCGTCCCCGCCCTCGGCGGTGCTTCGGTTACCAAAGCGAAAGGAGGAGAGGCTGAAGGCTATCGAGCCGAGGAGGCTCTCCCGCTCCGCGTCGTAGCTCACCCCCAGCTCGAGCCCGTCGACCGGCCGCGCCTCCACCCCCACCGTCGGCAGCAGCCACGCTTCCTCTGCGTAGGGGAGATCACCAAAGAGGGTGAATCGACTCGCCCCCGCGCCGAGGGCCGCGAGGGGGCGCACTCCGAGGCCGAGTCGCGCGCCGACCGCCTGGTTCTGATCGACGGTGAGGGTGGCGCCGGTTGAAAGGGCGCGCACCGGGCGGTAGAGCGCCCCGAGGCGGAGGTCACCCTCCTCAAAGTTTCCCGGCGCCCAGAGGTAGGAGAGGCCGCCGTAGAGGTTGCCGGCAAGCTCTCCGGCCGCGGTAAGGGTGTGCTCCCCGGAGACCGGGCGCTCCCGATAGGCGTAGGAGAGGTTCTCCAGATTGAAGAACGCCGCCCAGCTCTCCACCCGCTCATCCTCCCCCCGCCAGGTGGACTCGCTGTAGCCGAGCTCCCCGGCGACACCGACGCCGTTTCCCACACCGAGGCCCGCGGGGTTGATAAGCACCGAGCGGTAGCCGTCCTCCACCGCCACCGACCCTGTCTGCGCCACAGCCGGCGCCGGGAGGGCGAGGAGGAGCAGGGCCGCGACAATCGCCGGGACGTGATCTCTTCGGAAAAAGATAGTGAAACTCATCGGGTCTCCTTATTCCGGCTCTTTCAGGCCCGGCGGTCTCCCTCAGCGCGCCCGGTACAATCTGCGAACCTTGGCTCTTGAGGGCGTCCTCGGGCACCATCGTAGGAAGTCCTACGGTAGTATCCAGTATGCCACGTGCCTTCCCCGTTGTCTTCAGGACCCTTATCTCACATACGAAGTTGGCGGGTCCAGGTAGATGTCGCTGTGGACCAACGGAAAGGGGTATGACTACCCTTTGAAGCATGAGTGATTTTGCGCGACAGAGCTGTGTGCCCTGCAAGGGGGGTGAGCCGCCTTTGAGGGAGGAGGAGATCCGCGAGAGGCTCGGGGAGCTGCGGGAGTGGGAGCTGGTCCGGGAGGGTGAGGTGCCGCGGCTGCGGCGGAGCTACAAGTTCAAAAACTTTGCCCAGGCCCTCGCCTTTACCGACGCGGTGGGAGCGGAGGCTGAGGAGCAGGGCCACCACCCCCGGATTGTGACCGAGTGGGGCAGGGTCACCCTCGACTGGTGGACCCACAAGATCGACGGGCTGCACGACAACGACTTTATCATGGCCGCGAAAAGCGACCGACTCTACGCCGAAGGGTAAGGCGGGCTGCGGGAGCTACCGCAGGCGCTCCAGGTGCGCCCCGCGCCGCGGGAGTTACCGCCGGGGCTGCGGGAGTTACCGCCGGCGCCGAGGTGCGCCCCGCGCCGCGGGTGCGCCCCGGCCCGGGCGCCCTGCCGGTCTGCTGCGAAAGGTCCGGCGATCTGCTATGATCCCCGGGTTGTGTCCCGAGATGATCATCTTCTGACTCGAACCGAGCGTATTGCAGGAAGACGACACTACCTCTGGTTCGGCGTCTTTAACGCCGCGTCCTTCAACCTCCTCACCAGTAACCTGATCACCCTCTATCTCCTGCGCCTCGAGGCGTCGCGGACGGTCGTCGGTTTGGTTGCCTCTTTCGGCTTTGCCTCCTTCCTCGTAAGCCTCCTGGGACGAAACCTCGTCCCCCGCTTCGGGCTGATCCGCCTTTTCTCAGGCGCCTGGTTCCTCCGGAATCTCTCGATGGTCCCGGCGGTCGCAGCCCCCGTGATCGCTTCCCGGTTCGGACTCTCCGCGGCGGTGGTGGCGGTGGTCGTCGCCGCGATGGGGTTTCAGTTCTTCAGAGGTCTCGGCCTTGTTGCGAACTCCCCTGTTACGGGGGTGCTCTCAGACGGACCGGACCGGGGCGCCTACCTCGGGAGCCTTCAGATCAGGATCGCCCTCTCCTCGGCGGTGACCGGGCTCGGGATTGTCTTTTTTGTCGACCCCGAGGCATCCCTCGGGCGCTACGCCCTCCTGGTCGGGGCGGGCATACTCTTTGGGATGGTTGCGGCGATCTTTCTCGCCCTCCTCCCGGAGCCTCCGGGCCACAAGGGCGTGGCCAACCGTGGCAGTATCGCCGACGCTATCTTTGAGGCGCTCCGGGAGGCGCAGTTCCGCCGCTTCTTTGCGGCCTTTACGGTCTTTGCGGTGGCAACGGGTATCTATCGCAGTTTTCTTGTGGTCACGGCCAAGCAGGTCTACGGCTACTCCGACCGGGAGGCATACCTTCTTTCGGTAATCGGCTTTCTCGGGACCCTCGCGATGGGACTGCTGAGCAGGCTGCTCACCGACAGGATCGGGGCAAAGCCGATGACCCTCGTCTTTCTCGCCCTCATCGGCGTGGGGACCTTGCCCCTGGTTGTGCTTCCACAGCTCGCCGGCGTGCCGGGGGTGGTCCTGCTCGGGGGGCTCTTCTTTCTGGTTATGCTCGGGGTGACCGGGGCTGAGACAACTACCCAGGCGTACTTTCTCGCCATGGTCCCCCCGGGGCGGCGCCTTGAGCTCGGGCTCTTCTTCTTTCTGGCTCTGGGGATCGGCGGCACCGTCGGCTCCGCCTTCGGGGGCGCCCTTCTCGACCTGCTGATCTTTGCAAGCGGCCTCGAGGTCGCCCCGGCGTTCCGGTTGTTTTATCTTGCGGCCCTCGCGCTCCTGATGGTGAGCTTTCTCCTCTACAACCGCCTCGAGCGGATGGGGGCATACAGCTTTCGGGGCGCCCTGGCGGTGCTCTTCTCCCTCCGGGAGCTGAGGGCGATCAACCTGGTAAACCGTCTCGACGAGTCCGAGAGCATCGGGGCGGGGCGCAAGGCGATCAAGCGGCTCGGGAGCACCGAGAGCACCATCGCTACCTCGCAGATCCTCAAAGCCCTCGACTCCCCGAGCTTCGTGATCCGCAACGAGGCGATGTACGCCCTCGCCGGGGTGCGGTGGACCGAGGAGGTGGAGACGGCGCTGATCGAGGAGCTGAGACGAAACGAGTTTACCACCGCCCAGCAGGCGGCCCGGCTCCTCGGCAAACGGGGCAGCCGCCGGGCAGTAGAACCTCTTCGGGCGGCCCTCGACTCCCAGGACTACCTCCTGCAGGCAAAGGCGGCGGTCGCCCTCGCCCGCCTCGGGGACACCGAAAGCCTCGACCGGGTCGGTGAGATCATCCACACCTCTACCAATCCCCTCGTGGTGATCCACGCCGCCGCGGCTCTTCGCCTCTACGAGGACCCCCGCGGCCTGCGCCGGCTTCTCCACGGGCTGACCCGCCGGGAGATCGACCCCTACGTTGCCGACGAGATCATTATCGACGCCGCGACGATTCTCGGCATCGGCTCCTGGTTCTACAGGCTCTACGCCCGCTTTACCCGCTCCCCGGAGGAGGGGCGTGACGAGGTGGCCGCCCTCCTCGCGGAGGGCAACCGGGAGATCATGGACGCCCTGGTCTCCGCGGCAAAGGGTGAGCTTATCGAGGAGGGCGCCACCCAAAGCGGCGCCTCCCGACGCTCCCAGGCGCGGTCGCTGCTGATCGAGGAGATACGATCCCTCGCATCCGAGGCGCCGGAGCCTCTCGCCCGGGGGATGGAGGGGCTCGCCTACGAGGAGGTCGTCTATCCGGGCCGACTACTCATCCTGCTGCTTGCGGCCCACTCGGTTGAGAACATCCCGATAGAGTAGCTGCCTCTGGTAGAGGGTGTCATAGGGTGCCTGAAACGCCTCCTCGAGCCGCTGTCGGGTAAAGATCTCGCTCGTCGGACCGTAGGCGACCGTCGAGCCCCGGGAAAACAGGAGGGTCTGGTCGCTGTACTTGGCGGAGAGGTCGATGTTGTGGGCGGAGTAGAGCACCGTGAGCTCCCGTTGCCGGGCGTGCTCCATGAGAAAGGCGAAAACCCGGTCCTTCTGCGGCTCCTCGAGGGCAAAGACCGGCTCGTCCATGAGGATTACCGGCGAGCCGTAGAGGAGACTGAAGGCGATAATGGTACGCTGGAGCTCCCCCTTGCTGAGCTGCCCGGTCCGCCTGGACAGCGAGGGGCCAAGCTCGAGGGCCTCAACGACGTCGGAGCGAATCACCTGATCTCCGGCGAGGCTTCCGGCCTCCTGGACGTACTCGATCAGCTCCCCGACACTCTCTTCGCTCTCAAACTCCATGTTCTGATAGATAAAGGAGGCGACCTGGTTGCGCCGCTCCTCTATCAACGGAGAGGGGGTCTCGGAGTGGAACTGCCGGGTATCCTCCTCGAGTAGGAGAACCCTCCCCTCCTCGGGCATGAGCCGGCCCCCGGCGAGGAGCATAAAGGTGGACTTACCCACCCCGTTGGGGCCGACCAGGGTTGTCACACCCGAGTCCACCACCACGCTCAGCCCCCGAAAGACCTCCGTGGGGCCCGATCCCTCCTCCCCGGGATAGCTGAAGGAGACTCCCTCGAATCGGATCGGCTCGTTACCGGGCAACCTCGGCCCTCCGTTTTTTGTACACATCAAGGGTGTTCATCGGCGGACGCTCCTCCTCGCGGATCTCGTACTCTACGGTTTCAAAGGTCTCGTCCTGCGCCTGAAACTGCCGCAGGACGGTGCTCAGCTCCGGCATCTCCGGTACGATCTCGAGCTTCTGTACCCGGGAGAGAAAGGTCTGGAGGATACCGAAGGCCATCTTGCCGAGGCTCCGGGTCGGCTGGTTGCGGTGGACCCGCTGGTCGAGGTCGGTCTGCCCGAAGGCGGAGAGCCCGTAGCGGGTGTAGATGTCGATGAGGTGGGAGGTCTCAACGCCGTAGCCGATAGGAAAGGGGATCTCCTCGAGGACCTTCCGGCGGACTGCGTACTCCCCGGAGAGGGGCTGGATGATCGCGGTAAGCTCAGGGAAAAAGAGGGAAAACAGCGGCCGGATGAGTATCTCTGTTACCCGGCCCCCGCCGCTCGGGCGTACCCCCTGGGAGAAGGCGAGCGGCCGGTCGTAGAACGCCTTTACGTAGGAAATCTCCCGGCGGTAGATGAGAGGAGCGACCAGCCCGTAGACAAAGCGGGGGTGGATGTTTTTTATATCCGCGTCGATGTAGACGATGATGTCCCCGGTGAGCTGGTAGATCGCCTTCCAGAGGTTTTCTCCCTTCCCCCGCTTTTCTTCGAGGTCGGGGATGATGTCCGCGGCGAGGTAGGTGTCCGCGCCAAAGGAGGCGGCGACCTCGAGGGTCCGGTCGGTGGAGCCGGAGTCGATAACGGCGATCTCGTCGAGCAGCGGGTAGCGGAGCATCAGCTCCGAGCGAAAGATAACCACCTCCTTGCCGATGGTGCTCTCCTCGTTGAGGGTTGGAATGCAGAGGGAGACGGTGATCCCCTGCTTTTCCTTCTCATCACAGAGCGCCCGGAGGTCCCGGAACTCGGAGTGGTGAAAGGTGTTTGTCCGGATCCACTCATTTATATTCATCGCAGTACCCCCGATCGATGGTGAGGATGAGACCGAGAAGCTGGGCGAGGCCGAGGTTGATCGGTTCGATCTCGAGGCGCTCTCCGGGCTCGGAGTAGCGCTCCCCTTTGGTGAGGCCGATGGTGACAGCCGGGATCTGATTATCGATAAACGCCGAGAGCTCGGAAGTGGAGGGAGAGATCCGGGGATGGACGTTGAGCTGCTTCAGTATCTCCCGGGCGTAGGCCGCCAGGGGATGAGAAAAGCTGATCCCCCCGGGCTGCCGCCGGGCGAGGACGTGAAAGAGGACCGCCGCCCCGGTCTGAGAGGAGACCTCGGCGCAGATGTCGGCGATCTCGTTTCCCAGATCCTCGACGATCTGTCCGGACTCACTGCGGATCTCGAACTGGAGCTTCGCCTGGGTGGGAATCGTGCTGAAGCTCGCCCCTGACTCGAGGCTGTTGAGGACGATCGAGGTCCGGGGTCTGCGGGGCAGAGGGATCTCGAGGATCCGGTTTATCACCTCGTTGATGTTGACGATCGCCCCTCCCGCGCCGAACCGGGTCCAGTCGTACTCCTCCGGAACCGAGTAGGTGATCTCCCCCCGGAGCATGCCGATGGAGGCGTAGCTGAGCCGTCCGAGCTGATACCCCTCGAGGCAGATACCGTAATCCACCGAGAGTTCCTTGTTGTTGAGAAAAAAGCGGATCCCTTCGATATCTCCCTTGCCGAGGCTCCGGGCGGATCCCATGAGGATGAGATTTGACTCGAGCTGGATGTCGAGGTGGCGCAGGATCAGCGGAAGCGTCACAAGCGCTGCGACCCCGAGGCTGTCGTCCCCGATGCCCGCCCCGCTGATGTAGCCCGGCTCGATCTGAACGGTGTGGTCCACCTTCTCCAGAAATATCGTGTCCATGTGGGCGACCATGAGAATGTTGCGCTCCCCTGAAACTCCCGGCAGTATTCCCAGAGCGTTTCCCGCCTCGTCGGTGGAGGTGTTCTGCAGATCGTACTCGTTGAACCGCTCCATGAGGAACTCCCGGCGGCGCTGCTCACCAAAGGTGGGGGCGGGGATCTCGCTGACCATAACGAGATTGGTCAGGAGGATCTCGTTTAACTCCCGGATCCGCTCCTGGTATCCGGGAATCGCCGAAAGGACCGATCCGAACTCACGGTGCATCCTGGCCATCTGAAACCTTCCTCTCCCGAGCTGTCTCGCGCCCGGCTCCCTATTATACGGTCCAGTCTGCGGGTTTGCCCATAGGGTTGCGGGGCAGCGCCTCTGCGAAGGTAAAGGAGAGCGGCCGCGCTGCAGGCTCGAGGCGCTCCCGACAGAAGGTTTCGATCTCTTCGGTGGTAAGTTCGCCGGCGGGGACGATCAACGCCTTGAGCCGCCCCTCCCGGCTCTCACTGTTGACCCGGACCGCCACCTCCCGCACGCCGGGGTGAGCGGCGATCTGCTCCTCTACCCGCCGGAGGTCGACATTGACACCCCCCACCTGAACGACCCGGTCGGCTCTCCCGAGGGGGCGAAAGCGGCGCTCATCGACCCAATCGAGATGATCGAGAAGGGTAACCTGCTCCCACTGCTCCGCCGGCAACTGCCGCTCGAGGGTCGCCGACTCCCCGGTCGAGGGGCGCCGGAGGTAGGAAAAGAGCTCGAAGGGCGCCTGCGGCCGCTGCCGGTAGCCGACACCGCCGGTCTCGGTGGAGCCGTAAACCTCGACAAACCGGTCGAGGCCCCGGTCGTAATGGGTCTGCATCGTCTCGGCCGGGAGGGCGGCGGTGGAGGAGACGCCCCATACCTCCCCGACCCAGGAGCCGACTGTCGAGGCGAGGTAGCGCCAGAGGGTCGGGTGGGAAACAATGAGGTCCCCCGGGCGCGCCTGGGAGGCGAGGGCTCCGAGCTCCTCCCACCGGTACCGGACCACCTCGATCTCCAGGGCCGCCGGGAGGAGGACGGTAAAGATGAATCCGTAGATGTGGTGGGCGGGCACCGTGGCGAGGAGACGCCGCCGGGAGCTAAACAGCGAGGTGAGAAAGCGAAGCTCCTGCTCGAGACGCTCCCAGCTCCGGGATACCGGCTTCGGGGAGCCGGTGGAGCCGGAACTGCGAAAGGTGACTCCCGTGGTCCCCGCCTCGAGAGCGTGGATAACAATATCCACCCACTCCCCCACCCTGCGGCGCCGGAGGAGATACTCCTCCACACCTGCCTCGTGGAGCTTCCAGAACTCGTTTACGACCCCCGCGGTGGACAGGAGGGAGAGCGAGTCGAGGGAGAGCCCGTCGGTGCCGAGAGAGAGGTTGTCGGGGGAGTCGGCGGACCAGGAGGGATGCTCGAGCAGGGAGCTTCCCCGCTCCCGCCGGTACTCGCCGTCGATCAGGTCGACGACCACCGGGAGCACCGCCTCCCGGGAGAGGGGGCGCATGAGGTTAGAGCCGCTTGACAAATACCCAGTAGGTGTCGCCGCTGAGGGCCTTTTTCATGTGGACCTTGACCTTGGTCGGCATCATTTTATAGTCGAAAACGTACTCGAACAGCGCGTTGAGATCCCCGGAGGCGACCCCTTCCTTGAACTTGCCGTAGAACTCGTCGGTGTTTGTGCAAGGGGCAACCTCGGTAAAGAAGTTCTTTCCCTTTACCTCGTTCGGATCCCGGCCGGTGATGTCACCCTCCGCGGAGTTGTACTGGAGTATGTTTCCCTTCTCGTCGAGCTCGATCGCCCCGAAGGCGAGGTTGTCGAGGTCCTCATCCTTCATAGTGGAAAGGGTATTCTCTATGTCCTCTTGCCCAAATTTAACGATATCCATGGTAGTATGCTCCTCAGGTATGCTTGTGAATCTACGGAAAACCTACCGGTACGCACCGGAGGGGTCAAGCTTACAATTGACGGGGCAAACCCCTCCTACTAAGATGGGGCAAGCTGTCTACAAACGTAGCGATATCTCTCCCTTAGTCGGGACCGAGCCAAAAAGGAGCTAATGGCATGGCTGATTTGAAATCAAGTTACATGGGTTTGGAGCTTAAAAACCCCTTTGTCGTCGGAGCGTGCAGTCTCACGGCTCATATGGATGCGCTCAAGCGTATCGAGGATGCCGGCGCGGGGGCTGTGGTGATCCAGTCCCTCTTTGAGGAGCAGATTCAGCTGCAGTCCTACCGCCTGCAGGAACAGCTCACCAAGAACGACGATTTCGACGCGGAGATACAGGATCTGTTTCCCGAAATCGAGCACGGCGGACCGGATGAGCACCTCATGTGGACCCGGAAGTCCAAGGAGGCTCTCGGCATTCCGGTTATCGGCAGTCTCAACTGTATCAACCCCGACACCTGGGCGGAATGGGCGGTAAAGCTCGAGCAGACCGGTGTCGACGCCCTGGAGCTCAACTTTTACGCGATCCCCGTCGATTTTAGTCAGAGCGCCGAGGAGATCGAGGCGGAACAGATCGAGGCCCTCGAGAAGGTCAAGAGCAAGGTAAAGATTCCGATCTCCGTCAAGCTGAGCCCCTTCTACACCTCTCCCCTGGAGATCATCAAAAAGATGGATAAGGTCGGGGTACAGGGGTTCGTCCTGTTCAACCGGCTGTTCCACCCGAGTTTCAACATCGAAAAGGAGACCGGGCAGTATCCCTTCAATCTCTCCACCTCCAACGATCATCGACTCGCCCTGCGGTTTGCGGGTCTCCTGCACAACAACATCAAAGGAAGCGTCTGCGCCTCCAACGGAATCCACACCGGGGAGGACGCCGTGGAGGTGCTCCTCGCCGGAGCGGACGTCTTTCAGGCGGTGAGCACCCTCTATCGCAATCGGATCGACGTGATCGGGACGATTCTCAAGGATCTCGAGGCGTGGATGGACCGAAAAGGCTATACCAGCCTCGACGAGTTCCGCGGTAAGCTTAGTGTAGAGCGCACACCGGATCGCTGGACCTACCGACGGGCGCAGTATGTCAAAATGCTGCTCCGGGCGGACGACTACGTTAGCAGACCTACCGTCTGATAACGTTTTCAGGTATCACAATCGGGCCCGGCGCACGCTGCCGGGCCCTTTTAATGCCCAGATAAGACGCCGAGAGGCGTGATCAGAGGTTAGATGAACAGTAGTGAGAAGCACTTCGGCACGCTGCCGGGGGGAGAAGAGGTACACCTGTATACCGTGAGTAATGAGGCAGGCTACGAGCTCTCGGTCACCAACTACGGGGGGATAATCACCTCCTTTAAAGCGCCCGACCGGGATGGGGAGGTCGCCGAGCTCACCCTCGGCTTTGAGACCCTCGAGGAGTACCTCCCGGGCCACCCCTACTACGGCGCAACCATAGGTCGAGTCGCCAACAGGACCAAGAGCGCAGGGTTTGCCATAGCCAACGCCTACTACCCGATAACTCCTCATCCGAGCAAGGAGGTCCACCTCCACGGCGGGCTCCAGGGGTTCGACAAGAAGCTCTGGAAGGCGGAACTCCTCTCGCCGGGAGAGGGGGTCGAGGGGGTAGAGCTGCGCTACCTGAGCCCCGATGGTGATGAGGGTTATCCGGGCAATCTATCGGTAACGGTTACCATCACCCTGAGCGAGGATAACCAGCTCGCCTTTGACTACCTCGCCGAGACCGATCAGGCGACGCCGGTCAACCTCACCAACCACACCTACTGGAACCTCGCCGGGGGAGGGACGGTTCTCGACCACTGGGTCCGGATACACTCCTCCACCCTGGTTGAGACCGACTCCCGACAGCTTCCTACAGGGCGGCTGCTGCCGGTGGACGGTACACCCTTCGATCTGCGCACCCTCAACCGGGTGGGCGAGCGTATCGAGGAGGTGCGGCGCCCGGAGGCTGGAGGTTTCGACGACTGCTACTTACTCGACGGGTGGGATATGGACCCCTCCCTCGACGATCTGCCGAGGGCGGCGGAGGTGCGGGAGCTGGAGTCGGGACGGGTGATGGAGGTGCGCACCTCCTATCCGGGGTTGCAGTTCTACACTGGAAACAAGCTCACCGGTCAGCGGAATCGAAACGGCCGGTTCCTCGAGGGACACGACGCGCTCTGCCTGGAGACCCAGTTTCTCCCGGACAGCGTCCACCACCCCTCCTTTCCCAACACCATCCTCGAACCCGGGGAGCTCTACCACCACCGCACGGTGCACACCTTCTCAACAACATAAAAAAAACCCCGGCGCGCTGCGCCGGGGCTCCCTCAGTCGTTGACGACCTCGTAATCCGCGTCCTCCACCTCGTCGCTGTCGGAGGAGCCCGCCCCTCCGGTCGGCCCGCCTGCTCCTGAGTGCGCCCCACCCTGGGGGCCGCCGGCGGACTGCTGCCGGCTGTAGAGCTTGGAGGCGACAGGCTGCACCGCCCGTTCGACCGCGCTGATCCCATCCCGGATCGCCTGGACCTCGTCGCCCTCCATCAGACGGCGCAGCTCGGCGACGCTCTTTTCGATCTGCTCCCGCTCGCTGTCGGAGAGGGCGCCGCCCTGCTCCTTGAGGGTGCGCTCGGTTGCGTAGGCGAGGGAGTCCGCCTGGTTACGCACCTCCGCGAGCTCCTTGTGCCGCTTGTCCTCCTCGGCGTGGCTCTCCGCGTCCCGGACCATCCGGTTGATCTCATCCTCGCTGAGGCCGGAGTTCGTCTCGATGCGGATCTTCTGCTCCTTGCCGGTGCCGAGGTCCTTGGCGGTTACGTGGACAATGCCGTTCGCGTCGATGTCGAAGGTGACCTCGATCTGCGGCACGCCTCTGGGAGCCGGAGGAATACCGACGAGCTCAAAGCGCCCGAGGGTCCGGTTTTCCGACGCCTTTTCCCGCTCTCCCTGGAGCACGTGGATGCCCACCTGGGTCTGGTTGTCCTCAGCGGTGGAGAAAACCTCGCTCTTGCGGGTCGGGATGGTGGTGTTCCGCTCAATGAGCCGGGTAAAAACCCCGCCGAGGGTCTCGATACCGAGGGAGAGGGGGGTAACGTCGAGGAGCTGGACGTCCTTGACCTCCCCGGAGAGGACCGCCGCCTGGACTGCCGCCCCGAGGGCTACAACCTCGTCGGGATTGACGCTGCGGTTGGGCTCCCGGCCGAACAGTTCGGTCACAAGCTTCTGGACCGCCGGGATCCGGGTAGAACCACCCACGAGGATCACCTGATCGATCTCAGACGCTTTGAGCCCCGCGTCCGCGAGGGCTTGCTCGCAGGGCGCTTTGGTTCGCTGCACCAGGTCGTCGACGAGCTGCTCGAACTTCGCCCGGCTCAGGGAGTAGTTCAGATGCTTCGGACCGCCGGCGTCGGCAGTGATAAAGGGCAGGTTGATGTCGGTGCTCTGGGAGCTCGAAAGCTCCTTTTTCGCGTTCTCCGCTGCTTCCTTGAGCCGCTGCAGGGCCATGCGGTCCTGTGAGAGGTCGACGCCGTAGTCGTTCTTGAAGCTTCCCACGAGCCAGTCGATTACCGCCTGGTCGAAGTTATCGCCGCCGAGATGGGTGTCGCCGTTGGTGCTGCGCACCTCAAAGACGTTTTCCCCGTCGATGTGGTCGATCTCGAGGATCGATATATCGAAGGTACCGCCCCCGAGGTCGTAGACGGCGACCCGCTCGTTGTTCTTCTTTTTGCCGAAGCCGTAGGCAAGGGCCGCGGCGGTAGGCTCGTTTACGATCCGCTTGACTTCGAGTCCCGCGATCCGCCCGGCGTCCTTGGTCGCCTGACGCTGGGCGTCGTTGAAGTAGGCCGGCACGGTGACAACCGCCTCTCGAACCGTCTCGCCGAGGTAGTCTTGCGCGGTCTGCTTCATCTTCTGGAGGACCGCCGCGGATATCTCCGGAGGGGAGAGCTCCTTGTCGTCGACCCGGACCCGGACCTCGCCGTTTTTGTTCTCCACGACCTTGTAACCGACGCGACCTGCTTCGTTTTTGGCCTCGCTGTAGCTCAGGCCCATAAATCGCTTTATCGAGTAAATGGTGCGCTCGGGGTTGGTGATCATCTGGTTCCGGGCGGACTGCCCGACGAGGCGCTCGCCGCTGCTGCTGTAGGCTACCACCGAGGGGGTAGTCCTGTGTCCTTCGGCGTTCTGTATAACCGTCGGCTCACCCCCCTCCATGACCGCTACCACGGAGTTTGTTGTTCCTAAATCTATTCCTATTGCTGCCATATCTTTTCTCTCCTGTTGTTACTGCTGTTATTGGTGATGGAAGGAGACCGGGAGGGCTCCATCTCGTCTCCAGATCCCGCCCTCCCGGTAGGGGGTTATCCCTTTTTGACTTTGATCGTCCGGGGCTTGAGCTCCGGCTTCCGGTCTATCCGGAGGGTGAGTATGCCGTCGCGCATCCTCGCGTCGAGGTGCTCGGTGTCCAGGCCGTCGGCGAGGACAAAGTGTGCCTCCCGATCGCCATGGCGACGCTCACCTATGAGAAGCGAACCTTCCGTCTCGCCGTTCCGGCGTGCCCGTATGGTGAGGCGACTTCCTTCAACCTGGATTTCGACATCTTCAGCGCCGAATCCAGGAAGCTCGACCTCCAGAAGCGCGCCGCCTTCGGCGGTCCGGCTGACGTGGCTGCGAGGCCCGAGAAGGGCGCCGCTGTAAGTACCGTTATCTGTTCGCTTACCTGTTACTACCATGGTGTGTCTCCTTAACCATCGAGTTTGTTTTCATCAGTATATAAGCGAAAGGCGTGCCAATTTTTTAGTGAGATCGTAAGTGTATGTGATAAAACGATTTACATACAAGATAACCGGAGCGGGCGCCCCGGGCTCATACATTGAATGGGTCGAAATGCTACACCGGTTTTTGGACAACCGGCTTGCGGGTCAGAACGCTACAGAATTCCGCCCCCCGGATAATCGGGGCGCGCTGGTACTGGGTCGAAATGCTACAGCGAAACGAGGGGTGTCACTCCACCAGCTCGTGGAGCTTCCGGCGAAAGGCGTCGCCCCGGTGCTCCAGGGATATCCTGAGCTCCCGATCCTCGCCCCGGGCGGTGTAGTGGATTGTCGTTACCTCGGGGTAGGGGCGAAAGAAGCGCTGCCGGAGGGAGAGGGGTCCCTCATCCTCGACCCGGGTAACCTGAGAGAAGGGCACCGCTATCTCGAAGGCGTCGTTATCCTCTCGCGGAGTACCGCCGATCATCGCGGCGAACCAGTTGGAGGTGGCAAAGTGGCGATAGTAGAGGGTATCACGGGTGAGGTAGAGCAGCCCCCAGACCGGTCGTCCCCGGGTCTCCTCTCCGCCGACGTACTGTCCCAGGGCGTGCTCGAGCACCGGCTGTCCGAGTTCCGCTTCGACCTTCTCCCAGAACTTCCTTGTCTCCTCGTCAGGGTCACCGGCACGACTAAACATCGTCGCTCTCCTCCTCGGCGACAGATACCTCCTGCCGCGTTTTGAACTCCGACACAAGGCCGGTGAGCTCCTCCATCCGCTCCCGATTCTCCTCGGAAATGGTGGAAATGTCATTAAGGGCGGTGAGAATCTCCTTGGAGCCCTTATCGATCTCGGTAATGCCGTTGTACATCTCGCTCGAGAGGTTGTCCGCCGACGCCATCGCCTCCCGGACGGTGGAGCTGTTCTCCTTGATGTCCGAGGCGGCGGTCTCGATCTCCTGGGTGATCGTGGAAACCTGGGCTGTCATGGAGAGAATGCCGCTACTCCCGTTGGACAGCTCCTTCATGTTGGTAACGATCTCTCCCATGGACTCCGAGAAGATCGAGATATCCTGATTGATCTCCTCGAACGTGCCGGCGGCGCTCTCGCTCGAGTCGAGGGCCTCCCGGATCTTCTCGGTTATCGATCGCAGGAGCTCGTCGATCCGGGAGGCGTTCTCCTGGGTCGACTCGGCGAGCTTGCGTATCTCCTCGGCAACCACCGCAAATCCCTTGCCCGCCTCCCCGGCGTGGGCGCTCTCGATAGCGGCGTTCATCGACAGGAGGTTGGTCTGCTCGGAGATCGCGTTGATGATCTCGATGATCTCGAGGATATCGTCGATCTCCCCGGTAACCGACTTGATCGCGTCGTTGGTCAGCTGAATCCGCTCACCCCCCTGGAGGATCACGCCGGTGAGACGGTCCGCAGCCTCCTTGCGGTCACCTGAGAGCTTGCTTACGTTCTGGATCGAGGCGTTCATCTCCTCGATGGAGCTGGCGCTCTCGTTAACCGCCATGGACTGGCTGGAGATGCTCTCGGCGAGGCCGCGCACCTTCTCGTCGATGCTCTCGATCGCCCTGGCGGAGCGGGTGACGTTGTCGTTCAGGGTCCCGAACTGGCTTCTGATGGACTCGATGTTCTGGGTGATCTGGTTGAGGGCCGCGGCGGACTCGCTGGTCCCGGAGGCGAGACTGTCCTTGAGCTCCTCGGCGTTCCGGGTCGCCTCTTTGACCGACTCGATAAACGTGTTGAGCTCCTCGAGCACCTCGTTGGTGTAGTTGGTCAGCTCCCCGAGCTCGTCCCTCCTCGGGTCGAAGGCTCGCGCGGTCAGGTCGTTTTCCGCGAGGCGTCCCATGACCCGTCGCAGGGAGCCGATCCTCCGGGCGAGCCCCCGGGTAAAGGTGAGGATAAACAGAGTCGCGACGAGGAGGACGACGGCGGCGGCGATACCGGCGATGGTAAAGGCGTTGCGGCTCACCGCGGCGGCCTGCTCCTCCACTCCCGTGACGAGGCTGTTGAGATTCCCGACTATGAGGTCTCTCCCGGCGACGTCAAAGCTCCGAAGGTCGGTAATGAGCCCGTTTATCCGGGTGATCAGGGCGGTGTCGTTATCGGTCCGGGCAAACTCGAGCATGTTGTTGAGACCTGACTTGCGGAACTCCGAAATGTCGGGATCATCCACCAGTTCGTCGAGCTCCTCTCTCGCCGAGGCGAGGCGGTCTGCCGAAGAAGCCCACACCCCCTCGACCCGACGGATCTGGGTCACCAGGGATTCGTCGATCAGGTCGCCGGCGGGGTGGGTGGAGAGGGTCTCGAGACGGTCGCTGAAATGGTCGAGGGCACGCTCCCACTCCTGCTGCCGCATCTCGAGGTTACTGTCGGCGAGGATGAGCTCCTTGGTTCGGTCTGTGACCCGATACATGCCGGCGACACTCTGCTCTCCAACGATCGAGAGCTCCTGCAGACTCATCGCCGTTCGGGCGGAGAGTATGAGTATCCCCAGGAGGAGCAGAAACGCTCCAACCACAAGGAACATAGCGGTATTGAGTTTGGATTGAACGGTCATGGTTAGTCTTCTCCCAAGCTGCGATTGGACCGATACAGCGGGGGGAGAAGGGATGATCTCCCTCCCCCTACCCCTCAGGCGACACTGTCGAGGACCTCCCTTGGCACAGCCCCGAGGGCGTCCTTCAGTATCCGGGACCCCGGTTTGTCATCGGGAAGCGGCCCGCTGAGCCGCTGCTTCCAGCCCCGGGAGCCGGGTTGAGAGGCAAAGAGCCCGAGCATGTGTCGTATGACACTTCTAGGATGATATCCCGCCTCCCCGGCCCGGTCAATGTAATCGAACATACCCTCCACCACCTCCCGACGGCTCGCCGAGGGCGCCTTGGTGCCGTTGATAATCCGGTCGGCCTCGCAGAAGATAAAGGGAGAATCATAGGCGGCGCGACCGACCATCACCGCGTCCACCCGGCGCAGATGCTCCTCCACCGCCTCCATGCTCTTGATGCCGCCGTTTATCTCGATCTCGAGGTGCGGCCGCTCCCCCTTGAGGGCGTAGACATCCTCGTAGCGCAGGGGCGGGATGTTCCGGTTCTCCTTCGGACTCAGCCCTTTGAGCACAGCTATCCGGGCGTGGACGGTAAAGCGGTCGGGCTTTGCCTCATCCACGGTATCGACGAACTCGAGCAGCTGCTCGTAACGTTCCCGCCCGTCGATCCCGATCCGGTGCTTTACGGTCACCCGCTTATCCGTCGCCGAGCGCATCGCCGCAACGATATCCCGGACCCGCTCGGGGGTAGCCATGAGACAGGCGCCGAAGTTACCCTCCTGCACCTTGTCGCTCGGGCAGCCGATATTGATGTTGTACTCGTCGTAGCCGTAGAGCTCGGCGACCTCGATAGCCCGGGCGATCTGCTGCGGGTCGTCCCCGCCGAGCTGCAGGGCGATCGGGTGCTCCTCCGGGCTGAAGCCGAGCAGCTTGTCCCGGTCGCCGAGGAGTATCGCCACCGCGCTGACCATCTCCGTATACAGGAGGGTGTGGCGGGTAATGAGCCTCATGAAGTAGCGGTAATGCCTGTCGGTGTACTCCATCATCGGAGCCACGCTCAACGGGTAGGGACTACTCAAGAATGGTTCCTCCTCCGAGACAGTACTCTCCATCGTAGAGTACGGCAAACTGACCCGGGGCGATACCACGGTCCGCCTCGTCCAGGGTGAGGTGGAGCTCCCCCGGGTTGTGCCCGCGCCGGACGGTTACCGGCGTGAGGACCGGGCCGTGGCGGAGTTTGGTGAGAAACCGGCCCTCCCCGGGCTCCTCGGTGAGCCAGGTGAGCTCGCCGATGGTGAGCTCCCGCCTCGAGCGCTCCGCCACCCGTTCCGCGTGGGCTACGTAAACCACGTTCTCCTCAAACTGCTTTTCCACAACGTACCACGGGCCGTTGCCGAGGCCGAGACCCTGCCGCTGGCCGATGGTGTAAAACCAGCTGCCCTGATGGGTGCCGAGGAGCCGCCCGGTTCCCGCCTCCCGGATCTCCCCGGGCCGCTGCCCGAGGTAGTAGCGGACAAACTCCGGATACTTGATCTTGCCGAGAAAGCAGATCCCCTGGCTGTCGGGGCGCTCCCGGTTGGGAAGCTCGAGCTCCTCGGCCCGGGAGCGGACCTCCCGCTTCTCCATGCCCCCGAGGGGAAAGGTGATCCGCCGCAGCTGCTGCTGAGAGAGGTGAAAGAGAAAGTAACTCTGGTCCTTTACCGGGTCCGGCGAGCGCCGCAGCCGGCGACGGCCGGCGCTGTCATCCTCGAGGATCGCATAGTGGCCGGAGGCGACGCGCTCCGCCTCTCCGTCGACCGCCTCGAGAAAGGCGCCGAACTTGATGCGCTGGTTGCAGAAAATATCGGGAGAGGGGGTACGCCCCTTTTTGAGCTCCTCGATGGTGTAGCTCACCACCCGGTCGTAGTACTCCCGCTGCAGCGGGACTACCTCGAGGGGCACTCCCGCCTGGGCACACACCTGCCGGGCGTAGGCGAGGTCCTCCTCCCAGGGGCAGTTGCCGAGGTAGGACAGCTCGTCCTCGAGCCAGATCTTGAGGTAGTAGGCGCGGATCCGCTGGTGACCCGACTCTTTGAGTTTCCAGAGGGCGACGGAACTGTCCACACCCCCGGAAAGAAGACACGCTATATGTGACATTGGACTCTGACTGACATCGGCTGGATTGCCTCCTATCTTTCGGGAAGCAGGAGTACTATATTCAAAAAGAGACGGTATGAAAAGGGGATCCGTCCCCCACGCATTGGAGGAGAACGTTGGCAACTCAACTGATCAGCTTGCTCTACCACGAGGTGGAGGACCTGGAGTTCTGGTATCCGACCCTCCGCCTCAGGGAGGCGGGGGCGACGGTGGTCGTGGCGGGGGAGGCGGCCGGCAGGCAGTACATCGGCAAGTACGGCGTGCCGGCGGAGGCGCAGGTCGGCTTCGACGATCTCGACCCCGGGGAGTACGACGGCATACTCGTCCCCGGCGGCTGGGCCCCGGACAAGCTGCGACGCTTTCCCTCGGTCCTCGAGCTGGTACGAAAGATGAACGATGAGGGTAAGATCATCGGAGAGATCTGTCACGCCGGATGGGTTCTCATTTCGGCGGGGATCCTCGAGGGACGAAAGGTCACCAGCACCCCGGGGATAAAGGACGATATGGTGAACGCGGGAGCGGTCTGGCTCGACGAGCCGGTAGTGGTGGATCGCAACATCGTCTCCTCCCGTCGCCCCCCGGATCTCCCGGAGTACGCAAAGGCGCTGTTGAAAGCTCTCGGCCTTTAGTGCAAAGTTTTGCCTCCTGTTTGCCGAAGAGTCTGGTTACCGATATATTGAGTGGCAGCCTTTCGGGGCAGATCTAAGGGAGGAGCAGTAGTACATGTCTGAAACCAGGGTGGGGATAGACGACCTCGCGCTCTATATTCCGGCTCCGAAGATCGACCTGCACCAGCTGGTGGAACGGCGGGGGCGGGAAGAGCCGAGGCTCGAACGGCGGCTCCAGCGCGCCCTTCAGACAACCGGGCAGGAAGCGATACGGTTTCCCGAGCCCTGGGAGGACAGCGCCACCCTCGCCGCCCAGGCGGCCCATGAGCTCCTCGAGCGTGGCAAGGAGAGATGGGACCCGCAGCGGGTGCGCTACATCGCCGTCGGCACCGAGACATCCGTGGACATGTCCAAACCGATAGCCGCCTACGTGGAGGGGATGCTCCAGCAGTCCGGGGACGGCATAACAAACGCTCTGTCTACCTTTCAGGTGCAGCACGCCTGCGCCGGGGGCACCATCTCTCTCCTGAGCGTTTCCGCCCTGCTCAAGGTCGCGGGGAACCCTGAGGAGAGCGGCGTGGTGATCTGCTCCGACATCGCCCGGTACGAGACCCCCTCCACCGCCGAGGTCACCCAGGGAGCGGGGGCTGTGGCGATGCGGGTCTCCCTCGATCCTCAGCTCCTCGATCTCGACCTCAGGTCCCAGGGCTACAGCTCCCAGGACGTTGATGATTTCTTTCGCCCCCTCGGCTCGGTAACCGCCCGGGTAAAGGGCGGCTACTCCGTCCAGTGCTACCATGAGGCGTTCGAGGCAGCCTTTGACGACCACTGCGCTCGTCTCGGAGTGGAACCCGGTAAACGGCTCGAAGAGATAGATCTCTTTGTTCTCCACGTCCCCTTTTACAACATGGCGTACGCCGGACTTAAAAAGCTCGCGGAAAAGAAGCTCTCCCTCTCGGAGGAGGAGGCGACGGCGTTTGTGGAAGGAAAGGGGTTTGTCAGCGGCATCGAGCCGACTACCCGGATCGGAAACATCTACTCCGGCTCCGCCTACATGGCGATGTACTTTCTCCTCGCCGACGAGTACCGCAAGCACGGCGACCAGATCGTCGGCAAGGAGCTGCTCCTGGTCTCCTACGGCTCGGGAAACACCATGAGCGTGATCAGCGCCACCGTAGCCGAAGGCGCGCCGGGGGTGATACGCCGCTGGAACACCCAGGATGTCTTTGACCGCGCCCGGGAGAGCAGCTTTGACGAGTACGAACGGTGGGTGTCGGACAACGGCTACCATCAGGATACGCTGGAAATTGATCACACCGCCGCCCCCGCCGGGACCTACCGCTTTGTCGGCATCCGGGAGGACGGCTACCGTCTCTACCAGTACCAGTAGTCCATGAACCATCCGGAAGATCAATCTCAACCGGAAGATCTGTCCACCCGCAAGACCAGACACCTCGAAATCTGCATCGACGCGGAGCGGTTCGAGGTGGAGACCGGGCGGAGTCGATTCGACGAGGTCCATCTCCTCCACCGCTCCCTGCCGGAGATCGACGAGGCCCGGATAGATACCTCCACCACCTTTCTCGGAAAGAGCGTGCGCATGCCGCTGTTTGTCTCCTCCATGACCGGCGGCTCCGCCGCGGGTTACCAGGCGAACAAACAGCTCGCCGAAGCGGCTGAGCAGCTCGGCATCCCCGTCGGGATGGGCTCGATCCGCATCCTCTTTCGTAAACCCGAGGTTCTCGAGCACTTCCAGCTCAAGCGCTTCGCCCCGTCGGTGCCGGTCTTTGCGAACATCGGGGGGGTGCAGCTTCCTTCGATGGATCACGGGGAGATCTACCGTATCCTCGCGGCCCTCGAAGTCGACGGGATCGCGATCCATCTCAATCCGGGGCAGGAGCTCTTTCAGGTCGACGGGGACCGGGATTTCTCCGGGATCCTCGAGGGGATCCGTCGGTTCTGCGCCTCCGCTCCGGTTCCGGTCATCGTCAAGGAGACCGGGTTCGGCATCTCTCCCGGGGAGGTGGAGACGCTCTTTGAGGCGGGGGCGAGCTACGTCGACCTCGCCGGGAGCGGCGGGACCAACTGGGCCCAGGTCGAGTCCTACCGGCTGAGCCCGGAAGAGCGCCTCGCCGCCCAGGAGTTCGGTGACTGGGGCGCCCCGACCGCCCTGCTTCTCGCCGCCCTCGGGCGCAACCGAACCGGGGTCCTCGCCTCGGGAGGGGTTCGTACCGGGATGGATCTGCTGCGATCCCTCGCCCTCGGGGCGGAGCTTGCCGGAACCGCCCTCCCCTTTATCCGGGCGGTCCACTCCCGGGGCGTGGAGGGGGCGGTCGCCTACGGACGACGGGTAGAAAAGGTGCTGCGCACGGGCATGCTCCTCACCGGTACCGCCCGGGTCGAGGAGCTCAGAGCGGCTCCTCTCTGGCTCTCCGAAGCGCTTAAAGCGGACGCCCGCGCCTTGAGCCGGGCGGCGAGGGGCGAGGGCGCGGAGTGAAGGAGCTACCCAGGAGTTTTCGAAAGCTTACTCCAGCCGAGCGCCGGGAGGCGGTGCGCCTGCTCGCCCCGGGGGAGGAGCGGCAGTGGAGGCTCCTCGCCCCGAATGAGGAGATCTCCGACCTCGCCGAGGTGATGGTCGAGTCCGCTCTCGGAGCTGTTCCCCTACCCCTCGGGGTCGCCGAGAACATCCTCGTCGACCGCGTCCTCTACCAGGTGCCGATGGCGGTGGAGGAGCCCTCGGTCATCGCAGCGGCGACCTACGCCGGGCGCCTGGTCTCCCGGAACGGCGGGTTTACGACCCGGGCGGATGAGCCGGTGATGGTCGGGCAGCTCCTCCTCGAGGATGGTGGAAACGAGGCGGAGGAGGCGATCCACCGGGGTGAGCAGGCGATCCTCGAGGCGATGAGCCCCCACCTCGAGCGGATGAGCGCTCGCGGCGGAGGCTACCTCGGTCTGGCGACCCGGCGGCTTGCCGAGAGCCAACGGCTGCTCCTGGAGTTCTATCTCGACGTGAGAAACGCCATGGGGGCAAACATCGTCAACAGCGCCGCCGAGGCTGCGCGACCGGTGGTCGAGAAGCTCACCGGATCCCGGGTTCTCATGGCGATTCTCTCCAACTCCGCCCACAGACGCCTTGCGAGCGCCTCTTTTACCCTGCCCGAGAGCGCCTTGCGGCGGGGAGAGATCTCCGGAGGCGAGATGGCGCGACGGATCGTCGCGGCCAACGAGTTTGCCCGGGAGGATCGGGACCGGGCGGTCACCCACAACAAGGGGATCATGAACGGCATTACCGCCGTGGTTCTCGCAACGGGTAACGATACCCGGGCGGTCGAGGCGGGGGCCCACGCCTGGGCCTCGAGGGACGGCGCCTACCGCGCCCTGACCAGCTACAGCCTCGAAGGAGAGTACCTCCACGGGAGCCTCGAGCTCCCCCTCGCCGTCGGGACTGTCGGCGGTGCCGTCGGCTTCCATCCGGTCGCCCAGCTCTCCACACAGCTGCTGTCGGCAAACCTCGAAAACCCGATTACCGCCCAGGGGCTCGCCAGGGTCGCCGTCGCCGTCGGCCTCGCCCAGAACCTCGCCGCCCTCTCCGCCCTTGTGGGCGAGGGGATCCAGGCGGGGCATATGCGGCTCCACGCCAAGCGCCTCGCCTGGAAGGCCGGGGCGACGGGCGGGGAGATTCCAGCCCTCGCCCAACGGGTAGCCGAGGAGGGGATCTTCAACCTCGAGCAGGCCGAAGAGCTGCTCAAAGAGCAGAGGGAGGGCTGAGATGGAGAGCTTCGCCCTCGCCCACCCATCCCTCGCCCTCACCAAATACTGGGGCAAGGCGGAAGGGGGGATAAACCTCCCGGCAACTCCCTCTCTGGCGGTAACACTCCGGGAGCTCTACTCGATAAGCAGGTGCCGCCTCCTCCCGGCAGGGGCAAGAGACTCGGTCCGCCTCAACGGGGAGCCCCAGGGGCCGGACCGTTTCGAGCCGGTCTTCGAGGAGCTGCGCAGGCGTTCGGGCTACGAGGGCGCCTTCGACCTCGCAAGCGGTAACAACTTTCCCACCGCCGCAGGTCTTGCAAGCTCCGCAAGCGGCCTCGCCGCCCTTGTAACCGCCTGCGCCGGGGCGCTAAAAGCCCACCTGAGCCGGGAGGAGCTCTCGAGCCTCGCGCGGATCGGCTCAGGCTCCGCCGCCCGCTCGATCTACGGCGGGTTTACCCTCCTGCCCGCCGGCGCTGCCTCTGCGCGACCGGTGCTGAGCGAGACCGGCTGGCGGGAGTTCCGGATTATCGCCGTCGCCCTGCACACCGGAGCTAAGGCGATCTCCTCCCGGGAGGCGATGAGACGCAGCGTTGATAGCTCCCCCTACTTCTCCGCCTGGGTCGCGGACTCACAGGAGCTCACAAAAGCGGCCCTCGAGGCGGTGGAGGCCCGGGATATTCGCCGTCTCGGAGAGATCGCCCGGCAGAGCTACACCCGCATGTTTGCGACCATGTTCTCCGCCGACCCGCCGATAATCTACTGGCGCCCGGAGAGTGTGGCGATGATTCACACCCTCGAGGAGCTGCGCTCCCGGGGTCTTCCGGTCTGGGAGACGATGGACGCCGGGCCCCAGGTCAAGGTTATCCTCCTGGAGGAGCAGGTCGAAGAGGTGCTCCGGGAGCTCAAAGCGGCCTTTCCCGAGGCGGGGATGACCGTCTGCTCCCCGGGGCCCGGGGCGCAGCTGTTGCGTCCGCAGGATCTCTCGGATGAGGAGCGAGGACTCCTGGGAGAGGGGGGGTGATGCAGAGGCTCTCAGCGCCGGGAAATCTGCTGCTCCTCGGGGAGTACGCGGTTACCGAGGCCGGGGGAGTTGGCGTCGCCCTCGGGGTCGCCCCCCGGGCGGTCGCAACCGTTGAGGATGCACCAGAGCCGGCGGTCGAAAGCGTTTTAGGCGGCAGGAGCGTCCACTGGCCGGAGGAACCCCTCGAGCTTGTCGACGCCCTCCTGCGGGAGCTCGAGGTCCGGGGCGAGGGGGTGGCGAACAGGCGGGTGACGGTGGATACCAGGGCGTTTCACGCCGGGTCGAGAAAACTCGGCTTTGGTTCGAGCGCCGCCGCCGCGGTCCTCCTCGCATCAGCGTTAAGCCCCTCCCGGCCCCCGGCGGAGCGGCTCTTTGATATCGCTGTCCAGGGACATCGACGGTTTCAGGGGGGCAGGGGCAGCGGCTATGATGTCGCCGCCTCCACCTACGGTGGGATTATCCGTTTTACCGGAGGGGAGCGCCCGGAGGTCGAGCCGGTTACCCTCCCCTGGCTGCCACCCCTCTACGCCGTCCGGGGTGCCCGGGCGGTGGCAACAAAGGGAGCGATCGGCTCCTACACCGCCTGGAAGCGCTCGGAGCCGCGGGAGGCTCGGGAGTTTCTCCAGCGCTCCAACGAGCTGGTTTCGCGATTTCTCGCCGCCGGAAGCTGGGAAGAGGGGCGGGCTGTCCTCGTGGAGGCACAGCTTCTCGGCACCGCCGTCGGCAGGAGCATCGGTGTCGAGAGCACCTTTGAGCTCGAAGGGCTCTCCGGTCCCGGGGCGCCCCTGGTCAAGGCGGTTGGTGCGGGAGCGGAAATGGGGATACTCTTTGACCCGGAAGGGGACGTTACGGTGGTCGAGCAGCATGCGACAGTTCTACCAGTGGAAATCACCGCAGAGGGGCTCACGTGGGAGTAGGGTTTGAGGCGATCGCCCCGGGTAAGCTCCTCCTCTTTGGCGAGCACGCCGCGGTCTACGGCTATCCCGCCCTCGGTATGGCAATCCCGGTGCGCCTCACCCTTCGTATCGACTTTGAGGAGCTCCCCGGGGCGCCCCATGTCTCCCACAAAAGCGGTGCGGATGTGCGGGACAGCAGGGAGGCGATCGAGGACCGATGGGAACTGCCTCGGATCCTCACCGATCAGCCCCACCTCCTGAGTGAGTTTTTTCTCACCGTCGAGCGCACCGCCGCGGAGCTCCTCCCGGCCCTGGAGATCGAGCGGTACCGGGGTGTGGTCTCCCTCTCCTCGGGGATACCGATAGCGAGCGGGTTCGGCTCCAGCGCCGCGGTCTGCGCCTGTGTCAGCCGGATACTCCTGGCCGCCGAGAGCTCCGGTGACCTCTCCGCCCCGGACACCGCGATGCCCGCCTCCCCGGAGGCCCAGGCTCGGGGAGAGCCCCGGCTGTCGACCCATCCAACCCACTTCATGCCCGACTCGCCCCACCCGCAACGACTCTGGAGTCTCGCCAACCGCCTCGAGAGCTTCTTTCACGGAACCCCCTCCGGGATCGACACCGGCCTCGCGGTCCTCGGGGGCACCCAGGCGTTTTTCTTTCCCTCCTCCCGGGAGCTGCCCCGGGCGTACCCGAGGCCCGCCTTTCCAGGATGGCTCGTCGCCGGCAGCGTCCCGCGGACCAGCAGCACAAAGAGTCTGGTTGCCTCGGTCCGGGAGCGAGTGGAGGATGACCGCACGGCGATGGAGAAGCTCAAGGCCCTCGGAGAGGTCGCGATGGAGAGCGCGGAGCTTCTCGAGGAGCGGGACAGGGATCGGGTCATCCGGGAAACGGCGGTCCGGGCCGACCGTGCCCACCGCATCCTCCGGGAGTTTGGTCTCTCTCACCGGGAGGTGGAGGCGGCCCTCGAGGCGGGAAGCGCCGCCGGTGCCCTTGGGGGCAAGATGAGCGGCGCAGGTGGGGGCGGGGCGTTCTACCTCATCTGCCGTGAGGAGCGGGAGGCGAGACGGGTGGCCGAGGCGGTCCGGGAGAGCATCACCTCAGGGGAAGTTGTGCTCATCCCGCCGCAGCAGGTTGCCGACTGAGAGCAGGCGGGATAAAAAAAAAGAGGGCGCCGGTGTAACCCGACGCCCCTCTCTGCATGGTCGGCCCGGCGGCCTCAGATGTCGAACTGCTGGTAGGAGTTGAGGTCCTTAAACGCCTCGATGAGCCGTTCGGTCATCCCCTTCTCTCCCTCCGCGAGCCACGCCCGCGGGTCGATCCGCTTCTTGTTCGGCTTGTCCTCTCCCTCGGGATTACCGATCTGAGCGTGGAGATAGCCGTCGTACTTGTCCATGTACTCCTTGACCGGCCTGGTAAAGGCCCACTGGGTATCGGTGTCGATGTTCATCTTGACCACACCGTAGGAGATCGCCTCGGTGATCTTCTCCTTTTCCGATCCGGAGCCACCGTGAAAGACGAGGTCGAGGGGCTTTTCCTTCGTGCCCCGCTCCTTCTGGATCATCTCCTGGGAGTGCTTGAGGATCTCCGGCCGGAGCTTTACGTTGCCCGGCTTGTACACGCCGTGGGTGTTACCAAAGGCGGCGGCGACGGTAAAGCGGCCGATGCCGTTCAGCTTGTCGTACGCCTGGAGCACCTCTTCCGGCTGGGTGTAGAGGCGGGAGGAGTCCACGGCGCTGTTGTCAACACCGTCTTCCTCACCACCGGTGACACCGAGCTCGATCTCCAGGGACTGCTCGATCTTGTTCATCCGCTCGAGGAACTCGGCGCTGATCTCCAGGTTTTCCTCCAGGCTCTCCTCGGAGAGGTCGAGCATGTGGGAGCTGAACAGGGGGCGCTTGAACTCCTTGTAGTACGCCTCGCTCTGTCCGATGAGGCCGTCGATCCAGGGCAGCAGCTTTTTGGCGCAGTGGTCGGTGTGGAGAATGACCGGAACGCCGTAGTACTCCGCGAGGATCCGGACGTGGTGCGCCCCGGCCACGGAGCCGGCGATCGCGGCGCGCTGGCCGGTGTTGTCCAGGAACTTGCCCGCGTTAAAGAGCGCCCCGCCGTTGGAAAACTGGATAATAATCGCGCTTTTGGCTTGTCGGGCCGCCTCCATGGCGCTGTTGAGGCTGCTCGATCCGATAACGTTGACCGCGGGGAGGGCGCAGTGCGCCTCTTTGCAGTACTCATAGATTTCGGTCAGTTGATTGCCCGTAACGATACCGGCTTTCGTTCTAAGTTTTGCCATCTTCTATTACTCCTATCAGGGGTTCTGAGGCTGCGTATAGGGTAAGTGTACAAAAGAGCGTGATCGCTTTGCAACTCAGGCCACCGGGGCCCGGTCTGGGGCGTCCGGCCTGGCCAGGCCGCCGGGCCTGGTACCACCGCCTCGGGGCCCGGGCAGGTCCATGGCGCCCGGCGCCGG
>JBKHDM010000032.1:0-30886 GCA_046541355.1 Spirochaetaceae bacterium
GGAGAGCGCCTGCCTTACAAGCAGGATGTCGGGGGTTCAAATCCCTCTCCGCCCAGAAGGCCGAAGCAGCACGCTTCGGCCTTTTTTTGTCACAATCCCGTGCTCCGGAGGATGAGCCGACGTTGTCGATGGAAAACCCCCCGTGCTAACCTTGGACCGATGGGTGTGAGAGAGGTTCGCCCGGACAGATGAGACCGTTTACCCGCCGACGAGGCGTCCTCAATATCGCTCATAGGGGCGGTGCGGGGGAGCGGCCCGAGAGCACCCTTCTCGCCTTCCGTCACGCCCTCGAAGCGGGCTCAGATCTCCTCGAGCTCGATGTGCACCTCACCGCCGACGCCACGCTGATTGTTTGCCACGACGCTGATCTCTTTCGGATTGCCGGAGAAAAGCTGCTCTTGTCGCAGCTCTCGACGGCGGAAATTCAGTCCATCGACGCAGGGGCGAACTGGGTTGCCCCGGATGCCCCTGAAGGTACCGATCCCCCGTACCGCGGTGCAGGGCTCTACCTGCCGACTCTCGAGGAGATCTTCGCAGCCCTTCCGGAGGCTCAGATCAACGTGGATATCAAGGTCGAGGACCCGAGAGCCGCGACGGAGACGGCGAGGCTGATCCGCAGCTTCCGACGGGAGGAGCGCACGGCAGTCGCAAGCTTTCTTCCCGGGCAGCTGCGCCGTTTTCGCCGACTCGCCCCGGAGATCGTCACAAGTGCCCATCCCGGGGACGTACGACTCTTTTTCGCGATGAGTCGTCTCGGAGTGGCGGGATTCCTCGGTAACAGGGTCGCCTACCTCCAGATTCCTGAGTACCACGGTAACCTGAGGCTCCTCGACCGGGGGTTTCTGCTCCAGGCTCATCGGGCGGGGCGGGAGGTTCACGTCTGGACGGTCAATGAGCCCGGCGAGATGCGTCGTCTCGTCGACCTTGGTGTGGACGGCATCGTCACGGATTATCCATCTCGCCTCACGGCGATCCTCGAGGGTGGAGGGAAAGGTAGAACCGGTGAGCAGTAGCCTGCTTCTCAATATTGTCTTTCTTTTCGCCGGATTCGCGCTCCTCTACGGAGGTGGGCACCTGCTTGTGGTCGGGGCGGCGGGAATAGCCGCCCGTCTCAAGACGCCGACCATCGTCATCGGACTCACCGTTGTCGCCTTCGGCACCAGCGCTCCGGAGCTCTTTGCGAGTGTCGTGTCAGCGTGGCAGGGGCGCATGGGGGTCTCCATAGGAAACGTCCTCGGAAGTAACGTCATCAACATCGCCCTGGTCCTCGGGCTCTCCTCCCTCTTCCTCGTTGCTCCGGTTAATCCGGGAGTCATCAAGTTTGACGTCCCCTTTATGTTTGTCACCTACCTGTTACTTCTTCTGGTGGCCTGGGACTTCGGAGGTCAGCGGCCCTGGACCGAGGGGACAATCACTACCCTCGAGGGTGTTGTTCTCATAGTGGTCCTCCTGCTCTACGTCGCTCAGCTCTACCGTCGGGCTACCCGGGGCGGTGTGGATCCCGGAGCGATAGAGCCTTCGGAGGTAGACCCTGAGGAGGTTGCGGGCAAACCGGTCTGGATGCTTGTTCTCTACATCCTCGGTGGGATCGCCGCCCTCGCCGGGGGCGCCCAGCTTCTGGTGGAGGGGGCGAGCTGGCTTGCGGTCAACCAGTTTGGAGCAGGGGAGCGATTTGTGGGGATTGCGATTGTTGCCCTCGGCACAAGTCTGCCGGAGCTCTTTACCAACATCGCCTCGGTCATAAAGCGGGAAACGGATATTTCAATCGGAAACATTATCGGCAGCAATATCTTTAACGGCCTCATGGTGATCGGAGGAACCACGGTAGTCCGTAACATCGAGGTGGGTAGTACCGATTTCTCGGTAGACTTTCTGATGATGATTCTGGTGAGCGCGGTTCTCATGATTCAGCTTATCACCCGCCGCCACCTCTCGAGGGGCGGGGGTATCCTCCTGCTTCTGCTCTATGCCGGCCACGTAGCCTATCTCGTCCAGACCAGGGGAGGCTGAGATGGCGCGTCTGATCCGACGGGGCGAACGACTTGGACGGGAGCCGGACTATCTCGCCATAACCTTGTCCGGGCTCGAGGATGCGCTCTCCCGTGAGCTTGAGAGCCTGGGGGCGACGAACTGCGAGGTGCTCTCCCGGGCGGTCCGATTCCGGGCGACCGTCGAGGTCAGTTACCGCATACTCCTTGAAACCCGCCTCGCCATGCGTCTGCTGCGCCCCCTGAGCCGGTTTTCCGCGGCTTCCCGGGAGGAGCTCTACAGCAGGAGCGCCCGGCTGCCCTGGGAGCAGGTTATCGGCCCGGAGTCCACCTTCGCGATCCGCCCTCAAAGCCACTCGTCGATTTTTCGCACCGCGACGTTCGCCTCGCAGGTTGTAAAGGACGCGATCGTCGACAGGCAGCGCGGGAGAGGGGGACGACGCTCCTCGATAGACAGCGAAAGCCCGGATGTTCAGCTTGTGCTGCGCATCCGGGAGACGGAGGTGGAGATATCCCTCGATGCGACAGTCGAGCCCCTCTCCCGCCGCGGCTACCGGCGCTCCGGGGGCGTTGCGCCCCTCAACGAGGTACTCGCCGCCGGAATCATCGATCTCGCCGGCTGGAACGGAGAGACCCCGCTCTTCGACCCCTTTTGCGGGAGCGCAACGCTCCTTGCGGAAGCGGCAATCAAGCTCTACGCTATCCCCCCGAATCGGGGGCGTCGGGATTGGGCCCATCGGAGGTGGCCGGACTTCGACGAGCACGGGTGGCAGCGCGCTGTCGAGGGGGCGTTGAGACCCCGGGAGCGAAGCGCTCGGCAGAGCTTACTCTTCGGGATGGACCGGGACGCCGCGCAGCTGTCGGCGGGGCGGGAAAACCTGCGCCGCCTCGGTGTGGAGGATAGGGTCACCCTGAAAGCCGGGGATACCCTGAAAACGAGGGTAGGGGAGTTTCCCGGAGTTGGAGAGCTCCCCCCGACGGTCATAACCAATCTCCCCTATGGTGAGCGCAGCGGTGGGGGTGAGCAGATCGAGGAGCTCTACCGATCCCTGGGGAACTGGCTGAAGGAGGAGCTCCCCGGGAGCACCGCCTGGCTCCTCACCGGGAACCTCGAGGCGTCCCGCTCCTTCGGGCTGCGCACTCGGAGCCGGAGGGTGTTGTACAACGGGCCGATTGAGTGCAGGCTTCTGGAGTTTAACCTCTACTGAGGGATGGATAGTTGCTCTCTCTCGATAGAGCTTTAGAAAAATAAGGAGCGTTGTATTGAGTGATCTGCTGAGTTTTCTCGAGGCGAGTCCCACCGCCCACCACGGGACCCGGGAGGTTGCCCGACTGCTCCTCGCCGCGGGGGGCGTAGAGCTCTCCCCGGGAAACTGGGAGCTCCCGGTGGGGGAGATACGCTTTTTTCGTCGGGGTACCGGGCTTATCGGCGCGATTCGACGGGGAAGGGGAAAACTTCTCGAGTCGGGCTGCAGGGTGGCTGTCGCTCATACCGACAGCCCCTCCCTGCAGCTGAAGATACGGGGCGTGAAGAGTTCCGGCGCTCTCCGAAGCGCGCCGGTCGAGGTGTATGGCTCACCGATTCTCTCAACCTGGCTCGACCGCCCGCTGGAGGTGGCCGGGACCGTCGCGGTTGAATCCGCCGGCGGGATCGAGCTAATCCCGGTGAGGAGCCGCCGGGGGATGGGGGTAATCCCGAACCTTGCAATCCATCTGAATCGCAAGGTGAATGAGGGGTACGCGTACGATACACAGACACAGATGCGCCCGCTCCTTGATGCAACCGTCCTGGAGAGGGGGCTTCTGGAGGAGCTCTGCTCCCTCGAGGGGGTCGACCCGAGGAAGGTTGTGGACAGTGAGCTCTACCTCGTTCCCGCAGAGCCGCCGACGAGCTGGGGAGAGGGGGACCGCGGGTTTTTTACCGCCTCCCGGATCGACAATCTCGCCGGGGTCTGGGCAAACCTCCAGGGGTTCCTCCAGGCGGAGCCGGGGGAGGCGACGCAGATCCTGCTCTTTTTTGACCACGAGGAGATCGGGAGCCTCAGCCGCTCCGGAGCGCGCTCGCCCTGGCTCCACTCGATCCTCCGCCGCCTCACCGAGGGGGAGGGGGAGGGAGCCCTCGACCTCCTTTCCAGCAGATCGCTACTCCTCTCCAATGACGCGACCCACGGGAATCATCCCAACTTTCCTGAGAAACTCGACCCGGACTATCTCCCGGAGCTCAGCGGAGGGCCGGCAATCAAACTGAGCGCCGTCAGGCGATACGCTACCGAGCCGGAGGCGACGGCGATGCTGCGCCTCATCGCCCGGGAGGCGGAGGTGGATCTTCAACTGATTCAAAACCGTGCGGACCTTCCCGCGGGAACCACCGTCGGGCCGATGAGTTCCTCTTCGACCCTGCTTCCTACAGTGGACTTCGGCATTCCGATCCTCGGGATGCACAGCGCCCGGGAAACCGCCCACCTCGCGGATATCGATGCGACATGCCGGCTGATGCGGGGTCTCTTTGAGAGTTCCGTTCCGGCGCGCCTGCGGAGCTACAGGTAGGAGCTACAGCTAAGGAGGCTGAGGAATGGAAGAGCGATTCCTGATGCTCATGCGCCACGGCAAGGCGGCGCGGCAGTTCGAGGAACTCACCGACTACGAGCGTCCCCTTACCGAACGGGGCGTTCGGGACGCGGTCCTGATCCATGAGTTGATAGGGGAGGCGGGGCTCGAGGTGGACAGGGTAATCGCCAGTGGCGCGAGAAGAGCCCGGCTCACAGGCGAGATAATCGCCGGGCTCGCCGGGCTTCCCCTCTCCTCCCTCCAGGTGGAGGAGCAGCTCTATCTGAGCGAGACGGAAACCCTTCTGACCAGCCTGCGGAAGCTGCCCGAGGGGGTGCGCTCTCCGTTGCTGGTTGCCCACAACCCGGGCATGCAGGAACTGGTCTCCTTACTCGCCGGCAGCGATATCGGCCGGTTTCCAACCTCCGGTACCGCGCTCTTACGCTTTTCCGGCGCTGCCTGGGACGAGCTTGCCCCGTCGGCAGTGGAACTCCTCGAGCTGATCACGCCGAAAGAGGGACGACACGGGTCACCATGAGACGCCTCGAGATCGTGCTCCTCGAGACCGGGGTGGGCGGCAATCTCGGTTCGATCTGTCGAGCCCTCAAGACCCTCGGCTTTCCGCCGCCCCTCCTGATTAATCCGAAAAACGGCATCCTGAGCTCTCCCGAGGCGCGGCGCCTCGCCCACGGCGCCCGGGAGTATCTCGATCACGCCGGGAGCCTCGAGAGCGTGGATGAGCTTTTCCGATCCTTTGACTTTGTCATCGGCACCACCGACGCCCACCGGCGGACGGTTGGAGAGCGTGTCGAGCCGGGGAGGTTGCCGGCGCTCCTTGAGAGCAAGGGCGGGTCGGTCGGCCGGGCAGCTCTCCTCTTCGGCTCGGAAGCGCGAGGCCTTTCTAGTGAGATACTCTCTCGCTGCGACCTCGTCTCCACCCTCCCCCTCGCCACGAGCCACCCCTCACTCAACCTTGCCCAGGCTGTTCTCATCTACGCCTATGAGCTCTCTCCCCTCCGAGGGGGCACAGGAGCGGCTGAGTCCCTCCTCGCCGGGCATAGCCCGCCGGCGGAGGCGGTCCGAAAACCGGGGCACCCTCCGGCAACCGCGGGACATCGCGCCCTCAGACGCCGTTTGGAGGAGCGTCTCGCCGCCGCTCAGGCGAACAGCGCCCTCATCGGGAGGGTCGCGGAGCGGGTCGCCCTGCTCTGTGAGGGCGATGTTGCCCTGGCGCACTCGGTGCTCACGGCAGTCGAGAGGGGGGCAGCTCTGTTGCGGGAGCAGGATACTTCTGATTAGAATCATCTCAGGGAGGGTAGCGTGATAGCCCACCTTACAGACCTTCATCTCAGCCTTCCCGGTGAGCGGCCCCGGGGGATAGGGGTGAATGAACAGTTTTCCAGAACCCTTACAGACCTCCTCTCCTTTCGCCCGGAGTTGCTGGTCATTACCGGCGACCTCTGCCTGGATACGGGCAACCTGGAGGTCTACCGGCTCTGTCGGGAGTTCCTCGACCGGACCGGGGTTGAGTACCAGCTCCTGCCGGGAAACCACGATGACCCGGAGCTCATGGACGAGGTATTCGAAAAGGGCCTCTCCGAGGGGGGTAGCGGAAGCGGCCGGTTTCACCGAAGGATCTGCCGGGAGGGGGAGGAACTTGTTTTATTCGATCTCCCTGCGGGAGAGGTGAGGGAGGAGGATCTCTCCTGGCTCGAGAGGAATCTTCAGGAGAGTGAGGCGGAGGAGATCCTCCTGTTTATGCACTATCCGCCGATTCCCCTCCCGGTATCCCACATGGAGGAGAACTACCCACTCCGACGGCGGGATGAGGTAGCCCGGGTGATCCGCAGCTCTGGTCGTAAGGTCTATATTTTCTGCGGCCATTACCACGGAGAGCTCTCGGTGCAGGGGCCCAATTGCGCCCTCTACCTCACCCCTTCGACCTTCTTTCAGATTACGCCGTTGGTGGAGTCCTTCGCTGTTGATCACCGAAGGCCGGCATGGCGCTTTATTCAGCGCTACGGTGAGCACCTAACCACCGGCGTACGCTACGGCGGAGCGTGATGGTGGAGCGTAACGAAAGTTCGATCGAGTCAATCATCGAAGGGCTGAGGCACCGGGCGGACCTGACCGAGGAGGAGCTCAAGGCGCAGTTTCGCGCTCTGGTAATGCAGACCCACCCGGACAGACCTGGGGGGAGTGAGGAGGAGTTTATCCGGGTGCGGGAGGAGTTCAGCAGGCTCGAAAAAGAGCTGCGCACCGCGGCGAGCCGAAAAACCCTCTTCGCCGACTTTGACCCCTCAGAGATTCCCCGGGAGCAGGGTCTTGAGGAGCCGTTCAGCGACCGCAGCGCTCTGTACGCCTCCCTTCAGCGCTACATGTCCGCCGGCCTCTATCGTTTCAAGATCCGTTCAAATCCCTCCCTGCGAAACAGGAACTCCCGGATCATCAAGAGCGTCCTCTACTGGGGCGAGCGTTACGACCCTGAGTTTCTTCGTCTCTTCTCGGACCATTTGAGACAACAGAACAACTTCGCCGCGGTTACCGGAGAGCACCGGGTATACTTCTTTGTCCGCAAGGTCTTTATCAAAGGGGTCGACTGGGCGCTGCAGTACCACCGCCACGGCCGACCGGGTACCGCCAAGGTTGCCCGGGACTGGCTTACCTACGCGACAGTTCTTTCGGGCACCTCGGATCATCCGGCTACCGAGGCGCTTCGTGCCCTCGCCGGCTGGTATATCCGGGAACTCGAGGTTGGCAGGGAGGCCGGCGGGAGGCTGCGGGGATAGCCGGATGGATCAGAAGGATCTCGAAGGCGTGAGAGAGGCGGCCGGCGACTACCGGTTCCTTCTCGACCGGGGCTACCCGGAACAGAGCGTGCGCAAGCTTGTCGGAGACCGCTACGCCTTGAGCAGGGAGGAGCGCCTGATCCTCTACCGTGGCGTATGCTCCACCGCTACCGCAATCAGGCGGAGGTCACGGCTCATTCCGGCTGCGGCCCTCGAGGGAGAGCTGCTTTTTCTCGACTTCTACAACCTCGCCTTTACCATTATCAACTACCGACTCGGTCGACCACTGTTTCTGAGCACCGACGGCCTCCTGCGGGACGCCGGGGCGCTCCACGGTCGCCTCGGGCGGCAGGAGCGGCTCTCCTGGGTTCTCGAGCCGCTGGTATCTACCCTCGGGGAGCTTCAGGTCTCGAGGGTGGAAGTCGCCTTCGACGCGCCGGTCTCCCACAGCGCAGAACACGCCGCACGACTGCGGCAGGCGGCATCGGGGCGCAGGTTTTCCCTTACCGCCGAACTCCTCGATTCGGCGGACTATCCCCTTCGTCACGCCCGCAAGGGGATACTCGCTACCGCCGACTCCGCGATAATCGACGCCTCCCACCTGCCGGTCTTCGATCTCGCCGCGTACCTCCTCAGGACGACCTACGCCTTTGAACCCGCGGATCTCGCCGCCCTTCTGTAGACTTCCATCGCTATCGGGGATCTGCTACTATTGGCCCCATGCACGCACCGACCCGAGAGGAGGCGTGGAGCCTCCTGACCAGCTATACCAAGAGCGAGAGCCTCCTCAATCACGCGAAGGCGGTGGAGGCCGTCATGCGTCACTTTGCGGAGAAACTCGGCGAGGATCCGGATAAATGGGGCGTCATCGGTCTGGTTCATGACCTCGACTGGGAGGCGTATCCCGAGGAGCACTGCTCGAAGACGACGGAGATACTCGGTGAGGCGAAGTGGCCCGAGGAGTACATCAGGGCAATCAGATCCCACGCCTGGGGCATGTTTACCGAGGATAAGCCCGAGGAGCAGATGGAAAAGGTTCTCTACACCATCGACGAGCTCACCGGCCTTGTCACGGCGACCGCTCTGGTGAGGCCGTCGAAGAGTGTCCTGGACATGACGCCGAAATCCGTCAAGAAAAAGTGGAAAGAGAAGAGCTTTGCCGCCGGTGCAAACCGGGAGGTGATCGAGTCCGGAGCGCGGATGCTCGGGATGGAGCTCTCTGACGTGATACACGAGACTATCGAGGGAATGAAAAAGGTCGCCCCGGAAATCGGTCTCGCCGGAACGCCCGGGGAGTAGGATAGCCGCTCCCGCCTACCGTATGAACCTGGAATTACGAGGAACAGCAGAGCCATGAGTGAGACAGATCTTTCCGCACCTGGTGCGGACTTTATACGCGCCCAGATACGAGAGGACATTGGAGCGGGTCGAAACGGGGGGAGGGTACACACGCGCTTTCCCCCGGAGCCCAACGGCTACCTCCACATCGGCCACGCCAAATCGATCAATCTTAACTTCGGACTGGCCGAGGAGTTCGGGGGCAAGTGTAACCTCCGCTTCGACGACACAAATCCCGAGCGGGAGGAAGTTGAGTACATCGAGTCGATCAAAGCCGACATTCGCTGGCTTGGCTTCGACTGGGAGGATCGTCTCTTTTTCGCCTCCGACTATTTCGAACAGCTCTACGAGTACGCGGAGCATCTCATACGCAACGGTTGGGCGTACGTCGATTCCCTCTCCCCTGAGGAGATCCGGGAACTGAGAGGCACCCCGACGGAACCGGGAAAGAACAGTCCCTACCGGGAGCGTTCGGTCGAGGAGAGTCTCGACCTTTTCCGGAGGATGCGCGCCGGAGCGTTCCCCGACGGAACCCACGTCTTGCGTGCGAGGATCGACATGGCCCATCCGAACATCACGATGCGGGATCCGACCCTCTACCGGATACGTCACGTCGCCCACCATCGTACCGGCGAGGCGTGGTGCATCTATCCGACCTACGACTTTGCCCACGGGCAGTCCGACGCTATCGAGTCGATCACCCATTCGATCTGTACCCTCGAGTTTGAAAACCATCGCCCCCTCTACGACTGGCTCATCGACCATCTTCCGGTTCCGAGCAAGCCTCGGCAGATCGAGTTTGCCAGGCTCAACCTGACCTACACGGTTATGAGCAAACGAAAGCTCCTGCGGCTTGTAAAGGAGCGTTTCGTCGAGGGGTGGGACGACCCGCGGATGCCGACGATCTCCGGGATGCGTCGCCGCGGCTATACCCCTGAGGCGATCAGGGAGTTCTGCAACAGGATCGGTGTCTCCAAGTCCAACAGTACCGTCGACCTCGCCCTCCTCGAGTTCTCCCTCCGGGAGGACCTCAATCTCCGGGCTCACCGGCGGATGGTGGTCCTCGACCCGATCAAGCTGGTTATTACCAACTACCCCGAGGATAAGCAGGAGGAGTTCGAGGCGGAGAACAATCCGGAACGTGCTGAGGATGGGAGCCGGATGGTACCTTTTGGCCGGGAGCTGTACATCGAGCGGGAGGATTTTATGGAGGATCCGCCGAAAAAGTGGTTCCGCCTCGCCCCGGGCAAAGAGGTTCGCCTCAAGCACGCCTACTACGTCACCTGCGAAGAGGTAATAAAGGACGCCGAAGGGAAGGTAACCGAGCTCCGCTGCAGCTATGACCCGGAGACCCGGGGTGGAGACTCCCCCGATGGACGCAAGGTCAAAGGAACCCTCCACTGGGTCGCCGCGAGGAGCGCTCTCGATGTAGAGGTTCGCCTCTACCAGACCCTCTTTTCCGTAGAAAACCCTGATGATGTCACGGATGGGGGAGCGTTTACCGACTATCTCAACCCCGAGAGTCTCACAATACTTACAGAGGCGAAGGCTGAACCCTCCCTGAAGGGCGCCGGGCCGGGGGAATCCTTTCAGTTCCTGCGCATGGGGTACTTCTGTGTCGACAGCAGACACGCAACCCCCGAGCGTCCTGTGTTCAATCGCTCGGTGACCCTCAAGGACAGCTGGGCCCGGGTCGTTCGAAACAAACGTGAAAACGAGTAGACCGTGACCTTCCTCTGGTTCGACCTGGAGACCTTCGGTCGGGACCCGAGGTTGGACCGTATCGCCCAGTTCGCCTCGATCCGGACCGACGAGAAGCATGAACCTGTTGAGGAGCCGGTGGTGCTCTACTGCCGGATTCCGAGGGACTACCTGCCCGACCCCCAGGCGGTGCTCAAGACCGGTATCACCCCTCAGGAGACCCGGCGACGGGGAGTGAGGGAAATAGACTTTACCCGGGAGATCCGTCGACTCTTCGATGTTGACGGTACCTGCGGCGTCGGTTTCAACTCCCTCGCCTTCGATGACGAGTTCCTCCGCTCCCTCTTTTTCAGAAATTTCCTCGATCCCTACGAGCGGGAGTATCGCCGAGGCAACAGTCGCTGGGACATCCTCAATCTCGCCCGTCTCGCCCGGGACCTCCGTCCCGAAGGGATCACCTGGCCGGAGAAGCCCGACGGACGACCGGACCTGCGTCTCGAGGCGCTGACCGCCGCCAACGGCATCGAGCACACCGACGCCCACGACGCTCTCGCCGACGTCCGGGCGACTATCGCCCTCGCCTCGAGAATCAGAGAGGCGCAGCCGAAGCTCTACCAATGGTCCCTCGGGCTTCGGGAAAAGGAGCGCTGTCGCGGGCTGGTTGACCTCGAGGGGCACACCCCCTTTCTCCACAGCCACACGATCTACACCCGCCCCGGGGCAACCACGACTGTCGTCGCGCCCCTCGCCATGGATCTCCACAACCCTCAGGCGGTTCTGGTTTTCGATCTCCGCTACGATCCGACTCCCTTTCTCGGGAGGAGCGCCGAGGAGCTGCGGGCGACGGCGTTTACCCCGAGGCGGGAGCAGCCGGACGAGGAGCATCTTCCCGTCTCCCGGGTGGCCCTCAACAAGGTTCCCGCCATCGCTCCCGAGGCAACCCTCGACGACGAGGGCGCAAAGCGCCTCGGAATCGACCGGCGGGCGGTTGCCGCCCACCTCGAAGTGATACGGAACAATCCCTCCTTTCTGCGAAAGGTGCGTAGCGCCTTTGCCCCGGTGGAGAAGGGGATCTTCCGGGATGTGGAGGAGCAGCTCTACGCCGGCTTTGTTCCCGACAGCGACCGCTCCCTCTACGGTGAGATCCATCGGCTTTCCCCGGAGGAGCTGCTGCGCTGGGAGCCCCCCTTTCGGGATGAGCGACTCCCGACCCTCTACCACCGATTTCTGATGCGCAACTATGAGGAGCTCCTCGAGCCCGAACAGCGGCGTGACTGGTACCGGGAGGCGGCAAGAAGGATTCTCCTGCCGCCGTCGACTAAACTAAAGGATCTTGAGGAGTACGAGCTCCGGGTCTCCCAGATCCTTGGGGATCCGCAGCGTGACGAAAGCGAGAGAAGAACGGCGGAAGAGCTGAAACGGTACGCCGAGTCGGTCCGGGCGACCCTGCCGATCGACGATTGAGCTCACCCCGGGCCCGAGGGAGCTTGGAAGAGATAGAGACGCCCACCGGCCGCCGGAGGGCGGGACCGGTGGGGGGAACCTTACGGGAGAGGGTTCAGGAGGTGATCGCCCCGCGGCTTGCGGAAGAGACGAGCTTGGCGAACTTGTAGAGAACCCCCCGGGTGTACATAGGTGGCTTCGGCTGCCATTGTGCCTTGCGCCGTCCGAGCTCCTCCTCGGAGAGCGCCACGGAGAGCTCCTTTCGATCACTGGAAATGGTGATGATGTCACCATCCTCGATCAAACCGATCGCCCCACCAACCGCCGCCTCCGGAGCGACGTGACCGACCACCATACCGTGGCTGCCCCCGGAAAAGCGCCCGTCTGTAATGAGGGCTACCTCTCTCTGGAGTCCCCGGCCCGCGATGGCGCTCGTCGGTCCGAGCATCTCCCTCATCCCTGGGCCGCCGACGGGGCCCTCGTAACGGATTACCACCACATCGCCGCTGACGATGTCTCCCTTAAGGATGGCGTCCATAGCCTCCTGCTCCGCCTCGAACACCCGGGCCGGGCCACGGTGCTCGATGCGGTTGAGACCGCAGGTTTTAAGGACGGCGCCTTCCTCCGCGAGATTGCCCTTGAGGATAACGATCGGTCCCTTCGGTTGCTCCGGCTTATCGAAGGTGTGCACAACATCCTGTCCCTCGAGATTGACCTCCACGTCCGCGAGGTTCTCGGCGATCGTCTTTCCGGTGACGGTCATACACTCACCGTGGAGCAGCCCCTCGTCGAGGAGCATCTTCATCACAACCTCTATTCCTCCAACCTCGTTGTAGAGATCCTCCATCACATAGCGCCCCGCGGGCTTCATGTCGGTGAGAATCGGCGTGGTATCGTAGAAGTAGTTGAAGTCATCTATGGAGAGTTCCACGTCCGCCTCGTGGGCGAGGGCGAGGAGGTGGAGGACCGAGTTGGTGGAGCCTCCGAGAGCCATAACCACCCGGATCGCGTTCTCAAAGGATTTGCGGGTCAGAATATCCTTCGGCTTGATGTCGTTTACGATGCAGTGCCAGAGGGCGTCGGCACTGTCGATCATCACCTGGTCCCGGGCGGGGTCGACCGCGGGAACCGAGGAGTTCCCGACAACGCTCATGCCCAGCGCCTCCATCGCCGAGGCGAGGGTGTTGGCGGTGTACATGCCTCCACAGGCGCCGGCCCCGGGGCACGCTGCGCACTCGATTTCGTGGCGCTCCTCCTCGGTGATCTTTCCGGCACTGTACTGCCCGACCGCTTCGAAGGCGGAGACGATGTCGACCTTCTGCCCCTTCCAAACACCGGCGCGGATCGTCCCGCCGTAAACAAAGACCGAGGGGACGTTCATCCGGATAAGTCCCATGACTGTACCGGGGATGGTCTTGTCACAGCCGCCGATGCCGAGAAGGGCGTCCATCTGGTGGCCGAGGGCGTCGAGTTCTATGACGTCGGCGATGGTGTCCCGGGAGACGAGGGACGCCTTCATCCCTTCGTGCCCCATCGCCTCTCCGTCGGTTACAACAAAGGTATGAAAGAGCATCGTTACCGCACCGAGCTCCTTGAGCCGCTTCCGGGATATCGCGGCGAGCTGGTCGTGGTGCATGTTACACGGGCTGACATCGCTGTCGGCGCTCGCGAGCCCCACGATCGGTTTTCGAAAATCATCATCCTTGAAACCTACAGCTCGCAGCATCGCCCGCTGGGCGGTTCGCTCGACGCCTTCGGTCATCTCTCTGCTTCTGCGATTGTACTGTTCAGCCACGGTTTTACCCTTTCGCCTCGATGAGAAAATTGTTGAGATAGGGAATTCGCTCGATGGCAGCCTCGATCTCATTCACATTCGACAGCAGCACGGATGTCGAATCCCAGGTGCCCGCGGTAAGGGCGTTGAGGTACGCCCCGGGTATCTCGAAGGAGTACTCCTTGCCCGCGACGGTCACCGTCCCCCCGGGGAGGTCGAGAACAATCTCGGTTGCCGGGTCCTTCTCGACGAGATCCATAATCTCCTCTACTTCCTCGTGGGTGAGCTTGACCGCCGGAACCCCCATTGCGGTACAGTTCCCGGCAAAAATCTCCGCATAGGACTCGCCGATAATCGCGGAAATCCCCGACCGCATAAGCGCCTGGGGGGCGTGCTCCCGGGAGGAGCCGCAGCCAAAGTTACTGTTTACAATGAGAAAGGAGCTCCCCCGGTACTTCGGGTCGTTAAAGGGGTGGGGTTTCTCGTTTCCCTCGGCGTCGTAGCGCACGTCGAAAAAGGCGTACTCCCCGAGGCCGTCAAAGGTGACTACCTTCATGTACCGTGCGGGTATTATCTGGTCGGTATCGATGTCGTTACCCCGAACAACGATACCTGTTCCCTCTAACCGCCGGATCGGGTTCTTCAATGTGGTCACTGCAATCTCCTCACACAGGGGCCGGCTCGCCGGCGAACTCGCGGATATCCACCACCTCACCGGTAACAGCGGCGGCGGCGACCATCGCAGGACTCATAAGGAGGGTTCGGCCGAGGGGAGAGCCCTGGCGGCCGACGAAGTTCCTGTTGGAGCTCGAGGCGGATATTTCCCGTCCCTGGAGCTGGTCGGGATTCATCCCGAGGCACATGGAGCATCCCGCCCCGCGCCACTGAAACCCCGCCTCCTCGAAAATCCGCGGGAGCCCCTCCTGTTCCGCCTGCTTCGCCACCTGCATCGACCCGGGCACGACAAAAGCCCTGACCGAGGGGGCGATTTTTTTCCCTTTGAGGATTCCCGCTGCCTCCCGGAGGTCGGAAATCCGCCCGTTCGTACAGCTTCCGATAAAGGCGACGTCGATTTTTTTGCCCTTCATCGGCTCTCCCGGGGTAAAGCCCATGTGTTCGTACGCCTTTTGAGCGACCTCCCGCTCCGACTCCGGCATCTCCTCGGGAATCGGTGTCGGCTCTCCGATACCGATCGCCTGTCCCGGGTTGATCCCCCAGGTGACCATCGGCTCGAGGGAGTCGGCGTCGAGGGTGTAGATATCGTCGTAGTCGGCGTCCTCTCCCGAGGCGAGGGAGCTCCAGAACGAAACCGCCCGCTCGAACGCCTCGCCCTTCGGCGCAAATCGGCGTCCCCGGATGTACTCGAAGGTGGTCTCGTCAGGGTTGACGTAGCCGACCCGGGCGCCCCCTTCGATACTCATGTTGCAGATGGTCATCCGCTCTTCCATCGAGAGGGCGTGGATCCCGGGTCCATTGTACTCGTAGGCGTAGCCGAGCCCGCCCTTTACGCCGAGGTCGGCGATTATTTTGAGAATAATATCCTTTGCGTACACCCTCGGCTTGAGGCTTCCCTCGACCTGTATTCTGCGCACCTTCGGCCTGCTCATCGCCATGCACTGCGTCGCGAGAACATCCCTGATCTGGGATGTCCCGATTCCAAAACCGATCGCCCCGAAGGCGCCGTGGGTCGAGGTGTGGCTGTCACCACAGGCGATGGTCATGCCGGGCTGGGTAAGGCCGAGCTCGGGGCCGATAATGTGGACAATCCCCTGCATACCGCTCTTGAGGTTGAAAAACTCGACGCCGAACTCCTTCGTGTTCGACTCGAGGGCTTTCATCATCTGCTCCGCGAGGATGTCCTGAAAAGGGCGCTCCTGCTTCTCCGTCGGGACGATGTGGTCGACGGTTGCGAAGGTCCGCTCCGGGTGGAGTACCGAGAGCCCCCGCTCCCGGAGCATCTGAAACGCCTGGGGAGAGGTCACCTCATGGATGAGATGAAGGCCGATCAGTAACTGATCCTGCCCGCTCTCCAACGTTTTGACCTTGTGGAGGTCCCACACCTTGTTAAATAGATTCTCCGACATACGCCCCTCGTACAATCTTAGATCGTGAGTCTTATTTGGAACTGGTACTAATAGTTAGCGGTTTGTGAAAGAATTGGCAAGCCCTTACGGGGTGAGGGTATCACCCCGGGCCATCAGCACCTTGCCGGTGCGCATCACCTCCTGGACTCCGTACGGTTCGAAGACCTTGTTCATGCCGTCGAGACGTTCGGAGGTGCCCGTCGCCTCAAAGGTGATGCTGTTTTCGCTGACGTCTACGACGTCACATTTGAGAGCGTGGGCAAGCTGGAGGATCTCGCTTCGCTGCTCCTGTTCGCAGTGAAGCTTGATCAGGACGAGCTCCCGCTGGATGATATCCTCCCCGGTCCGGTCCGAGGCGTGGACGACATCGATCAGCTTGTTGAGCTGCTTGAGGATCTGCTGCAGCACCCGCTCATCCCCGGAGGCGACGATGTTCATGGTGGAGAACTCCGGGTCCGTAGAGGGAGAAACAACGAGACTCTCGATATTATACCCTCGTCGTGAGAAGACGAGGGCAACCCGGATGAGCACGCCAGGCTTGTTCGCGACGTAGAGGCTGAGGGTGTGTTTCTTGTAATTGATTTCCGGTATAGCTCCCATCGGGTGCGCTCCTTAGGTGCTGCCCACAGGGCGGGCGAGTTTTTTGGCCCCCACCTTCGGGGGTTCTATGATCATCTGCTCGTAGGTGGCGCCACTCGGTATCATCGGGTAGACGTTGTCTTCTTTTTCCACCTCCACCTCGATCAGGCAGGGACCATCGTTGTACTCCAGGGCGTTTCTAATTGTCCGGCGAACGTCGGCGCTCCGCTTGACGCGGAATCCCTTGACTCCGTAGCTCTCCGCGAGCTTGACGAAGTTCGGGTTTCCCTCCATGTCGACCCCCGAGAGCCGGTTGTCGTAGAACAGATGCTGCCACTGCCGCACCATACCGAGATAGGCGTTGTTGATAAGCAGGATCTTGAGGGGGAGCTTGTTTATCACCGCCGTGGAGAGCTCCGCCAGGGTCATCTGGAACCCGCCGTCTCCGACAACGGCGATTACCGTCTTGTCAGGATGGGCGAGCTGGGCGCCGATGGCCGCGGGAAACCCGAATCCCATGGTTCCCGCTCCACCGGAGGTAATCCAGTGGTACCGGTCGTCGGTGAGGTAGTACTGGGCTGCCCACATCTGGTGCTGTCCGACGTCGGTGGTGACAATTGCCCTACCTCCGGTCTGCTGGTAGATCTCGTCGATCGCGTGCTCCGCCCGGAGTTTGCCTCCCTTCTTGTACTTCATCGGATACTGCTTCTTCCACTTCGCGATCTGGGCGAGCCACTCCTCCGTATCACCCCGCTGGACGACCGAGGAGAGCTGCTCGACGACGAGCTTCGCATCACCGTTAATGGCGACGTCCATCTCAATGATCTTGTCGAACTCCGCCGCGTCCACGTCGATGTGGATTTTCCGGGCGTTGCGACAGAACTCATCGGTCTTTCCGACGATGCGGTCGTCCCAGCGGGAGCCGACGGACATAATCAGATCGCAATCCTTGACCGCCATATTGGCGTATGCGGTGCCGTGCATCCCGAGCATTCCGAGACTCAGCTCGTGGGTCTCAGGAAAGGCACCTTTGCCGAGGAGGGTGTTGGTTACCGGAATCCGCATCTTTTCGGCGAGATAGGTGATCGCCTTCTCCGCCCCGGAAATAACCGCGCCATGTCCCACCAGCAGGAGGGGACGCCTTGCGCCCTCGAGGATACGGGCGGCCTCCTCTATCAGCTCCGGAGCGCCCTCGCCGGGGAGGGTGTAGCCGGGCAGGTGCATCTCGGCGGCATAATCCGCCTCGATGGTTGCGCTCGAAACATCTTTGGGCACATCGACAAGGACCGGACCGGGGCGGCCGGTCTGGGCGATATAGAACGCCTCCTTCATTATCCGGGGCAGATCCTTTGCGTCCTTGACGAGATAGGAGTGCTTTACAACGGGGTAGGAGATCCCGCTCACATCCGCCTCCTGGAAGGCGTCGAGGCCGAGGTTCCAGGTGGTCTGCTGTCCGGTAATGACGACCATCGGCACAGAGTCCATCTGAGCTGTGAGCAGTCCGGTTATGGTGTTGGTAGCTCCGGGTCCGGAAGTGACGAGAACAACCGCCGGCTTTCCCGTGGCCCGAGCGTAGCCGTCGGCCATGTGAGTCGCACCCTGCTCGTGACGGGTAAGCACGAGTTTTACCGGTGAATCAACGAGGGCGTCGAAAATCGGTATCGCCGCGCCCCCGGGATATCCGAAGATGTACTCCACTTCGTGGTGTGCGACCATATCGATTATCACCTGGGCGCCGGTCTTTCTCTTAATGCTCATAGGTTCTCCTTCTGGCATCCGTTGTTTCCATGTAGAGTAGAGATAAGCGTCGTCAGCGTCAATGATAATCACCGTTTTTACACGAGAAAACGCAAAAAAACCGGCCTGAAGCCGTATTCATCCGGAATTTCTCACGAAAATTTCCCGAAATCTACCCCTTACGTTTGCAAAGCGGATAAAAATCAACACCAAAAGAGGCAAAAACATGAGTGAGAACGTAACGTATCACCGGCAAAGCAGGATCTACCCTCCCTCAAGGGGGAGTGACAAAAGCAAAAAAAGGGAGTGGTATTCTGATTACTTCTGTTATTATTTTGGGATCAATTCAGGAGGCGGGAGGAGCTGTGGCCGACGCGATTCACTACGCAACCTTCAAAACTGGTAGCAAGACCTACTTCAACTCAAGCGTCTTCTTTCCCCGGGATGTGCGGGACGATGTTTTTGTGCTCTACGGGTTCGTTCGGGTCGCGGACAACTACGTCGATCAGATCCCCCAGGACGCCGAGGGGTTTCGTGAGTTCTGTCGCGCCTACCGCGGGGCGGTTCGGGGCGTTCCCTCGGGGCGGGTGATCATCGACTCCTACGTTGAACTCTCCGAGCGCCACGGCTTTCCTCAAGGGTGGACCGACGCCTTCCTCGCCTCAATGGAGATGGACCTCACAAAGAAGGAGCATCGCACCCTCGAGGAGTCCCTCGAATACATCTACGGTTCCGCGGAGGTGGTCGGTCTCTTTATGTCCAAGATTCTCGGCCTTCCGGAGGACGCCTATCCCGCCGCCCAGATGCTCGGCAGGGCGATGCAGTTTATCAACTTTATCCGGGATATCGCCGAGGACAATCAGCTCGGGCGGATCTATCTTCCCCTCGGGGAGAGCAGCCTCGAGGATCTCTCCTTACAGAGCGCCGAGGCGTCGCCGGAGGAGTTCAGGAGCTTTATCTCCCGGCAACTCGACCGGTACCGGCAGTGGCAACAGGAGGCGGAGCGGGGATACCGCTATATTCCAAAGCGCTACCTGGTTCCGATCAAGACCGCCGGGGATATGTACAACTGGACCGCCGAGATCATCGCCACCGATCCGTTTATCGTCTATCGACGGAAGGTGAAGCCCCGGAGGGGACGGATTCTCGCGCAGGTCCTGAGAAACGCTCTCACGCTGTAGAGTAATTCTTACAGTCGAACCCTCACGAGAGCGCCCGGGCGGGTTTCGACCCGGTTCAGCAGATATCGGTTACGCTACATCACCGAGCGACGTACCACGTCCGTAGGAGAGTCAGATTTTGAAAGAGTACTTTACCCATCGCCGGACTCAGATCGTGGCGACCCTCGAGGCGCTCTTCGACGATGTCGCCGAGGATCTCGAACGGGTCAACTCCTGGGGGCGTGACGCGATCGATCGCCTCCGTGGCTACATGGAAGGGGGCAAAATGATTCGCGGCGCCCTTGTCTTTCTCGGGGAGGAGCTTTTCCAGGACTCTAGGGGAGACAACGCCTCCCGCATCGCCGCGGCGATGGAACTCCTCCAGGCGTTCCTCCTCATCCACGACGACATCATGGACCGGGACGATCTGCGTCGGGGCAGACCGAGCATGCACGCTCAGTACCGGGCGCTTGCAACCGGAGAGGGGCGGGCGCTCCGACTCGGGTCGGGAGAGGAGAGCCACCTCGCCGAGGCGCTTGCGATCTGTGTGGGGGACATAAGCGCGTTTCTCGCAGTCGAGCTCACCGCGGCAATCGAGGTTCCCGAGGCGGTGAGGCGGAGGATTCTCGCGCTCCTCTCCCGGGAGATCGTTCGGACCGGGGTCGCCCAGATGCAGGATGTCTACAACGGCTATGTCCGAGGGGAGGTTGAGAAGGCGGACATCCTCTCGGTCTACACCTACAAAACCGGCCGGTACACCTTCAGTCTCCCCCTCATGCTCGGAGCCCTCCTCGCCGGGCGGGGGGAGGAGGACGTTCTAACGACCCTCGGTGAGATCGGTGAGCGCCTGGGGCGGATTTTCCAGATCCGGGACGATCAGCTTGGTCTGTTTGGAACGGCCGAGGAGATCGGAAAACCGGTAGGCTCCGACGTGAGCGAGGACAAGAAGACCGTCGTCCGGGCGCTTCTGTTCGAACGGGCGAACCCCGAGGAGCGCTCGGAGCTCCAGGGGTACTTCGGCAGCCACGACATCGGGGAAAACGAGATTGCCCGAATCCGGCAGATCGCCGAAGAGCGAGGCGTCCTCTCCCGGCTCCGGGAGGAGATCGCACGGGAGGACGACGCTGTCCGACGGGCAATCGCCTCCCTCTCCCTGAGAGCCCGGGGAGAGGAGCTACTCATCGAACTCTCCGAGTTCAATCGGCGGCGCAGCAGTTAGAGGGTCTCGAGGAAGTACTGGTGGAGACGCAGATCGTCGGTCAGCTCGGGATGGAAGGTCGCCGCGAGGAGTTTCCCCTGACGTACCACCACCGGCTGATCCTCGTACACCGCGATCACCTCCGCCGGCGGGTGGACCGCGGCGATGATCGGTGCTCGTATAAAAACGCCCTTAAGCGGCTCTCCGACGAAGAAATCCGAGGAGAAGCTCGCCTCGAAACTGTCGATCTGCCGCCCGTAGGCGTTACGCTCGACCTCGGTCTCCATCAGAGCGAGCCGGGGCTGCCGGCTCCCGCGGATCTCCCGGGCAAGGAGTATCGCGCCGGCACAGGTTCCGAAAACCGCAAGGCCCCGGGATACTCCCTTGCGCACCGCCTCGAGGAGACCAAAACGCTCCATGAGCATCCCGATTGTCGTGCTCTCGCCCCCGGGGATGACCAGTCCATCTATCTGTTCTATCGCCTCAGGGGTACGCACGGATACCACCCGGGCGCCGAGCTCCTCTAGGCGCTCGGCGTGGCGGGCGAAATCGCCCTGAAAGGAGAGGACACCGACCTTTTTTTCTTTTGTCATTGATCTGGTAGTGGAAGTGTGTGGCGCTTTCCGCGGCGGCGGGTTGCAGCCGCCGCGGAGGTTGATCTCTTACCAGCCCCGACCGGCGAGGCGCTGTTCAGCTACCATCGTCGCGTTGCTGATCCCGGACATCGGCTCCCCGATACCCCGGGAGATCTCTACCAGCTTGTCCGGGTCGTCGTAGTAGGCGACGGCGTCTACAATCGCCCTCGCCCGACGCTCGGGATTGTCGGACTTGAAGACCCCGGAGCCGACGAAGACCGCCTCTGCTCCGAGCAGCATCATCAGGGCCGCGTCCGCGGGTGTTGCCACACCTCCTGCGGAGAAGTTCGGCACCGGGAGCGCTCCGGTCTCGGCAACCTCGCAGACCAGGTCGTAGGGTGCTCCGGTGTCCCGGGCGTGGCTCATGAGCTGCTCTTTCGGCAGATTCCTGAGCAGCCGTATCTCGTCCATCAAGGTCCGCATGTGACGGACCGCCTCAACGATGTCGCCGGTGCCCGCCTCTCCTTTGGTCCGGATCATCGCGGCCCCTTCGCCGACCCGTCGCAACGCCTCGCCGAGATTACGGCAACCACAGACAAAGGGAACCTTGAAGGGGTGCTTGTCGACGTGAAACCGGTCATCCGCCGGGGTGAGCACTTCGCTCTCATCTATAAAGTCGACTCCCAGGGACTGCAGAATCTGTGCCTCAGCGAGGTGGCCGATCCGGCATTTTGCCATCACCGGAATGGAGACGGTCTCCATGATCTCCTCGATCATCCGAGGGTCCGACATCCGGGCTACACCCCCCTGGGCGCGGATGTCGGCGGGTACCCGCTCCAACGCCATGACAGCCTGGGCTCCGGCGTCGGCGGCGATTTTCGCCTGCTCGGCGTCGGTAACGTCCATGATGACGCCGCCTTTAAGCATTTCCGCGAGTCCTACTTTTGTCTTCCAGGTTGCTGTCTGTCGCTGAGACCAGAGTGAATTGGCCATGTGTGACTGCCTCTCTTTACGGGATTTCCAAGACTTGGAGCAAAAGCTACTCCGATCAATCTGGGTAGTCAACAGGTTAGCGACGGTGACAGAGGGGAAGGGTAGATGCTATTGTGAGCCCATGTCGCAGATGGCTGAGCGGATAGCCGAAGTACGAGACGCCATTGCCGAGAGCGCCCGGCAATCGGGTCGCAGACCCGAAGAAATCGAACTCATGGGAGTCTCGAAAAACCACGACCGTGGCGCGGTCGAGGAGGCAATCCGGGGAGGGTTGACCCTCTTCGGAGAGAACCGGGTTCAGGAGGGGGAACAGAAGTTCCGGGACCTCCCGGGAGCGTGGGAGCTCCACCTCATCGGCCACCTCCAGCGAAACAAGGCTAAACGGGTGCCGGGAGTTTTCTCCGGTGTCCATTCGATCGACGCGACCCGGACCGTCGAGGCTCTCGAGAGCGCCGCCGCCGCCGCGGGGTGTCGCCTCGATGTGCTCGTTGAGGTGAACATATCCGGGGAACAGCAGAAGTACGGGGTCCCCGACCGGGACGCCCTCGAGGAGCTCCTCGACTCTCTCGAGGGAGCGCCATCCCTGCGCTGCCGCGGTCTGATGGGTATTGCTCCCTGGGTGGGGGAGGAGGCGAGGATCCGACGCTCCTTCTCCTATCTCCGGGAGCTCTACGAGGAGACCAAACGGTCCCGGTCCCTTCCCTTTGACATCCTCAGCATGGGTATGTCCGGAGATTTTCGCCTCGCTGTTGCCGAGGGGTCCACGATGGTGCGCATCGGTACGGCGATCTTCGGGAGCAGGGGGTACTGATCGATGGGTTGGGCGGACCGGGGAGTCGCGCTGCTTCTGGTTCTCATGCTGCTCCTCTCTCCCCAGGTTCTGAGCCAGGAGGCCGGGGAGCAAGAGGAGCAGGAGCCGGTGCCCTATGATCCCGAGGAGTTTCCTCTCTGGGCGAGGGACCTGCGCCGGGGAGAGATTATCGCTCTTGGTTCCTTTCCCGTAGCCCTCCTGCTCTCGGGTATAGGCTACCGCCTCGGACGCTTTACCGGGGAGAGCATTCGGCGGGGAGAGTTCGCGACCGAGTACGCCCCGGCGTTTGTCACGCCCGAGCAGCGCCCGGAGCTGACCGAGGGGGAACAGGCGGGATTGCTCATCACCGCCGGGGCGATCTCCCTCACCGTCGCGTTGATCGATTATCTCCTCGCGAGGCGGGAGCGGCGAGGTGAGTGAAACCCTGGTCGCCGTGGTCGATGAGACGTGGGCGGGAAGCCGGGTCGACCGCTACCTCTCAGAGGCTTTAGAGCTGTGCAACCGGAGTCAACTCAAGAGTCGGAGTGTAGAGGTGCGGGTCAACGGGGAGCACGCTCGCCTCTCCCGGAAGCTCTCCGAGGGGGATCGTGTGGAGGCGACCCTCGAACCGCTGGAGCTCCCGTCACTCGAACCGGAGGCGATCGAGCTGCCCATTCTCTTCGAGAATGAGGAGGTGATCGTTATCAACAAGCCCCAGGGGCTGGTTGTTCACCCTGGAGCGGGAAACCCCTCGGGAACCCTCGCCAACGCCTTACTTCACCACTCCCTTGAGCTTCGCTCCGCCTTTCCCGGAGACTCCGCCCTCCGCCCGGGAATCGTCCACCGCCTCGACAAGGAGACCTCGGGAGTTATCGTGGCGGCAAAAAACCCCGCTGCCCTCGACGCGCTCGCCCGGCGATTCAGGGCGCGGGAGACCGAAAAGCAGTACATCGCGATCCTCCGCGGGGAGCTTCCCGCCTCCCGGGGGCGGGTGGACGGTTTTATCCGCCGGGACCCGACCAATCGAAAGCGGTTCGTCTACAGCCCCACCGTCGGTAAGGAGGCTGAAACCTCCTATCGGGTGCTCCGCAGGCTGCCCGGGGGATACACCCTCGTGCGCTTCGAGCCGAAAAGCGGGAGGACCCACCAGCTGCGGGTTCACGCGGTTCAGCTCCATGCACCGATTCTCGGCGACCCGATCTACAGCCGGCGGGACAACCGGTTTCCCGACGCCTCCCTCATGCTCCACGCCTTCTCTTTACGGATAACACTGCCCGGGGAGGATGAGCCGAGACGCTTCCGGGCTCCCCTGCCTGGGCGATTCAAGGAAGTTGTGAGGAGTCTGACCGCGGGCTGAGGCTCACCGCCTGCCGCGGCCCCTCGAGGGAGCGCCCAACCGCATCTCCTCTACAACGTCGTCGAGGGTCCCTGCCGCGGCCCCTCCAGGGAGCGCCCTCCCTCCCGCGCCGATCCTCTAGAGGCGATGGTTTTCCAGAAACTCCCGGAGCCACGGGTTGAGGGCGCGCTCGCAGCGGACATTTGAGGGAGGCCCGAGGGCGGGGAGAATCGGGGTTTCCTCAGGGTAGTCAAACAGATGATCTATGATCCCCGCCGCGAGAAGCGCCTCGGCGTAGCTGTTCGGAGCGTCGCCTACGGTGCCGGCGTGCATAATGAGGCCGGTAAACAGGACGCTCCCGACGTGATAGACCAGGGAGCGCCGGGTGTGGGGAAGCATCGGAATAGCCGTGACCGGGAGTCCCGCCACCTCGAAGGTGGAAAGCTCGGTAATACAGCGGCAGTCGATATCCGTCAGCGCCTGGGTCCCGGCGATGACTTCAACCTCGTAAACCTTCTGAATCGTCTGAATCACCCGGATGTTGTGTTCCTCCGGGGTGGTGAGGAGAACCGCTGTGGGAACGAGGCTCTCCCGCTCAAGCTCCGTGAGGATATCCGCGTCAAAGGCAGCAGGATCGACGAAAATCGCGTTGCCCCCACCCTCCGGCCCGACGAGGTAGCTGTTGATGCCGATCCCCTTGTTGTGATGGGCCGAAACGTACACTACTCCCGGACCTCCTGGAAAAACGCGTCCTCCACGTTGGTGTACTTGAAGCTCACCTCTTGCCGGACGCTGAACTGAAAGAAGGTCCGGGTACAGTTGCTGTTTTCGAAGCTGCACCGGGAGAGACGGGCGTTGATAAAACGGGCGTCCTCGAGGTCGGTGTCTGCGAAGGAGCTCTCCTTTCCCTCGATGCCGTTAAAGTTGGTCAAGGGCAGGTCGGAGCCTTCGAAACTGCACCCCTCGATCCGGGCGGACGCAAAGACAGCGTACTGAAAGGTGCAATCCTCGAATCTGCAGTTGGTGAGATGGGCGAAATCAAAGAAACAGAGGGCGAAACTGCACTCCCGAAACTGCACATCCCGGAAGGTGAGGCCGGAGAAGCTGCACCTGACGAAGCTGCACCCCTGGACGCGTACTCCCTGGTAGACCCCTTTCGGGAAGCGGCTGCCGATGATGAGTTGCTCCGAGTCTACCTTTTGCAGCGCCTCCTCGACGGTGGCGATTGTCCGGGAAAACATCCGGTTCCACTCTACAATTCGCGCCTCCCCGGTGCAAGGGCAGGACCGAAGCTGCTTGCCTCGCGGAAGGATCCTCCCCTACAATGAACGGATACCATGGCGCGCTGTTTTTCCTGCGGTTACCAGTTCGACGAGCAACTCAAGGCGTTTCGCTCGACCGTCTGTCCCGGATGCGGCAAGGACGTGCGGGTCTGCAAGAACTGCACGTTCTTCGATCCCCGGGCGCACCGGCAGTGTCGGGAGACGGTCCCGGAGGAGGTGAGGGATAAGGAGCGGGCCAACTTCTGTGACTATTTCCGCCTTGGAGAAAACCCGGTGACCCCCGGCACGACGGTGGCCGATACAAAACGCAGCGAAGCCCGCAACGCCTTCGACTCCCTTTTCTCGGATGAGTGACGCCCCGGCATACCTTCTGTCAGACACGAGCCGAACCCGTCTGCTGGTGATCGACTCCGGGGTCGGCGGTCTCGCCTACACCGACTACCTGATGCGGATCCGCGACGCCTTTACGATCTGCTACGTTGCCGACACTGCAGGCTTTCCTTACGGCGAGAAGCGGGCCGACTGGCTCGAGGAACATCTGGTGGAACTGGTAGGAGAGGCTTTGGTGGTGTTTCCTCCCGATCTGGTCCTCATCGCCTGTAACACCGCCTCGGTCACCGCCCTCGACCGGCTGCGACAGGCGTACTCCATTCCCTTTATCGGAACCGTCCCGGCGGTAAAGCCCGCGGCGAGATGGACGAAAACCGGGGTGATCGGACTGCTCGCCACCTCCGCGACCGTCCGGGATGACTATCTCGACCGGCTGGTTCAGGAGTTTGCCGCCTCCTTTCGGGTAATCCGCTCCGGAGCCTCCGAGCTGGTCCGGCAGATCGAAGGGGGCTTTCCGGAACTATCCGAGGGAGCGGAGGTCTCCGGTCTCATCAGAAAAGAGCTGGAGCAGTTCAAGGATGAAGGGGCGGACGTGGTTGTCCTCGGCTGCACCCACTTTCTCCACATCCTGCCGGCGATGCGGCGGGTTCTCGAGGAGCTCGGCGGCGGGGTTACCCTCGTCGACTCCCGGGACGGAGTGGCGAGACGGGTCCTGGACCTCGCACGGAGGCATCAGCTGCCTACGGTAACCGGCTTCGGCAAGGCTCTGGTCAAACCGGGGCGAACCCGGGGTGCGAGGCGTACAGCTCCCGGGGGAGTGAGGGGGCTTCGCGGCGCCCTCATGACAACCCGTTTTCGAAACGCCCCCCCCGCCTCGAGGCCCGAGGAGTACAGGCAGATCGCCGCCTCCTTCCGCCTCGGATACCGGGGGGTGCTTTCCCTCCCTGGACGGGCGCCGGAGGGCGCCTCCGGAGACGCCGTGCGGTCAGGGGCCGACCCGAGGGAGGAGAGACCGCTGGAGGGAGCGGGTGACTGAGGGAGTAGTGCTGTGGGGGAGCAACAACATCTTCCACGTCGACGTCCCCGGGGAGCCCTCCGGCGCCGGAGGGGCGCCTCTTTTGGTTGTCGACGGGCTGCCCCAGGCGGTGGAGTGCAGGATAAAGGGAAAGCAGCTTGCGGGAACCGGCAGGGGATACAACGTACTCGCCCCGGGCGACCGGGTCGGTCTCACCCTCCACGGCTCCACGGGACAGATCGAGAAGCGCCTGCCCCGGAAAAACGAGTTTATCCGGTGGAACAGGAAGCGCAACGCCGTACAGACCATCGCCGCCAACCTCGACCTGCTCATCGTCGTTTCCTCGCCCCGGGAGCCCGCTTTTCGGCCCCGCTTCATAGACCGGGCGATGGTCGCCGCAGAGCTCGAGGAGATACCCTTCGCCCTGGTCATCAACAAGTCGGACCAGGGGATCGACACCACGATCAGGTCACGCCTCGAGCTGTTGGAAAACCTCGGCTATCCGGTCCTCAGCACAAGCGCTCTCGAGGGCGGGGGAATCGGGGAGCTCGAGGAGCTCTGTCGTGGCCGGGAGGTTGCCTTTCTCGGCCAGTCGGGGGTGGGGAAGTCGAGTCTGCTCAACGCCCTTGAACCGGAGATCGCAGCCCGGATCGGAGCGGTCTCGAGTAAGTACAACAGGGGGCGACACACGACCACCCTCGCGGTCCGCCTCTTCCTGCCTCGCCTCGATTGCGGGGTGATTGACACCCCGGGTATCCGGGAGCTCGACCTCTACGCCTTCCGCCGGGAACAGATCGCCTGGGGCTTCCGGGAGATGGCCCCCCTCATCCCGGAGTGCAGGATCCCCGGTTGTACCCACCTCCACGAGCCGGACTGCGCGGTTCGAGCCGGTGTCGAGGCCGGCAGGATCGACATCGAGCGCTACGAGAGCTACCGCCGGATCATCGCGGATCATCAGATGAGCGGGAAACTCGCGGGGGAGGATCGCTATGCCCCTGGACGCTGACGAGAGAACCGTTGAGCTCCTGGAGTTCTCGAAGATCCGGCGGGAGATCCTCGAGGCCGCCCTCAGCGAGCCGGGGGCCGCGCTCCTCCGAGAGCGCGGGTTCTCCCGGGACGAAACCGTTATCCGCCGGGAGCTCACCCTGGTCGCGGAGATACAGCGCCGCCTCGCAGAGGAGGAAGCTCGACCCGAGGGGGGCGTGCCGGACGTAACAGCTTCGGTTGATTCCCTCAGGCACGAGGGAGCTATCCTGGAGCCGGAGGAGCTCAACGAGATTGCGCGATTCCTGGGGGGAGTGAGGAGGCTGCACAACTGGCTGTTCCGGGAGGAGGGGGGAGCCCTGGAGGCGCTCCAGGGGGATCTCGGTCCGGCGAGGGAGCTCGAGGCGGGTATCCGACGCTACATAGGCGAGGACGGATCAATAAAGGAGGAGGCGATCCCCGAGCTCCAGGCGGTGCGTCGCCGTATCGCGAGGACCCGGGGGGAGATCGATGAGCTCGTTCGCTCATACTTTCAGCGTTCCGATCGGGAAAAGGTGTTTACAAGCGACCTTCCGACCCAGCGGGACGGACGGACGGTGCTGCCGGTAAGTAGCGATCACCGGGGCAAGATCGGTGGAATCGTTCATGAGGTCTCCCAGACCGGAGCGACCCTCTTCGTGGAGCCCGAGGCGCTGGTTGAAAAAAACAACGCCCTCGTTGAGCTCGAGGGTCGCGCCTTTCAGGCGATCCGGCGCGCTCTGGCGGAGGTGAGCGACGCTCTGCGGGTGGAGCGTACGGCTCTCCACGGGCTGATCGGCTACCTCGCGGTACTCGACAGCTACTACGCCCGGGCTCTCTACGCCCACCGCCTCGACGCGGTCGTTCCGACGGTCGCCGGGGAGGGTGGGGCGCTCATACTCCGCCGCGCCCGCCACCCGCTTCTCGGGCCGCGGTGCGTCCCGATCTCCCTGGAGGTCACAGCGGGGACCCGGGCGCTCATCATCACCGGACCCAACACCGGCGGAAAGACGGTCTCCCTGAAAACCGTCGGTCTTTTCGCCCTGATGCACCAGTTCGGACTACCCTTGCCCGGGGAAAGCGGCACGACCATGCCGATTTTCAGCTCCCTCCACGCGGACATCGGGGATGAGCAGTCCCTCGAGGAGTCCCTTTCAACCTTCTCCGGTCACATGCAGCGGATCTCCGGGATCCTCGACCGCATCGGGCCGTCGAGCCTCGTCCTCCTCGACGAGCTCGGCTCCGGGACCGACTACGAGGAAGGGGCGGCGCTCTCGATGGCGATTCTCGACGAGTGTATCCGCCGCGCCGGCCTCACCATCGCCACCACCCACCACACCGTGCTCAAGCAGTACGGTTTTACCCGGAAGGAGGCGGAAAACGTTTCGGTCTCCTTCGACGCCGCCACCCACCGCCCCACCTTCGAGCTCCGGGTGGGGGAGCCCGGGGCGAGCCACGCCCTCGACATTGCGAGTCACAACGGCATTCCCCCGACTCTGATAGCCCAGGCGCGGTCGTACCTCGATGAGCAGCAGTCCGACATCGCCGAGATCATTCGTCAGCTCACCGAGGAGCAGACAAAGCTCAAGGAGCGCTCCGCGGAGCTCGAGGAGCAGCTGCGTCGCCGGCGGCGAGAGGAGCAGAAGCTTCTCGAGGAGCGGGAGGCGCTCCGGGCGCGGGAGGAGGAGCTGAGGCGTGAGGGGTTACGGGAGCTCAGGAGCTTCAGCGCCGAGGCTCGACGGAAGCTGGAAAACCTCGTCCGGGAACTCCGGGAGGCGGAGATTACCCGGGAGAAGACTCAGGCGGTAAAGGAGTACATCCAGGAGCTCGAGGAGGCCGAGGCGCGGCAGACCGAACGCTTCCGGGATGAATCCTCCCGGATGGATGAGGCCCCCGGCCGCTCCCCGGGGGGGCGAGAGGGCAGGCGAAGGAGGACCGGCCCAGGCGCCGGTTCCCGAGGCAGGGGCGGGGAGGCGCCGGCGGCGGGACAGGAGGTGATCGTTACCGCCAACGGCCGCAAGGCGACCCTTCTGCGGGAGAACCGGGACGGAAGCTGGCTCGTCGCCGCCGGACCGGTAAAGCTATCCCTCGGACGAGATGAGTTTGAGCCGGCGGGGCCGGCGGGGCGGGGGTCGCGGCGAGGAGAGGTCCATGTTTCCTACGATCAGGATAGCGCTCCCGCCCCCCGGGCGGAGCTCGATCTGCGGGGACATCGGCTCGAGGAGGCGTTGGCAGCCCTCGACGACCAGATCGACCGCGCCCTGGTCACCGGGCTCAACCGTTTCTCGGTGATCCACGGCATGGGCGAGGGGGTGCTCCAGAAAGGGGTGAGATCCCATCTCGCCGGCCACGGGTCGGTTACGGCGTTTCACTACGCCTCCCCGGAGGAGGGAGGCTTCGGCAAGACAATCGTGGAGCTCGGAGGGTGAGGATTCCCGGGCGCCTCTTGTCCAAGGGGGGAGCACGGGGTAGCATGCCCGTCGATATGGTGCACCCTACTGTTCGCCTGGTTCTATGCCTCGCCCTTCCTGTTCTCCTCCTTGGCTGTCTGTCGGTCGAGACACGGATCGAGATGGAAGACAGTCGCCGGGGAGAGCTGACCTACATCTTCACCCTCTCCCGGGAGCTCCTGGAGGCGCAGGTCTTTGATCGGGACGCGGAGGTCTGGCCGGTCCCGATAGCTCGGAGAGACTTCGAGCTCATGGATCACGCGCTCCCGGAGGCTGAGCTCCTTGAGTACTCCCGGGAGGACGGGGAGGAGGAGTCGGTAGTAACCGCGGTCTACCGGTTCGACTCCCTCGAAGCCCTCGCTCGCCTCCTTTCGACCCGGGACTCCCTGGAGCTGCCTGCGGGTGGTGTCGGGCTCAAGCTGCCCCTCTCACCCGCGGAGGTATCCGACCTCGGTGAGGGAGAGCTCGCCTTTCTCGAGAGCTACTTTGACCGAGGCACCATCACCTACCGGATCGAGACGCCCTCTCCGATTCTCGAAAGCAGCCTTGGAGAGCCCTCGGGGCGTACCCTTCGCCTCGACTATACCTTCCGGGAGCTCCTCGACCGGTCCGAACCGCTGGAGCTCGAGCTGGTCTGGTAAAGGGCAGTTGAGAGCGCCGGTCGCACGGGCAGACGCAGGGGGCCGGTCGGGCGGGCAGACGCCGGGCGCCGGTCGCACGGCGCAGGTTGGCCGCGCCTCGGGGCGGTCGGGCGGGCAGACGCCGGGCGCCGTG